>NZ_JBYSWB010000030.1:0-85593 GCF_058986725.1 Pseudomonas sp. GW821-FHT01A09
CCTCCCTCCCCCCCCTCCCCCCCCCCCCCCCCCCCCTTCCCCTCCCCCCCCCCCCCCCCCCCCCCCCCCCCCCCCCTCACTACAGGGATTGAGTGCCCATTCCATAAATTTTCGAACACCCCCTTGAGCCTTTGCATTTATGGTTGTACGATGACGTACGACTTCGGCAATGGCTGCTGAAGCCCATGCCTTCATCTCATTACTTTCAAGGGTGTTCGAACAATGACTCCACAAGAACTCAAGTCCATCCTCTCGTCCGGCCTGCTGTCTTTCCCGGTCACCGACTTCAATGCCCAGGGCGATTTCCACAAGGCAGGCTACATCAAGCGCCTCGAGTGGCTCGCTCCGTACGGCGCCAGCGCGCTGTTCGCCGCCGGCGGTACCGGTGAGTTCTTCTCCCTGGCTGCCAGCGAATACTCGGAAGTCATCAAGACTGCCGTCGACACCTGCGCCAAGAGCGTGCCGATCCTCGCCGGTGTCGGTGGTTCGACCCGCCAGGCCATCGAATACGCTCAAGAAGCCGAGCGTCTGGGCGCCAAAGGCCTGCTGCTGCTGCCGCACTACCTGACTGAAGCCAGCCAGGACGGCGTTGCCGCTCACGTCGAAGCCGTGTGCAAATCGGTCAAGATCGGCGTGATCGTCTACAACCGTAACGTCAGCCGCCTGACCGCTCCGCTGCTGGAGCGCCTGGCCGAGCGTTGCCCGAACCTGATCGGTTACAAGGATGGCCTGGGCGACATCGAACTGATGGTCTCGATCCGTCGCCGTCTGGGCGACCGCTTCAGCTACCTGGGCGGCTTGCCGACCGCTGAAGTCTACGCCGCTGCCTACAAGGCGCTGGGCGTGCCGGTCTACTCCTCGGCCGTGTTCAACTTCATCCCGAAAACCGCGATGGACTTCTACCACGCGATCGCCAAGGATGATCACGAAACCGTCGGCAAGCTGATCGACGATTTCTTCCTGCCGTACCTGGACATCCGTAACCGCAAGTCGGGTTACGCTGTAAGTATCGTCAAGGCCGGCGCCAAGATCGCGGGCTACGACGCAGGCCCGGTGCGCACCCCGCTGACCGACCTGACCGGCGAAGAGTACGAAATGCTCGCTGCCCTGATGGACAAGATGGGTCCGCAGTAACGCTGTGGTGAGGGGGCTTGCTCCCGAGAGGTCCTGACTGATTCACCTTGGTGTGTCAGTCAAGGCCTATCGGGGGCAAGCCCCCTCGCTACCTGGATGCCAGGTGCAGCTTTCGCACCTGTGGATCACCCGGCCACAAGCCCCCGATCCTGACCTTCCTATTGGCTGCCTCGCGCAGCACCCAGCGCGCCACGAGCGCGCTTTTTTATGGGCGGCTGGCTATGATAGCCAGCTAACGACAGGCAACAGGTCCCCACCGCATGATGGCAATCTTTCTGCAGACGCTCGCTATCACCGCTCCGGTGTTCGTCATGTTGTTTCTGGGGCTGATGCTCAAGCGCATCGAGTGGATCGACGACAACTTCATCCGCGTCGCCTCGGGCCTGGTCTTCAACGTCACCATGCCGGCGCTGCTGTTCCTCGGCATCCTCCACGCCGACTTGCGCACGGCGTTGCGTCCTTCGGTGCTGATCTACTTTATCGCGGCGACCTTGCTCAGCTTCGCGGCGGCCTGGGGCTGGGCCATCTGGCGCTGCCCCAAGGTCGATCGCGGGGTGTACGTGCAAGGCGCCTTTCGTGGCAACAACGGCATTATCGGCCTGGCGCTGGCGGCCAGCATGTACGGTGCCTACGGGATCTCCATGGGTGCCGTGCTCGCCGGCCTGGTGATTCTGTTCTACAACGCCCTGTCGGCGATCATCCTGGCGATCTACAGCCCAGTGATGAAGTCCGATCCGTGGAGCCTGTTCGTCAACATCGTGCGCAACCCGTTGATCATCAGCGTGGTCGCGGCCATTCCCTTCGCCTACTGGCAGATCGGCTTGCCGCGCTGGCTTGAGGGCTCGGCGCAGAGCCTGGGCAACATGACCTTGCCGCTGGCGCTGATCTGTGTGGGCGGCACCTTGTCACTGGCGTCGCTACGAGAAAGCAGCCGACTGGCGATCAGCGCCAGCCTGGTGAAGATGGTCGGCTTGCCTTTCATCGGCACCCTGGGCGCCTGGCTGTGCGGGTTCCGCGGCGCCGACCTGGGCATCCTGTTCCTGTATTTCGCCGCGCCCACGGCCTCGTCCAGCTACATCATGGCCCGCGAGGCCAAGGGCAATCACCAACTGGCGGCCGCCATCGTGGTGATCACTACGGTCGCGGCGGCGGTGACCACCAATATCGGTGTGTTCATCCTGCAGTGGGGTGGGTGGATCTAAGCGCTCTTCGCCGCCGAACGCGCAATTGTGCAGCCAACTCTGTGGGAGCACAGCTTGCTGGCGAAGGGGCCGGTACAGCTTGCCCAAAACCATAGAATGTCCGAAGGTGCAGAGCCGCACCCCTGGCGTCGCTACGGGAAAGCAGCCGCCTGGCTATCAGTGCCAGCTTGGTGAAGATGGTCGGCTTGCCGTTCATTGGCACGCCGGGTGCCTGGTCAGGTATTTGCAGCCACAGTGTCGTGCACGCTCGAAGCATTGATTGATCGGTTATTGGTAGTTTGGTTGACGACCAAAAGCGATAGTGCCTGCCCTTTTCCCCAATAAGCCCGTGACGCCACGCTTATACGTTGTGAGGCGCGGGGGCAGCCCCCTTAGCCTATCGTCGGGTCATTAGCCATGCCGTTTTCGATCACCAACAATAGTTCAGCGCATCCACCCGCAGGTATCAAGACTCCACCGGAAACAGGTTCACCTCTTCAGGCGGTATTGCAGTCGGTGCTCAACGTCTCGACAGCTATTCGCAGCGTCCCCGAGCCGATGCGTGGACATCTATCTTCCCAACATCCTCTTGCAGGGACACACCAGGGTGCTGATTTGCCTCCGGTCGTTGGCGGAGTCAATAACCATGAACTACCTCCAGCCATTGCACGCATGCTGTATGAGGGAGGGGCCGGGCCAGATGATTTCAAGCCTGTTGTTCTGCCTGAGCGCTTTGGCGCTTCAACCTTGGCAGGGCAAGATGTTGCGTCCCGGGCTTATAAGGAGCTTGTGAAACGGGGATTTTTCGAACGACACCCCGAGATCCAGACCTGGAACAACGTAGCCAGCTTCCTGAACGAGCGGCGCGATGCTATTGCTGAGGCTCTGGGTCGCGGTGTATGCCCAGAAGGAGTAACACGCACCGAGGACTACCAATGTTTACACTATTTGTTGCAAAGCGCTAAAAATCGTTCACAGCAATTGTTTTCAATGGGAATAGCTGGGTATAGCCCTGAGCAATTTGAAAACCTTAAAGAAAATACTAAGCTTTTCGAGCGATTAGCAGAGAAGGCGTTGGCACTTTGGGAGTCTGAAGCGGTGCTCATCGAGCATCACAAGGATCCTGACCTCGCCAGATCGTCTTCAGCCAACACTCCGGTGAGTCTGCTGAGCGATGCGCCTGAAGCCTATACACCAGTTTAGCAGGCATTCATTCCACCAGATTGCTACTTCAGCCCGGATCTTTCTGCCGTGGTGCTGGCGGCAAAGAAGGTTGCGCCGCATTACTTGGGCTCTCCCAGGTATTTGCCGGGAAGGCATGTAGGCACCATGCCTTATTGGTCAGAGTTTACGAAGGAACAAGGCGTCATCCGGACACTGCATAAAACCGGGCATCAATTCAGGGCTGATGCCCAATACGAGAGCAAGATCGAAGCCCATCAATGGACGTTTCGCGCCAACTACCGGCATGGTGGCGCTTATGCGAGTGAGATCTTCGCGAGTCACTATCTAGCTATAGCGAAAAAAGACGGCTTTCTTGGCTTGCTTCCCAAGGTAGTCAAGCGAGAGGAGGTCGTCAACGTAGATACCAATTCGATAATGAGCAGGTTCCTCAGTGGATCGCCAGAAGCGCTCGACCAGTTCCTCACGTCGACGGCAAATGGCAAGAGTACCCAGCGTATTTTAGATTTGTTCGGGTTGAAGGCGTTAAGCGTAACTTATGATCGCACCATGGAGGCTGGACGTGATTACTATATTGCGGTTGAACTCAAGTAGCGAGATCCATTTAAAAGCGGCCTCGGCTCTGCTTTGTGTTCTGGCACCTGGCCTAAGTTATTTGGCATAAGGAATTCTCAGGGTGCCAATATCATCGTTGACAACTAATCATTCAAACAGCGCTGTGCCTATCGCTGCCAATCAGCCGACGCGTAATATCTTGTTGCCCGGTTTTAGCTGCGCAAATAACGCCCCTGGCGTCATGCGTCCTGTCGAGGAGGTATCAAGTAGTGCAGACAAGTCCCTCGCGAGCCGGTTGGTAAATCAGAACGCAGGTGCAGTCGAATTAGAGCTGTGTGGCGACGCCCATCAGGGCTTCGCCTCTATTATGACGGGCATAATGGCTGCAGCCAGCCGAGTTCAGCCGCATTTTGAATGCACTGCGGCAGAGCACTCGCGGGTCGGGAAGGATGTGTTGTCCTACTGCTCCAGCATATCTGTTTCGGGAAGCATAACGACTACGTATAGCTCGGGATGTGCCTCCATAAAGCGGAGTAGCTACATTACCAACATAAAACAGGACGTTTGGGAGTTTTGGTGCAATTATCGGTACGAGGGGGTGTATGCCAGTGAGATTTTCGCCAAACAATATGTCCTTTGTGCTGAGAAAGCTGGTTTCTCAGGTCTGCTCCCTCACACAATAGCGCGCCGGTGCGTCTTCAATATTCAAACCAATGCGTGTATGCATCAGTATGAAAGCGATACGCCCGAAGCCTTGGAGGCGTTTCTTGAGCGTACCAAAACGGCAAAAGTACAGCGCGCATAATGCACCTGTTCGGACTCGAAGCGGTCAGCATCAAGTATAAGAAAAAGCCGAGTGCAGCGCGGAGCCATGCTTATCTCTTGACCGTCCGGCCTATTTCTACTGCCGCGATTCAAAGCATGTAGAAGAGCGCCAGCGCGAGCGACCGGCTCTGGTGATCCTTTTGCCGGACGATTACGCGCTTCGGCGGGCCGGCCTCAATGCTGTCGCCGCCAGGCGCGCCAGGTGCCAAACGCGATCAACACCCCAATCGGCGGCAGCACATAGCGCAGCATCGCGTGTTCAAGCCGGGCCGCAAGCGGCATGCCGGTGGCGAAGGACACCAGATGCAGGCCGTATAGCGCGTACAGCGCCAGCAGCATCAGGCCCTCGCCGCGGGTGATGCGCAGCCCTGAATAGAACAGCGGCAGGCTCAGCGCCGCCACCCCGAGCATCGCTGGCAGGTCGAACGCCAGCGCATTGGGGGAGATCGACAGCGGCAGCGGTGCCAGCAGCGCGGTGAACCCCAGCACCCCGAGCAGATTGAGCAGGTTGCTGCCCACCACATTGGCCACGGCGATGTCACGCTGGCCACGCAGGGCGGCGATCAGTGAGGTGACCAGTTCCGGCAGCGAGGCGCTGACGGCCACCAGCGTCAGGCCGATGACCCGCTCCGACAAGCCCAAGTCGCCGGCCACGTCGACCGTGGCCTCCAGTAGCCAATGGCCGCCGCCCACCAGCAGACCGATGCCCACCACGAACATGATGGTGCAGCGTGGCCAAGTGCGGGTCGGTACCGGCGCGGCCGGATAGGTGCGGCCATGTTCCCGGGCCTGGCGCAGCAGCAACAGCAGATAACCCGCCAGGGCCGCCAGCAGTACGATGCCTTCGACCGGGCCCAATGGCCCCTTGAGCGCCAGCACGAAGACCAGCGCACTGGCACCGAGCATCATCGGCAGATCCAGGCGCACCAGTTGCCGAGACACTCGCAGCGGAGTGATCAGCGCGCAACAGCCCAGGGTCACCAGCAAGCTGAAGACGCTGCTGCCGATCACGCTGCCGACGGCGATATCGGGCGCATCATTGAGGACCGCCTGGGTGCTGATCGCCATTTGTGGCGCACTGCTGCCGAAGGCCACCACCGTCAGGCCGACGATCAGTGGCCGCACCTGCAGCCTGGCGGCGACGCGCAGGGTCGAGCGCACCATCAGCTCGGCGCCGACGACGAGCATCATCAGGCCCAGAGCCAGTTGCATCAGGCTGAAGGCGGGCAGGTTGGCGAGGTCGAAGATAAGTGTGCTTCCTTGTCAGTCGATAAGGTCCTGGACGCGGACCGGAGCGGTACCGGTGCCGATCATGCCCAGTTGTTCGGCCGCCGCGCGCGAGACATCGACCAGGCGATTGCGCGTGTGCGGGCCGCGGTCATTGATGCGCACTACTACGCTGCGGTCGTTGTTCAGGTTGGTGATCTTGACCCGCGTACCGAACGGCAGTCGCCGATGGGCCGCGGTGAGGTCATGCTGATCGAAGCGCTCACCGCTGGCGGTGCGATTGCCTTGATGAGCAGAACCGTAGAAAGAGGCTACGCCGGTTTCGTCATAACCGTGCGGATCGATGGGGGAGTCGTCCTGGCTGGCACAGCCGGCGAGCAGGAGGAGGGCGACAGCGAAAAACGGGTAGCGCATTGCCGGTTCCTGGTAATCAAGACACATGTAGCGAGGGGGCTTGCCCCCGAAAGATAGTCAGGCACCGCGAAGTGTCAGACATACCGAATCGGGGGCAAGCCCCCTCGCCACAGAGATCAGCCCTCGAGCTTGCGCTTGAGCAGTTCGTTCACCTGTTGCGGGTTGGCCTTGCCCTTGGAGGCTTTCATGGCCTGGCCGACGAAGAAACCGAACATCTTGCCGCGCTTGGCCTCGTCGGCGGCGCGGTACTGTTCGACCTGCTCGGCGTTGGCCGCGAGCATTTCGTCCAGCACCTTCTCGATCGCGCCGCTGTCGGTGACCTGCTTGAGGCCCTTGGCTTCGATGATCTGATCGGCGCTGCCTTCGCCATTGGCCATGGCTTCAAAGATCACCTTGGCGATCTTGCCGGAGATGGTGTTGTCCTTGATGCGCAGCAACATGCCACCCAACTGTTCGGCGCTGACCGGTGAGGCGTCGATCTCGACGCCGAGCTTGTTGAGCAGGCTGCCCAGCTCGACCATCACCCAGTTGGCAGCCAGCTTGGCGTCGCCACTGATGCCCGCGACCTGTTCGAAGTAGTCCGCTTGCTCGCGGCTCGACGCCAGCACGCTGGCGTCGTACAGCGACAGACCGAACTGGCTCTGGAAGCGCTCGCGCTTTTGCGGCGGCAGCTCGGGCAGCGTGGCGCGGGTAGCCTCCAGGAAGGCGTCCTCGATGACCACTGGCAGCAGGTCCGGATCGGGGAAGTAACGGTAGTCGTTGGCTTCCTCCTTGCTGCGCATGGCGCGGGTTTCGTTGGTGTTGGGGTCATACAGGCGCGTCTGCTGGATGACCTTGCCACCGTCTTCGATCAGCTCGATCTGGCGCTGGATCTCGCTGTTGATCGCCTTCTCGATGAAGCGGAACGAGTTGACGTTCTTGATCTCGCAGCGAGTGCCGAACTCGACCTGGCCTTTGGGGCGAATCGACACGTTGCAGTCGCAACGCAGCGAGCCTTCGGCCATGTTGCCGTCGCAGATGCCCAGGTAGCGCACCAGCGAGTGCATGGCCTTGACGTAGGCCACGGCCTCCTTGGCGCTGCTCATCTCGGGCTCCGAGACGATTTCCAGCAGCGGTGTGCCGGCGCGGTTGAGGTCGATGCCGGTGCTGCCGGCGAAGTCCTCGTGCAGGCTCTTGCCGGCGTCTTCTTCAAGGTGCGCGCGGGTCACGCCGATACGCTTGATGGTGCCGTCTTCCAGAGTGATGTCCAGGTGGCCCTTGCCGACGATCGGCAGCTCCATCTGGCTGATCTGGTAGCCCTTGGGCAGGTCCGGGTAAAAATAGTTTTTGCGCGCGAACACGTTGTGCTGGCCGATTTCGGCATCGATGGCCAGGCCGAACATCACCGCCATGCGCACGGCTTCCTGGTTGAGCACCGGCAATACGCCGGGCATGCCGAGGTCGACCAGGCTGGCCTGGGTGTTGGGCTCGGAGCCGAACGTGGTGGCGCTGCCGGAGAAAATCTTCGACTGGGTGGCGAGCTGGGTGTGAATCTCCAGCCCGATCACGACTTCCCATTGCATAGTCATAATTCCTTAAAAGCCCTGAGGAGCACGGGTGTGCCAGTCGGTGACTTGCTGGTACTGGTGCGCCACGTTGAGCAGGCGGCCTTCCTGGAAGTACGGCGCCAGCAGTTGCACGCCCACCGGCAGGCCGTCGGCGAAACCGGCCGGCATCGACAGGCCAGGCAGGCCGGCGAGGTTGGCGGTGATGGTGTAGACGTCCTCGAGGTACGCGGCAGTCGGATCGGCGTTCTTGGCGCCGAGCTTCCAGGCCGGGTTCGGCGTGGTCGGGCTGAGGATCAGGTCGACATCGTGGAATGCGGCCATGAAGTCGTTCTTGATCAGGCGACGGATCTTCTGTGCCTGCAGGTAGTAGGCGTCGTAGTAGCCGGCCGACAGCGCGTAGGCGCCGACCAGGATGCGGCGCTGCACCTCGACCCCGAAACCTTCGGCGCGCGAGCGCTTGTAGAGGTCGGTGAGGTCCTTGGGGTTTTCGCAGCGATGGCCGAAGCGCACGCCGTCGAAGCGCGACAGGTTGGACGAGGCTTCAGCGGGCGCGATCACGTAGTAGGCCGGGATGGCTTGCTGCATGTTCGGCAGGCTGATCGGCACGACCTGCGCGCCGAGCTTCTCCAGCTCCTTGATGCTGGCCTGGACCAGATCGGCGATGCGAGCGTCCAGGCCGGCGCCGAAGTATTCCTTCGGTACGCCGATGCGCAGGCCTTGCAACGGTGCGTTGAGGGTGGCGCTGTAGTCCGCCACGGGCTCGTCGATGCTGGTGGAGTCGAGCGGGTCGAAGCCGGCCATGCCTTGCAGCAGCAGCGCGCAGTCTTGCGCGGTGCGGGCCAGCACGCCACCCTGATCAAGGCTTGAAGCGTAGGCGATCATGCCCCAGCGCGACACGCGGCCGTAGGTAGGCTTGATGCCGGTGAGGTTGGTGAAGGCCGCTGGCTGGCGGATCGAGCCGCCGGTATCGGTGGCGGTGGCCACAGGCAGCAGGCGCGCCGCCACCGCCGCCGCCGAGCCACCCGACGAACCACCAGGCACGTGCTCGAGGTTCCACGGGTTCTTGACCGCGCCGTAGTAGCTGGATTCGTTGGCCGAGCCCATGGCGAACTCGTCCATGTTGGTCTTGCCCAGGGTCACGGTGCCGGCGGCGGCCAGCTTGGCGACCACGGTGGCGTCGTAGGGCGCCTTGAAGTTGTCGAGCATCTTCGAGCCGCAACTGGTGCGGATGCCCTGGGTGCAGAACAGGTCCTTGTGCGCCAGCGGGGCACCCAGCAGGGCACCGGTCTCGCCTTGGGCGCGGCGGGCATCGGCGGCCTGGGCCTGGCTGATGGCCAGCTCCTCGGTGACGCTGATGAAGCTGTTGATCTGCGGATCCAGCTGGGCGATACGCGCCAGCAGGGTGCGGGTCAGTTCTTCGGAAGAAAACTTTTTATCGGCGAGTCCGCGAGCGATCTCGGCCAGAGTCATTTCATGCATGGCAGGCTCTTTTCCCTTACTCGATGACTTGCGGAACCAGATACAGGCCGCTTTCGACCGACGGCGCGATGGCCTGGTAGGCGTCGCGCTGATTGGTTTCGGTAACCTGGTCGGCGCGCAGCCGCTGGCTGGCCTCCAGGGGGTGGGCCAGGGGTTCGATACCCTGGGTGTCGACGGCTTGCATCAAGTCGACCAGCCCGAGAATGCTGTTGAGAGCGTCGAGGGTGTGTGGAATATCGGCTTCTGCCAGGCCCAGGCGGGCCAGGTGAGCGATCTTTTCCACGTCAGAGCGTTCAAGCGCCATGGGGAGTCTCCAGTGGAAAACAAAACGGATACATTCCGCCTGTCAGGGAACACAATTGCGATTTTACGGTCATATGGCGCGATTGTGTGGTGGCGTGTCCGGAAAAACAGCCAATTTAACATATTGGCGCCTTGCCCAAAATCCCCGTCGTTGTTAGAGTTTGCCGCACTTTTTTACCCACGCGTTGCCTAGGGTCACTTTCCCATGTTCAAGAAACTGCGTGGCATGTTCTCCAGCGATCTTTCCATCGACCTGGGGACTGCCAACACCCTTATTTACGTGCGTGAGCGCGGTATCGTCCTCAATGAGCCATCAGTTGTGGCCATTCGTACCCACGGCAACCAGAAAAGTGTTGTCGCCGTCGGCACCGAGGCCAAGCGCATGCTCGGCCGTACGCCGGGCAACATTGCCGCCATTCGGCCGATGAAGGACGGCGTGATCGCCGATTTCAGCGTCTGCGAGAAGATGCTGCAATATTTCATCAACAAAGTTCACGAAAACAGCTTCCTGCAGCCCAGCCCTCGTGTGCTGATCTGCGTGCCTTGCAAATCCACCCAGGTGGAACGTCGCGCCATTCGCGAATCGGCCCTCGGTGCCGGCGCTCGTGAAGTGTTCCTGATCGAAGAGCCCATGGCCGCCGCCATCGGTGCCGGTCTGCCGGTCGAAGAGGCCCGTGGTTCGATGGTCGTCGACATCGGTGGTGGTACCACTGAAATCGCGCTGATCTCCCTGAACGGTGTGGTCTATGCCGAATCCGTACGGGTCGGTGGCGACCGTTTCGACGAAGCCATCGTCACCTACGTGCGTCGCAACTACGGCAGCCTCATCGGTGAATCCACCGCCGAGCGCATCAAGCAGGAAATCGGCACCGCGTATCCGGGTGGCGAAGTCCGCGAAGTCGACGTACGCGGTCGCAATCTGGCCGAGGGCGTGCCGCGTGCATTCACCCTCAACTCCAACGAAGTGCTCGAAGCGCTGCAGGAGTCCCTGGCGACCATCGTCCAGGCGGTCAAGAGCGCGCTGGAGCAATCCCCGCCCGAGCTGGCTTCGGACATCGCCGAGCGTGGTCTGGTGCTGACCGGTGGTGGCGCGTTGTTGCGTGATCTCGACAAGCTGCTGGCACAGGAAACCGGCCTGCCGGTGATCGTCGCCGAAGATCCGCTGACCTGCGTTGCTCGCGGCGGTGGTCGTGCGCTGGAAATGATGGACAAACACACCATGGACCTGCTCTCCAGCGAGTAAGCTGGCCAGTCGGTATCAAGGTGCCCGGTTTACAGGCAGCGCCAGCGGTGCTACCTGTAAGCGTCGGGTCGACGCCCTCACGGGCGTTTTCTGTTTATCTGCATTTCAGTCGGTTTGTCTGCTCATGAATCACTCTTCGAACATCTCCCCGCGAGGAGCGGCTTATTAAACCGCTTTTCGCCAAGGGCCCCACACTGGGCGTACGCCTGCTGGTGCTGGCCGTGCTGTCGGTTGCGTTGATGGTGGTCGATGCCCGCTTCACGCTGCTCAAGCCAGTGCGCAGCCAGATGTCGCTGGTGCTGATGGAGTCCTACACCCTCACTGATCTGCCCGGGCGGTTGTGGCAGGGTGTGGCCAGCCAGTTCGGCAGCCGTACCGAGCTGATCGCCGAAAACGAAAAACTCAAGACCGAAGCCTTGCTGCTGCAAGGTCGCCTGCAAAAGCTAGCGGCCTTGACTGAGCAGAACGTACGGTTGCGCGAGTTGCTCAATTCCTCGACGCTGGTGAACGAGAAGGTCGAAGTGGCCGAGCTGATCGGCATCGACCCCAACCCCTTCACCCATCGCATCCTGATCAACAAGGGTGAGCGCGATGGCGTGGTGCTGGGCCAGCCGGTGCTCGATGCCCGCGGCCTGATGGGCCAGGTGGTCGAGTTGATGCCCTACACCTCGCGCGTGCTGTTGTTGACGGACAGCACCCACAGCATCCCGGTGCAGGTCAACCGCAACGGCCTGCGCGCCATCGCCAGCGGCACCGGCAACCCGGAGCGTCTGGAGTTGCGCCATGTGGCGGATACTGCGGACATAAAGGAAGGCGACCTGCTGGTGAGTTCCGGGCTGGGCCAGCGCTTCCCGGCGGGTTATCCGGTGGCGACGGTCAAGGAGGTCATTCATGACTCCGGCCAGCCGTTCGCGATCGTCCGCGCCGTACCTACCGCGGCCATGAACCGCAGCCGCTATGTGTTGCTGGTGTTTACCGACAACCGCACGCCGGAAGAACGCGCCGCCCAGGCGGCCCAGGCCCAGGAAGCGGCCGATGGACAGCCGGTGGCGCCGGGCATTGCCGCAGTGCGAGATTCTGCCGCGGCTGCAGCAGCGGCTGCCGCTGCTGCAGCCGCCGCAGCGCCCGCGGTGACCGCCGGAGGATTGGTGGGCACGGCTATCACTAAAAACGCCGCCGCTGCCCATGGCGCCGCGCCAGCCCACACCCGGGCACCGGGGGCCGCCGCCCCGGCGCATTCCGGCGGTGCGCCGGCCAATCCGGCCAATGCCACTCCAGCCAACCCTGCCACTCCAGTGGCGCCTGCCGCCAGCCCGGCACCCCGCGCCGCCGCCCCAGCTACCGTGCCTGCCCGCAGCACCACACCGAATGCTGCGCCTGCGCGTAGCGCCACCCCCGCCGCGCAGGAGAGGGAATAATGCCCAGTTCGCGTAAAAGCCGTGGGTGGATCGTGTGGTTCACCTTTCTCGTCGGGTTGCTGCTGACCATCTCGCCGTTGCCGCAGTTCATGGAGGTCTTGCGGCCGATGTGGCTGGCCCTGTTGATGGCGTTCTGGTCGCTGGAGTTGCCGCAGAAGATCGGCATGACCACCGCCTGGCTTCTGGGCCTGTGCATAGACGTGCTGTACGGCACCTATCTGGGGCAGAACGCCCTGATCCTGACGCTCATCACCTTCCTGGTGCTGTCATTGCAGCAGCGCATGCGCACCTTCCCGATGTGGCAGCAGTGCCTGATCATCCTGGTGGTGTTCGGCCTGGCGCAGCTGGTGCAGCTATGGCTCAGCGCGCTGACCGGCAATCGTCAACCGACCCTGGCGCTGCTGCTGCCGGCACTGGTGAGTGCCCTGCTGTGGCCGTGGGTGAGCTTCGGCCTGCGTGGCCTGACCCGCCGCTACAAAATCAATTGAGCCGCGCGCGCGTCCTTGGGTGACGCGCCCGTGCCGACAGGGAGATGTCTTGATGAACCCGATCTACCTGGCCTCCGGCTCCCCAAGGCGACGCGAACTGCTGACCCAGATCGGCGTGCCCTTCGTGCCCCTCAGCGCTTCCATCGATGAAACCCCGCAACCTGGTGAGGCACCGGCCGACTATGTCGCGCGCCTGGCGCTGGGCAAGGCGCGCACCGGATTTGCCAGCCTGCCCGCCCAGGCAGGTCAGGCCGTGGTACTGGGCGCCGATACCGCCGTGATCATCGACGGCCGCATCCTCGGCAAGCCCGTGGATCAAGCCGACGCCCTGGCCATGCTCGCCACCCTGTCCGGCCGCGAGCATCAGGTGCTGACCGCCGTAGCCCTGTTCGATGGCACGCGCAGTGAAGTGGTCAACGTCAGCGCGCAGGTCGGTTTTCGTGTCATCGCGGCGGCTGAGGCGCAGGCGTACTGGGCCAGCGGCGAACCGGTCGACAAGGCAGGTGGCTACGCGATACAAGGACTGGGGGCGGTGTTCGTCGCCAGCCTGCAGGGCAGCTATTCGGCCGTGGTCGGGTTGCCGCTGTGTGAAACCGCCGCCTTGCTGGGGCGTTTCGGCGTACCCTGCTGGCAATAGAGTTACGTCGACTGCGCCTCGGTGTGACAGTCGTCCTCAATAACAAGACTTCGCAATCGATGTCGACAACGCACGGGACCGCGCCATGAGTGAAGAGATTCTGATCAATATCACGCCAATGGAATCGCGCGTGGCGGTGGTGGAAAACGGTGTGCTGCAAGAAGTGCACGTCGAGCGCACGCAACGTCGCGGCATCGTCGGCAACATCTACAAAGGCAAGGTGGTGCGGGTATTGCCGGGCATGCAGGCGGCCTTCATCGACATCGGCCTGGAGCGCGCGGCGTTCATTCATGCCTCGGAAATCTCCCTGCGCGAAGGCTCCGCGGTCGAGACCATCAGCGCCCTGGTGCATGAAGGCCAGAGTCTGGTGGTGCAAGTCACCAAGGACCCGATCGGTTCCAAGGGCGCACGCCTGACCACCCAGTTGTCGATTCCCTCGCGCTATCTGGTGTACATGCCGCGGACCAGCCACGTGGGCATCTCGTTGAAAATCGAAGACGAAGCCGAGCGCGAGCGCCTCAAGCAGGTAGTGAGCGATTGCGTGGCCCAGGAGGGCATCAAGGAAACCGGCGGTTTCATTCTGCGTACCGCGGCCGAAGGCGCCCGCGCCGAAGAGATCCTCATGGACATCCGCTACCTGCGCCGGCTGTGGGATCAGATCGCCGCGCAGATCAAGACCGTCGGCGCCCCCACGGAAATCTACGAAGACCTCGGCCTGGCGCTGCGCACCCTGCGTGATCTGGTCAGCCCGAAGATCGAGAAGATCCGCATCGATTCCCGGGAAACCTTCCAGAAGACCACGCAATTTGTCGCCGAACTGATGCCTGAAATCGCCGATCGCCTGGAGCACTACCCAGGCGAGCGGCCGATTTTCGATCTGTACGGCGTCGAGGACGAAATCCAGCGCGCCCTCGATCGCAAGGTGCTGCTCAAGTCCGGCGGCTATCTGGTGGTCGATCCGGCCGAAGCCATGACCACCATCGACGTCAACACCGGCGCGTTCGTCGGCCACCGCAATCTTGAGGAAACCATCTTCAAGACCAATCTCGAGGCGGCCACGGCCATCGCCCGGCAGCTGCGCCTGCGCAATATCGGCGGCATCATCATCATCGACTTCATCGACATGGAAGACGAGGAGCACCAGCGCCAGGTGTTGCGCACGCTGGAAAAACAGCTGGAGCGCGATCACGCCAAGACCAACATCATCGGCATCACCGAGTTGGGCCTGGTGCAGATGACCCGCAAGCGCACGCGCGAGAGCCTCGAGCAGATCCTCTGCGAACCCTGCGCGTGCTGCGTCGGGCGGGGCAAGCTGAAAACCCCTGAAACGATCTGCTACGAAATTTTCCGCGAGATCTTGCGCGAAGCCCGTGCCTATCAGGCTGTAGGGTATAGAGTGCTCGCCAATCAGAAAGTGGTCGATCGCTTGCTGGATGAAGAGTCCGGCAATGTGGCGGAACTCGAAGCCTTTATCGGCCGCACCATCAGGTTTCAGGTAGAAACTTTGTACTCGCAGGAACAATACGATGTGGTGCTGCTCTGAATCAGCGTGAAGCCGCTGTAGTTACCGTCATGAGGGACCGGGCTGTCGAGTCGTTCCAGCCCGCTGCCCGTCTGCAAAGCGCTGCCCGGCTTGAGTCGCGGCGCGCCAATGTTCATTTTTTTGTTTCCGGGAAATTTCTTGCATGGGGCGTCTGACGCGTTTCCTCGGCGCCCTGACCCGCTGGGGCTTGGGGCTGGCGGCCTTGCTGCTGGTGCTGATGGCGCTGTACGTGAGCCTTGGGCGGCAACTGACGCCGCTGGTGGCGGAGTACCGTGATGAGGTGCAAAGCAAGGCCGCGACCGCGCTGGGCATGCCGGTGTCGATCGGCAGCCTCGAAGGCCGCTGGAGCGGCATGGTACCGATCATTCTGGTTCACGATGTGCTGGTGGGGCAGGGGCGCAATGCCTTGCGCCTCGATGACGTGCGGGTAGTGCCCGATCTATGGGGGAGCCTGACCCACCGCGAAGTCCGTATCGGTCATTTGCAAGTCAGCGGTCTGCAATTGACCGCGACCCAGGCGGCTGACGGCCAGTGGGCGCTCAAAGGGCTCCCGGCCACTGGCGCCGACGCGCCCGCTGCGGATCCGGCGCAGATGCTCCAGCGCTTGCAGCAGCTGGAGCAGATATCGATCCTCGACAGCCAGCTGACACTGGTGCCCAACGATCATGCACCCATGACCCTCACCTATGTGGGCGTCAATCTGCGCACGGGCTCCTCGCGTCAGCGCCTGGACCTGCGCCTGACCTTGCCGGATGGCCAGCCGCTGGCGCTCAACGTGCTGGCCCGGGTCAACCCCGAGCAATGGCGCGACAGCCAGGCGCAGGCGTATCTGAGCCTGCCGCAGAGCGACTGGGCCAACTGGTTGCCGCCTTCGCTGCTGCGGCAGTGGAAGGTGAGCAACTTCAAGGCAGGTGGCGAATTCTGGCTCGATTGGCGTGAAGGGGCGCTGCAAAGCGCGGCGCTGCGTTTCAATGCGCCGAGCATCAAGGCCGGTTACGCCAATCGCCCCCCCATTGCGCTGGACAATCTGGCGCTCAGCGCCTGGCTCAAGCGCACCAATGACGGCCTCACCGCCACGGTCGATTCGTTGGCCTTGAACCTCGGCAAGCAGCGCTGGGAGTCACGCCTGCAGCTGCAAGGCAGTGGCGCTGGAACTGCGGACGAGCGCTGGCACCTGCAGGCCGACCGTCTCGATCTGACCCCGGTGACGCCGGTGCTCGACGCCCTGGCACCCTGGCCCGACAAGGTCGCCGCGGTCATCGATGCGCTCAAGGTCACCGGCACCGCGCGCAACGTATTGCTCGACTACCGGCCGCAAGCCCAGGGCAACCAGCGCCTCGCGTTCGCCGCCAATCTCGACAAGGTCGGTTTCAATGCCACTCACGGCGCGCCGGCGGCCGGCAACGTCAGCGGCAGTATCAGCGGGGATCTCGGACAGGGCGAGCTGCGCCTCGATACAGACGACTTCATGCTGCATCTCGAGCCGATCTTCGCCAAACCCTGGTATTACAAACACGCCAACGCGCGCCTGACCTGGACCCTGACGCCGGACACCTTCACCCTCATCGCGCCCTACATCAAGGTACTGGGCGATGAGGGCAAGATCGCCAGCGACTTCCTTATTCGTATCCCGTTGGCACCCGATCACGAACCGTACATGGACTTGCGCGTCGGCATGACCGAGGGCGACGGCCGCTACACCAGCAAGTACCTGCCTACGGCGCTCAGCCCGCAAGTAACCGAATGGCTGAGCACGGCGATTCTCAAGGGCACGGTCGATCAGGGCTACTTCCAGTACCAGGGCTCGCTGGCCAAGGCCGCGCCGGATCACGCGCGCAGCATCAGCCTGTTCTTCAAGGTGCGCGATGCCAGCCTGGCGTTCCAGCCTGGGTGGCCGCAGCTCGATGGCGTCGATGGCAACGTCTATGTGCAGGACGGCGACGTGCGGGTCGAGGCCAGCAAGGGCCAGTTGCTCGGCGCGGCGTTGAGTCAGGTGGTGGTGCACGTGCCCCATGTGCCGGCCAGCGAACATGCCCATCTGTTCGTCAATGGCGCTTTTGACGGTGGCTTGGCCGATGGCATCAAGATTCTGCAGCAGGCACCGATCGGCACCGGCTCGATCTTCGCCGGCTGGCAGGCTGATGGTCCGCTGCGCGGCAAGGTCGACCTGGATATCCCGCTGGTCAAGGGCCAGGAGCCGAAGGTGGTGGTGGATTTCAACACCCAGGCGGCGCAGTTGAAAATCGCCAATCCGGCGCTGGACCTCAGCCAATTGAGCGGCACCTTCCGTTTCGATCTGGACAAGGGCCTCAGTGGCCAGGGTGTGACCGGTCAGGCGTTCGGCAAGCCAATCGCCGCGCAGATCATCGCCGACGGCAAACCGGGCAGCCCGCTGACTCGGGTCAACGTCAGCGGCCAGATCGGCCTCAAGACGCTTACCGACTGGTTGAACGTCAAGCAGACGCTGCCCGCGTCTGGCAATTTGCCCTACCAGCTGCAACTGGCACTCGGCGGCGCCGCCAGCCGGCTGACCATCGACTCCGATCTGAAGGGCCTGGCGGTCGATCTACCGGCGCCTTTCGGCAAAGGCGCCGACGATGTCCGTGCCAGCCGCTTCAGCATGAACCTGCAGGGCGATGAACGGCGCTTCGAGGGCTACTACGCCGAGCTGGCAAAATTTGCCTACGCGGCGCCGGCCAGCGACCTGGCCCAGGGTCGCGGTGAGCTGGCCGTTGGCGGCGGCCCGGCGACGGTGCCCGCAGACAAAGGCATTCGCGTCAGCGGTCAGCTCGCGGAGCTTGATCTGGCGCCTTGGCAGGCGGTAGCGGCGCGTTACACCGGTCAAAGTGCCACGGCGGCTCCGGGGGCTCCCGCCGGTTCCGCTACTGCCACGACGCCGCCAGCGACACCCGCTCCGGCCGGCGCGCCGAGCAGTTCATTGCTCAGCGGCCTCAATCTGCAGATCACCAAACTGAGCGGCTACGGCGTCACCCTCGATCAAGCCTCGGTGGCGCTCAAGCGTTCGACGGCGGCCTGGGAGGCCACCGTCGACAGCCAGCAAGTGACCGGTTCCGCACGGCTGCCGGACGCCAGCGGGCAACCGATCGTGGTCAATCTGCAGACGCTGCGTCTGCCGCCCGCAGCCACGCCGAAGCCGGACGCGCCGCCGCCCGAAGATACGCCTGACCCGCTGGCCACGGTCGATCCGCGCAAGATTCCGGCGGTGGACCTCAGTATCGCCAGTCTGTATCAAGGCGATGACCTGGTCGGGGCCTGGTCGATGAAGGTCCGGCCGACCCCCACCGGGGTGCTGTTCAGCGACCTCGACCTCGGGCTCAAGGGCTTGCAGCTCAAGGGCTTGCTGGGTTGGGACGGCAGCCCGGGGGCGAGCAACAGCTGGTTCCGCGGCCACCTGGAGGGCAAGAATCTTGCCGATGTGCTCAAGGCGTGGAAGTTCGCGCCGACGGTCACCAGCCAGGACTTCAGCCTTGAAGCCGAAGGCGGCTGGCCCGGCTCGCCGGCGTGGATTTCGCCCAAGCGCTATTCCGGCAGCCTGGATGCCACCCTCAATCGCGGCCAGTTCGTCGAAGTCGAGGGCGGTGCGCAAGCGTTGCGGGTGTTCGGTCTGCTCAATTTCAACTCTATCGGCCGGCGGCTGCGTCTGGATTTCTCCGACCTGTTGGGCAAAGGCCTGAGCTATGATCGAGTCAAGGGCGTGCTTGCCGCGAGCAATGGCGTGTATGTGACGCGCGTGCCGATTACCATGACCGGACCATCGAGCAACTTCGAGCTGGACGGCACCCTGGACATGGTTGCCGATCAGGTGCACGCCAAGCTGTCGGTGACCTTGCCGGTGACCAACAACCTGCCGATCGCCGCGTTGATCGTCGGGGCGCCGGCCATTGGCGGTGCGTTGTTCCTGGTGGACAAACTGCTGGGCGATCGTGTCGCGCGGTTCGCGAGTGTGCAATACAGTGTCGAAGGGCCGTGGAAGGAACCGAAGATCACCTTTCTCAAGCCGTTCAAGAAATAACCCTACACCTGTAGCGGGGGGGCTTGCCCCCGAAAATAGGGTCAGCGACACCGATGTGGCTGATAAACCTTTCGGGGGCAAGCCCCCTCGCTACAAGGGTCTTGCGCCGTCTCAGGAGTCTGGTTCATGTCATTCGCCGTCATTCAAATGGTCAGCCAGCCCGATGTCGCCACCAATCTGGCGCAGGCGCGCAAGCTCCTCGAACAGGCCGCCGAGCGCGGTGCGCGGCTGGCGGTGCTGCCGGAAAACTTCGCCGCCATGGGCCGCAAGGACGCCGCCATTGGCCGTGCCGAGGCGCTGGGTGAAGGTCCGATCCTGCCATGGTTGAAACAGACCGCCCGCGACCTCACCTTATGGATAGTCGCCGGCACCATTCCCCTGCCACCCGCCGAAGCGCCAGACGCCAAAGTCCGTGCCTGCTCGCTGTTGGTGAATGACCAGGGTGAAGTCGTCGCGCGTTACGACAAGCTGCACCTGTTCGACGTGGATGTTGCCGATGCCCGTGGGCGCTATCGAGAATCGGATGACTATGCTCACGGTCAAGACGTGGTCGTGGTGGATACGCCGGTAGGGCGGCTGGGTCTGAGCGTGTGCTACGACCTGCGCTTCCCCGAGTTGTACACGGCCCTGCGCGAAGCAGGCGCCGAGTTGATCACCGCCCCCTCGGCCTTTACCGCCGTGACGGGGGCAGCGCATTGGGACATATTGATCCGTGCCCGGGCCATCGAGAGCCAGTGTTATATGCTGGCGGCGGCACAGGGCGGCATTCACCCCGGCCCACGTGAGACTTACGGGCATGCCGCCATCATCGACCCCTGGGGGCGGGTGCTGACACAACAGGATTCAGGCGAGGCCGTGCTGCTGGCCGATCGCGACAGTAACGAACAAGCGTCCATCCGGGCGCGCATGCCGGTCAGCAGTCACCGGCGCTTTTTCTCGCAGGACGCCTTGCGGCCTGCGCACATCGCGGAGTGAATATGAGCGAGATGTTATCCACCGTCAGCGAACACCTGCTGGCCCCCGGCGGCCTCACCCTCGACAGCCTGCAATCGGTGCTGGGCGAGCTGGCCGGCCCGGGCATTGACGCCGCCGACCTGTATTTTCAAGGGCAGATCTCCGAGTCCTGGGCGCTGGAAGACGGCATCGTCAAGGAAGGCAGCTTCAACCTCGACCAAGGGGTTGGCGTACGTGCCCAATCGGCGGAAAAAACCGGCTTCGCCTACAGCAATACCATCACCGAAGATGCCCTGATGCAGGCCGCCCGTGCGGCTCGCTCGATCTCCCGCGCCGGGCAGAACGGCCGGGTGCAGACGTTCAGCTCCCACGATGTCACCCAGCTGTACGGTGAAGGCAATCCTCTGGAAGTGCTGACCCGTGCCGAGAAAGTCGACCTGCTCAAGCGCGTCGATGCCGCCACACGCCTGCTCGACCCGCGCATCCAGCAGGTCACGGTGAGCATGGCCGGGGTCTGGGAGCGCATTCTGGTGGCAGCCGCCGACGGCAGCCTGGCCGCCGATGTGCGGCCGCTGGTGCGCTTCAACGTCAGCGTGATCGTCGAGCAGAACGGCCGCCGCGAACGCGGTGGCCATGGCGGCGGCGGGCGTACCGACTACCGCTACTTTCTCGAGGACGACCGCGCCATGAGTTACGCCCGCGAGGCGCTGCGCCAGGCGCTGGTCAACCTCGAGGCGATTCCGGCGCCAGCGGGGACCTTTCCGGTGGTGATGGGCTCGGGCTGGTCCGGCGTGCTGCTGCACGAAGCCGTCGGCCACGGTCTGGAAGGCGACTTCAACCGCAAGGGCAGCTCCGCCTACAGCGGCCGCATCGGCGAGAAAGTCGCCTCTAGCCTGTGCACCATCGTCGATGACGGCACCCTGGCAGGCCGCCGTGGTTCCCTGAGCGTCGACGACGAAGGCACGCCGACCTCCTGCACCACGCTGATCGAGAACGGCGTGCTCAAGGGCTACATGCAGGACAAGCTCAATGCTCGGCTGATGGGCGTGGCCCGCACCGGCAATGGCCGGCGCGAGTCCTACTCGCATCTGCCGATGCCGCGAATGACCAATACCTACATGCTGGCGGGCGAAAGCGACCCGGCGGAAATCATTGCCTCGGTGAAAAAGGGCATCTACTGCGCCAACCTCGGCGGCGGTCAGGTGGACATCACCAGCGGCAAGTTCGTGTTTTCCACCAGTGAGGCGTACCTGATCGAAGACGGCAAGATCACCGTCCCGGTCAAGGGTGCGACCCTGATCGGCAATGGCCCGGAGGCGATGAGCAAGGTGTCGATGGTCGGTAACGACCTGTCGCTCGACAGCGGCGTGGGGACTTGCGGCAAGGATGGCCAGTCAGTGCCGGTCGGCGTTGGCCAGCCGACCCTGAAGATTGATGCGATCACTGTCGGTGGTACCGGCGGCTGATGTTGATCATTGTAGGAGTGAGCGCTGCTCGCGAAGCTATCAAAAGCCTCGCGGGTAGAACCCGCTCCCACTGGGGGAGCATCAACGCAAGCCGCGTTTGCTCTCGTCCAGTTCGCGGATGTACTTGAAGATTTTACGCGTGGACGCCGGTGGCTTGTTATGGGCGTTCTCGTGCTGGGCCTGACGGATGAGGCCACGCAGGTGTTGCCGATCGGTATCGGGATATTCGCTGAAGAAGGTCTCCAGGACCGCATCGGTGCCCGTGATCAGGCGGTCACGCCAGCGTTCCAGGTTGTGGAAGCGCTCGTTGTACTGGCGCGTGGAGGCGTCGAGCTGGTCGAGCAACTGCAGGATGGCGTCAGTGTCCTGGTCGCGCATCAGCTTGCCGATGAACTGGATGTGCCGTTTGCGAGCGATGTTGGCCGTGTGCTTGGGCGCATCGGCCAGCGCCTTGCGCAGCGCATCGGTCAACGGCAGCTTGTTCAGCGTGTCCGCCTTGAGAGTGGTCAGGCGCTCACCAAGATCCACCAGCGCATGCAACTCGCGCTTGACCTGAGTTTTGCTTTTTCCCTCGTCGAGGGAGTCGTCGTAAGAATCAACCATGGGGGCAGTCCGAAAATAATCGCCGCCATGATAACCAGTCGGGGGCCGCTTGTCCGGCCCGGTCGTAGATTGACCCGTGCCGAACACAGAATTTGAGTGGAGAGCACTATGAGCGCAGTCCAAAGCGTCGGTCCGCAGGCCTTGCCGGCACTGCAGGAGCAAGTCGAGCAGATCATCGCCGAAGCCAAGCGTCAGGGCGCCAGTGCCTGTGAAGTGGCGGTGTCCCTGGAGCAGGGGCTGTCGACGTCGGTGCGTCAGCGTGAAGTCGAGACCGTGGAATTCAACCGTGATCAGGGTTTTGGTATCACCCTGTACGTCGGTCAGCGCAAGGGCTCGGCCAGCACCTCGGCGAGCGGTCCGGAGGCCATTCGCGAAACAGTCGCGGCAGCGCTGGCGATCGCCAAACACACGTCTGAAGACTCCGCCTCCGGGTTGGCCGATGCCGCCCTGATGGCCCGCGAGCAGGCGGATTTCGATCTGTACCACGCCTGGGATATCAGTCCGGAGCAGGCCATCGAGCAGGCACTGGCGTGCGAGGCCGCGGCCTTCGACGCCGACCTACGCATCAAGAACGCCGATGGCACCACCCTCAATACCCATCAGGGCTGCCGTGTGTACGGCAACAGCCACGGTTTTGTCGGGGGTTACGCGTCTACCCGCCACAGCCTCAGCTGCGTGATGATCGCCGAGGCCGACGGCCAGATGCAGCGCGACTACTGGTATGACGTCAATCGCAAGGGCCCGTTGCTGGCATCGGCGCAGAGCATCGGCCAGCGTGCTGCGCAACGGGCGGCCAGTCGCCTGGGTTCGCGGCCGGTGCCGACGTGCGAAGTGCCGGTGCTGTTTTCCGCCGAGTTGGCGGGTGGCCTGTTCGGCAGTTTTCTCGGGGCCATTTCGGGGGGCAACCTGTACCGTAAATCGTCCTTCCTCGAAGGCACCATGGGCCAGCGGCTATTTCCTGAGTGGTTGACCCTCGATGAGCGTCCGCACCTGCGCGGCGGCATGGCCAGTGCCGCCTTCGACGGTGATGGCCTGGCGACCTACGCCAAGCCGTTCGTCGAAAACGGTCATTTGGTCTCCTACGTGCTCGGCACCTACTCCGGGCGCAAGCTGGGCCTGCCGAGTACCGCCAACTCTGGCGGCGTACACAACTTGTTCGTCACCCACGGCGTCGAGGATCAGGATGCGCTGATCCGGCGCATGGGCCGAGGCTTGCTGGTAACGGAGTTGATGGGCAGCGGCTTGAACATGGTCACCGGCGATTACTCCCGTGGAGCGGCCGGTTTCTGGGTGGAAAACGGCGAGATCCAGTTCCCTGTGCAGGAAATTACCATCGCCGGCAATATGAAGGATATGTTCCAGCAGATTGTGGCGATTGGCAGCGATCTGGAAACCCGCAGCAATATCCACACGGGCTCCGTTCTGATTGAGAAAATGACCGTAGCAGGCAGCTGACGTCCATTTGTAGCGAGGGGGCTCGCCCCCGAAAATCCATCTGGCAACGCCACTCTTTGGCTGGAAGTTGAATCGGGGGCAAGCCCCCTCGCTACAGTAAAGGGGGTGGACACGAAGGGGCGCGCCGTTATGAACGGCGCGCCCTTTTGTTATTGGCACTTGCTGGCACTTGCTTCGATTCTCAATATCAAATAATAATAAATATCATTATCGAGAGTTGTGGGCGTTTCGATGAGGGCTATCGTTCAGGATGCACCCTATCAAGACAACTGGCGCTGGCTGAGCTTGCAGATACGTTGCGCCCTCGAGCCCGACGAGCCGCGTCTGATCGATCATTACCTGGCAGAAGGCCGCTACCTGGCGAACTGCACACCGACCTCGCCGTGGACGGTTGCCGAAACCTCCTTTCGATTGCTCCTCGACACCGCTTGCGACTGCGCGCTGCCCTGGCACTGGCGCAGTCTCTGCCTGGATCAAGCCTGGCGCCCGCTGCGCGATCTACGCGCCGCCGCCAGCAGCCTTGAACATCGCCGCCGCTGGCAGAGCTGGGCCGCGCAGCTGGCTGGCTGCAGCCTCAGGCCGTCTCTTTCCTCCACTGAACTGCTGCAAGGATATTCCGATGAGTAATACCCGTATCGAGCGCGACAGCATGGGCGAACTGCACGTCCCCGAGCAGGCCTTGTATGGCGCCCAGACTCAGCGCGCGGTCAATAATTTCCCGATCAGCCATCAGCGCATGCCGACGCAGTTCATCCGTGCACTGATCCTTGCCAAGGCGGCTGCGGCCCATGCGAACATCGAGCTCAAGCAGATCAGCGCCGAACAGGGCAAGGCCATCGTCGGAGCCTGCGAGCAATTGCTGGCCGGGGATTTCATGCAGCATTTCCCGGTGGATATCTACCAGACCGGCTCCGGCACCAGCTCCAACATGAACGCCAACGAAGTCATCGCCACCCTTGCCACGCGGCTGCTGGGCGATACCGTCAACCCCAACGACCACGTCAACTGCGGCCAGAGCAGCAATGACATCATCCCCACCACCATTCACGTCAGTGCTGCGCTGGCCCTGCATGAGCAGTTGTTGCCGGCACTGAGCTATCTGGTGGCGGTGACCGAGCGCAAGGCTACCGAGGTGCATCAGTACGTCAAGACCGGCCGCACTCACCTGATGGACGCCATGCCCGTGCGCATGAGCCAGGTCCTCGATGGCTGGGCCGCGCAGCTCAACGCCAATATCGCCCACCTGCAGGCGCAACTGCCGGCGTTGCAGTCCCTCGCCCAGGGCGGCACGGCGGTCGGTACCGGGATCAACGCCCACCCCGAATTCGCTCTGCGCTTCAGCAGCCATCTCAGCGCCTTGACCAAGGTGCAGTTCGTACCGGGCAAGAATCTGTTCGCCTTGATCGGCTCCCAGGACACCGCGGTGGCCGTCTCGGGCCAGCTCAAGGGCACTGCCGTGTCGCTGATGAAAATCGCCAACGACCTGCGCTGGATGAACTCCGGGCCGCTGGCCGGCCTGGGCGAAATCGAGCTCGAAGGCTTGCAGCCCGGCTCCTCGATCATGCCGGGCAAGGTCAATCCGGTGATCCCGGAAGCCACTGCCATGGTCGCCGCGCAGGTCATCGGCAACGATGCCACCATCACCGTAGCCGGGCAGTCGGGGAATTTCGAGCTCAACGTCATGCTGCCGATCATCGCGCAGAACCTGCTGAGCAGCATCGAGCTGATGGCCAATAGCTCGCGCCTGCTGGCGGACAAGGCGATCGCGACCTTCCGGGTCAATGAAGCCAAGCTCAAGGAGGCGTTGTCGCGCAACCCCATCCTGGTCACCGCGCTGAACCCGATCATCGGTTACCAGAAGGCCGCCGAGATCGCCAAGCTAGCCTATAAACAGGGTCGTCCGATCATCGATGTCGCGCTGGAAAACACCGATCTGCAACGCAGCCAACTGGAAGCCTTGCTGGATCCCGAAAAGCTGACGGCAGGCGGTATCTGAAGGCGCCTGCGCCTGATCACCGCTACGCCTGGGAGAATCACCATGCAGCACTGGAAACGCACCATCGAACGGGCCAACGAGTGTTTCAACAAGGACGAACTGGTCGACGCCCGTGAGCATTACCTCCAGGCGCTGGCCTGGGCGCAAGTGCTCTTCGAACGCTGGCCCGATCCTGACGAGGCGGTGGCTGCCTGCGTGATCTCCCATCACAACCTGGCCGATCTGCACTTGCGCCTGAACCAGCCGGAGGAGAGCGCCGAATACCTCTGCGCCATTCATCAGCGACTGCTGCAGGCGGCCCAAGACCCACGGCTAAAACCTGAACTTCGTCAGGCGGCCCTGCGTCACAGTGGTAAGACCTACGCCGAATTGCTGGCTTTTATCGGCGAACACGGCGAATACCCTCGCACCTCACGCCTGCTCTACAGCGGCGTGCAATCCGTCGAAAGCGCCGCCGTCGGCGCTGCGACCCACCGATATGGAGTTCATTGACATGGCTTACACCTTGCCTGCATTGCCTTACGCTTACGATGCCCTGGAACCGCATCTCGATGCCAAGACCATGGAAATCCACCACACCAAGCACCACCAGACCTACATCACCAACATCAACGCCGCCATCGAAGGCACCGAGTATGCCGAGTGGCCGGTCGAGAAGCTGGTGGGCGCGGTCAAGCAGCTGCCGGAGAAACTCCAGGGGGTGGTGACCAACCACGGCGGCGGTCACGCTAACCACTCGCTGTTCTGGACCGTCATGGCGCCCAACGCCGGCGGTACCCCGACTGGTCCGGTGGCCAAGGCCATCGACGAGCAGCTTGGCGGCTTCGAAGCCTTCAAGGACGCCTTCACCAAAGCCGCCGTATCGCGTTTCGGCAGCGGCTGGGCGTGGCTGAGCGTCACCCCGGAGAAGAAACTGGTGGTCGAAAGCAGCGGCAACCAAGACAGCCCGCTGATGCACGGCAATACGCCGATCCTCGGCCTGGACGTCTGGGAGCACGCCTATTACCTGAAGTATCAAAACCGTCGGCCGGAATACATTTCGGCGTTTTATAGCGTGATCAACTGGGCTGAAGTCGAGCGCCGTTACCAGGCTGCCGTGGCCTGATCGGCACCTTTGCATGATTCTGCCCAAGGTCATTTATGCGTTCAGATAGTCTGTCAGTCAGCAGTGGGCGGATGTTTCGCCTCGCCATGGGAGTCCTGCTATTGCTGATCGGCATGGCGGCATTGGGTGGCATGGCCGTCGCCTGGCTCGACCTTGATCCGCGGATGATGCGGGCCTTGGAGGGCGGCGCGGTCTGCGCCTTGGGCACCGCGTTGGGCGCGGTCCCGGTGCTGGTGATCCGCAACATGCCCGTGGCGATCGCTGACTGCCTGTTGGGTTTCGGTGCGGGCGTCATGCTGGCCGCCACGGCGTTTTCATTGATCATTCCGGGGATCGATGCGGCGCAAAGCATCGGTCTTGGGCGTTGGGGCGCAGGTGGGGTGGTCAGCTTCGGCATTCTGTTCGGCGCGTTCTGCCTGTTCTTGCTGGATCGCAAGGTGTCGGCACCCACGCCGGACTTGCTGGTGATCGACCCGAATCGCCCGCATATCCCGCCGCGCATCTGGGTCTTCGTGATCGCTATCATTGCCCACAATATTCCTGAAGGCATGGCTGTGGGCGTATCGGCGGGCGGCGCCATGCCGGACGCCAACAGCCTGGCCATGGGCATCGCTCTGCAGGATGTGCCGGAAGGGCTGGTGATCGCGCTGGTGCTGGCCGGGGCAGGGATGTCGCGGTTCAAGGCGTTTCTGATCGGTGCCGCGTCCGGGCTGGTGGAGCCGGTGGCCGCGTTGATCTGCGCGTGGCTGGTACGCCTGGGGGAAATTCTGCTGCCACTCGGCCTGGCCTTCGCGGCGGGGGCCATGCTGTTGGTGGTAACTCAGGAAATCATTCCCGAATCCCGTGCCAATGGTCATCATCGACTGGCCAGTGCCGGATTGTGCGTGGGCTTTTGCCTGATGATGTTGATGGATACCGCATTGGGTTGAGTGGGGGGGGCTATAGCGGGGAGGGCAGCCTCCCGCTACAACTGCCAGGCATTATTCGCCTTCGTCGAACTTGTCATTGATCAGCTTTACCAATCCATCCAGTGCTTCCTGTTCCTGCTCGCCTTCGGTGCTCAGGTGAATCTGTGTGCCCTTGCCGGCGGCCAGCATCATCACGGCCATGATGCTTTTGCCGTCGACCATGGACGCGGGGGTGCGCCCCACACGGACCTGGCAGGGAAAACGGCCGGCGACGCCGACGAACTTGGCGGCCGCACGAGCATGCAAGCCGAGCTTGTTGATGATGGTGATTTCTAGAGCGGGCATCGCGGGGTGGGTCCTTTCAGCTGAGGTCGCGGTGGCGGACCTGGACATTCTTGAGGGTCGGTTGCAGCAGCTTGCCCAGCCGTTCGGTGAGGTACACCGAACGATGGTGCCCGCCAGTGCAGCCGATGGCGATCGTCACGTAAGCACGGTTGCTGGCGGCAAAGCGCGGCAGCCATTTGAGCAGGTAGCTGGAGATGTCCTGGAACATCTCTTCGACATCCGGCTGGGCGGCCAGATAATCGGCCACCGGTTGATCGAGCCCCGATTGCTCGCGCAATTCGGGCTTCCAGTAGGGATTGGGCAGGCAGCGCACGTCGAATACCACATCGGCGTCCACCGGCATGCCGCGCTTGAAGCCGAACGACTCGAACAGGAAGGCCGTACCTGCCTCGGGCTTGTCCAACAGCCGCAGCTTGATGATGTCGCGCAGCTGATAGAGGTTGAGGCTGGTGGTGTTGATCTTGAGATCGGAGAGGTCGGCAATCGGGCCCAGCAGCTCGCTTTCGACCCGGATGGCTTCGGCTAGCGAGCGATTGGCGCTGCTCAGTGGATGCCGGCGGCGGGTTTCGGAAAAGCGCTTGAGCAGGGTTTCTTCGTCGGCATCCAGATACAGCACATCGCATTGAATGTGGCGGCCGCGGACCTCATCGAGCAGCTCCGGGAAGCGGCTCAGGTGGCTGGGCAGGTTGCGGGCGTCGATGGAAACGGCCACCAGTGGCTGGGCCAGTTCGGTGTGGATCAACGCGCGCTCCGCCAACTCGGGCAGCAAGCCGGCCGGCAGGTTGTCGATGCAGTAGAAGCCGTTGTCTTCCAGTACATCCAGGGCTGTGCTCTTGCCGGAGCCGGAGCGGCCGCTGACGATGATCAAGCGCATGGTTAATGACCGTTCTGGGCGTCCAACACGACTTGGTACAGGGCCTCGCTGCTGCTGGCTCTGCGTAGGTTGTCACGAACTTCCTTGCGATCAAGCATGCTGGCAATCTGGCGCAACAACTCGAGGTGCGCATCGGTGGCGGCCTCGGGCACCAGCAGCACGAACAGCAGATCGACCGGCGCACCGTCGATCGCGTCGAAATCTATAGGGTGTTGCAGATGGAGCAGGGCGCTGATGGGTGAGTCGCAACCCTTCATGCGGCAATGAGGAATGGCGATACCGTTGCCGAAACCGGTGGAACCAAGCTTTTCACGAGCAAGCAGCGCTTCATATACGGCCTGCTTGGGCAGCGCGGGTACTTGTTCGGCGATCAGATCGGCGATCTTTTCGATGGCGCTTTTTTTACTGCTCCCCGGCACGTTCACGAGGGAACGGCCAGGGGTCAGGATGTTTTCAAGTCGGATCATGGGTTGGGGTATCAGCGAGCGGCAGCACCTTGAAGCTGGCTTAGCTGTTTTTCCTTATGCTTGAGCAATTGTCGGTCGAGCTTGTCGGTCAGCAGGTCGATGGCAGCGTACATGTCGTCATGTTCGGCGTTGGCAACGATATCCTTGGCGCCAGCGACGTGCAGGGTGGCTTCGATTTTCTGTTTCAGCTTCTCGACCTCCATGATCACCTGCACGTTGGTAATCTTGCCCACATGCCGCTCCAGTTTGGCGAGTTTTTCGCTTACGTAGCTGCGCATGGGGTCGGTCACATCCAGTTGATGTCCACTGATGTTGACTTGCATACCGCTTCTCCTTATTGCCAGTGCATAAAGAGACAGGCTGAACGCCTGCCACTGGAACGCTGTGGCGCATCCAGGCGCTACATCAACCGCTTGCGTTCACTGGAAGGTGCGATCCCCAGAGATTCGCGATACTTGGCGACAGTGCGACGTGCTACCTGGATGCCTTGTGCCTCCAGTAAACCAGCGATCTTGCTGTCGCTCAATGGCTTTTTCTGATTTTCCGCCGCGACCAGTTTCTTGATGATCGCGCGGATCGCCGTTGACGAGCATTCACCGCCTTCGGAGGTGCTGACATGGCTTGAAAAAAAGTATTTCAATTCATAGATGCCGCGGGGCGTATGCATGTATTTCTGCGTAGTGACCCGGGAAATCGTCGATTCGTGCATGCCGACCGCCTCGGCGATGTCATGCAGCACCAGCGGCTTCATGGCCTCATCGCCGTAATCGAGAAAGCCGCGCTGGTGCTCGACGATCTGCGTGGCGACCTTCATCAGGGTCTCGTTGCGGCTCTGCAGGCTCTTGATGAACCAGCGGGCTTCCTGCAACTGGTTGCGCATGAAGGTGTTGTCGGCGCTGGTATCGGCACGACGTACGAAGCCTGCGTACTGTGGATTGACGCGCAGGCGCGGCACGCTTTCTTGGTTCAGTTCCACCAGCCAGCGTTCGTTGTCCTTGCGCACGATCACATCAGGGACCACGTATTCGGGTTCGGAGGATTCGATCTGCGAGCCCGGGCGCGGGTTGAGGCTCTGGACCAGTTCGATGACCTGGCGCAGTTCGTCTTCCTTGATCTTCATGCGCCGCATCAGCTGGCTGTAATCGCGGCTGCCGAGCAGGTCGATGAAGTCGGTGACCAGGCGCTGCGCTTCAGCCAGCCAGCGGGTGCGCGGCGGCATCTGGCGCAGTTGCAGCAGCAGGCATTCGCTGAGGGTGCGCGCGCCGATCCCGGACGGCTCGAATTGCTGGATGCGGTGCAATACGGCTTCGACCTCGTCAAGCTCGATGTCAAGCTCGGGGTCGAAGGAGTCGCAGACTTCCTGCAGCGTCTCGTCCAGATAACCCTGGTTGTTGATGCAGTCGATCAAGGTTACCGCGATCAGGCGATCGGTGTCCGACATCGGCGCCAGGTTCAGCTGCCAGAGCAAATGGCTCTGCAGGCTTTCGCCGGCCGAGGTGCGAGTGGTGAAGTCCCACTCGTCGTCGTCATTGCTGGGCAGGCTGCTGGCGCTGGTCTGGTAGATGTCTTCCCAGGCGGTATCGACCGGCAGCTCGTTGGGTATACGCTCGCCCCATTCCCCTTCTTCAAGGTTGTCGACCGTGGGAGCGCTGCTCTCGAACGTGGGCTCCTGGATATCCGGAGTGGTTTTCTGTTCGATATTGTCCGCCAGCGGATCGCTGTTATCGAAGTCGTCACCTTCCTCCTGGCGTTCGAGCATAGGATTGGATTCCAGCGCTTCCTGGATTTCCTGCTGGAGGTCCAGGGTCGAGAGCTGGAGAAGGCGGATGGCCTGTTGCAACTGCGGTGTCATCGTCAGTTGCTGGCCCATTCTTAGGACGAGCGAGGGTTTCATGGCTGGGGCTTAACACCTTATTCGCCGGCGCAGAGCGCCATCCACTACAAGACGCCGAGGCGCCCGGCTTTATGTCGTAAGCAAATTATATGCCTGAAACCCGAGTGTTTGCCTAGAGCGTTTATCCAATTTCAACCAAAAGGTTTCATGGGCAGTGGAAAACGCTCCGGTTGCGGGTGCTTCTACAGGCGGAACTCGTGACCGAGGTAAACCTCTTTGACCAGTTCATTGGCCATGATAGCGGCTGCGTCGCCTTCGGCAATCAGCTGGCCATCATTGACGATGTAGGCGGTCTCGCAGATGTCCAGTGTCTCGCGCACATTGTGGTCGGTGATCAGTACTCCGATGCCCTTGGCCTTGAGGTGGTGGATGATCTGCTTGATGTCGCCGACCGAAATAGGGTCCACGCCCGCGAAGGGTTCGTCCAGCAGGATGAATTTCGGCGCCGTGGCCAGGGCCCGGGCAATCTCCACGCGGCGACGTTCGCCACCGGACAGGCTCATGCCGAGGTTGTCACGGATATGGGTGATGTGGAATTCCTGCAGCAGGCTTTCGAGTTCCTTGCGCCGGGCATCGCCGTCGAGCTCCTTGCGGGTCTCGAGGATGGCCATGATGTTGTCCGCGACCGAAAGCTTGCGAAAGATCGAGGCTTCCTGAGGCAGATAACCGATACCGGACTTGGCGCGACCGTGCATGGGCTGGTGGCTGACGTCTAGATCGTCGATCAGCACGCGCCCCTGATCGGCCTGGACCAGCCCGACGATCATGTAGAAGCAGGTGGTCTTGCCCGCGCCGTTGGGGCCCAGCAGGCCGACGATCTGCCCGCTGTCGATGGACAGGCTGACGTCGCGCACGACTTGCCGGCCCTTGTAGGCCTTGGCCAGGTGTTGTGCTTTGAGGGTCGCCATTACTGAGCCTTCTGGTCGGCGGGCTTGTTCTTCGGCTGGATCACCATGTCGATGCGAGGACGCGGCGCAGTGATCTTGGAGCCATTGCCACGGCCGGCGTTGACCACCTGTTTGACGGTGTCGTAGACGATCTTCTCGCCTTCGGAGGTGTTGCCGTCATTGATGACCTTGGCCTTGTCGATCAGCACGATGCGGTTCTGCGGCGCAAAGTACTGAATGGTCACGCCCCAGGCCTGAACGATAGGCTTGTCGACCTGCGGCTTCTGCTCGTAATAGGCCAGGTTGCCGACAGCCGTGAAGACGTCGACTTCACCGTTGGGCGCGCGCGTGATGGTCACCGTGTTGCCGGTGATTTTCAGCGTGCCCTGGGTGATGATCACGTTGCCCTTGTAGGTCGCAACGCCCTGCTTGTCATCGATCTGCGCGTCATCGGACTGGATATGAATAGGCTGATCGCGGTCTGTCGGCAGAGCCAAGGCGCTCGCGCTTCCCAGTGCTGCGCTCAGGCTGAGCAAAAAAGGGAGGGTTTTAACGAGCCTCATACTGTCCTCTTACGTTGGACAGCAGGTTCATCCTGCTGTCGTTCAAGTACGCCTTCATCCCTGTCGCCGTAGTGACACTGCCGGCAGCTTCGATTCTAACGTTTTGCTCGGTTTGCGCATATTGCTTCTGCGGGAAGACAGTCATGCGTGGGCCGGTGATGATGGTGGTGCGTTTCTTTTCGTCGGTGCGAGCGACCCTGACGTTTTCAATCAGCTCGACTTGGGTGCCGTCCGGATTGACCTCGGCGCGCACGCTCTGGATATGCCAAGGGAATTCGGTACCGCGGTACATGTTGACGTCTGGGGTGGTCACGTAGCTGATCTGGCTGACCTGCATGTGTTCGACCTTGTCCCCGGTCATCTCGTACTGGCGCTTGCCTTCCAGATTGAATTGCACGGTGTGGACGTTGGTCGCGTAATAGTCGATCTGCGTCGGATCCGCCTGTGCTGCGGCTGGCGGATCCAGCAGGCGCTCGGGGCTGATATTCCAGTAGCCCACGGCGACCAGCACGGCCGCCAGGACGAAGAGTATTAGAATGTTGCGAAACTTTTTGCTCGGCATATCTGACTCTACAGGTAGTCGGCGTAAGCCGCGTCGAGGTTGCCCTGAGCCTGCAGGATCAGCTCGCAGAACTCGCGGGCAGCGCCTTCACCGCCGCGCGCCTGGGTAACCCCGTGGGCGTGCTCGCGGACGAAAGGTGCAGCGTTGGGTACAGTCATGCCCAATCCGACCCGGCGAATCGCCGGAAGGTCAGGCAGATCGTCGCCCAGATAGGCGACCTGTTCGTAGCTCAGGCCCAGCTCGGCCATCAACTGCTCGAGCACCACGCGTTTGTCTTCGCGCCCCTGTACCAGGTGGGCGACGCCCAGCGCCTTGGCACGACGTTCGACCATGGGCGACTTGCGTCCGGTAATGATAGCGATGGTCACACCCGAGGCGATCAGCATCTTGAAGCCCTGGCCGTCGAGGGTGTTGAAGGCTTTCATCTCGCTGCCGTCTTCAAGGAAGTACAGGCGGCCATCGGTAAGGATGCCATCGACATCGAAAACCGCCAGTTTGACGGGCTTGCCGCGTTCTAGCAAATTCATGGTCATCAAATGACTCCGGCACGCAGCAAGTCGTGCATGTTGAGGGCGCCGACCGGGCGATTGTCTTCATCGATCACGATCAGGGCGCCGATTTTGTGATCTTCCATGATTTTCAGCGCTTCGGCGGCGAGCATCTCGGGCCGGGCGGTCTTGCCGTGTGGGGTCATGACGTCGTCGATCAGCGCCGTACGCAGGTCGATCTCGCGGTCCAGCGTGCGGCGCAGGTCGCCGTCGGTGAAGATCCCCGCCAGGCGCCCGTCGCTGTCCTGGATCACGGTCATGCCCAAGCCCTTGCGGGTCATCTCCATCAACGCCAGTTTCAGCGAAGTGCCGCGCTGCACCTGAGGCAGTTCGGCGCCGGCATGCATGACGTTTTCGACCTTTAATAGCAGGCGTCGGCCCAAGGCGCCGCCGGGATGGGAAAAGGCGAAGTCCTCGGCGGTGAAGCCGCGTGCCTCCAAGAGGGCTATGGACAGGGCGTCACCCATCACCAGCGCCGCAGTGGTAGAGGAGGTCGGGGCCAGGTTGAGTGGGCAGGCTTCCTGAGCCACGCGTACATCGAGGTTGACCTCGGCGGTCTTGGCTAGTGTCGACTCCGGGTTGCCGGTAACGCTGATCAGCTGGATGCCCAGACGCTTGATCAAGGGCAGCAGGGTGACGATTTCAGCGGTGGTGCCGGAGTTCGACAGGGCCAGAATGATGTCATCGCGGGTGATCATGCCCATGTCGCCGTGGCTGGCTTCGGCCGGGTGCACGAAAAACGCCGGGGTGCCGGTGCTGGCCAGGGTGGCTGCGATCTTTTTGCCGACATGTCCGGACTTGCCCATGCCCAGCACCACGACCCGTCCTTTGCTGCCGAGGATCATCTCGCAAGCGCGTACGAAATCGGCGTCGATATGGGCCAGCAGGCCCTCTACCGCTTCGATCTCGTAACGGATGGTGCGCTGGGCGGATTGGATCAGTTCGTTGGCCTGGGTCATGTCGAAAATCGGAATGCCTGATGAAAAGGCGGCGATTATAGCGGTAATACGTGAAACCCTCACGCGTGTTCATAACTTTCATGCATTTGGACAAAGACTGTTTTGTTTCGAGCTTTGGACGTCTGTGTCTGCGGTGATATAGTTCGCCGCCTGTTCGGCCATCTCGGTCCTCGTAGGGCACTTTTGCGTCCGTACGCACGAGCAAGAGGCTGCATCGAAAGGAGTTTCAATTGAGTGCCGATAACGCCTACGCGGTCGAATTGAAGGGCGTTTCCTTCAAGCGAGGATCGCGCAGCATTTTCAACAACGTCGATATTCGTATTCCCAAGGGCAAGGTGACCGGCATCATGGGGCCGTCCGGTTGCGGCAAGACCACGCTCCTGCGGTTGATGGGCGCGCAGTTGCGGCCTTCTGCCGGTGAGGTCTGGGTCAATGGCCAGAACCTGCCCAAGCTGTCGCGCAGCGATCTGTTCGACGCCCGCAAGCACATGGGCGTGCTGTTCCAGAGCGGCGCGCTGTTCACCGATCTGGACGTCTTCGAGAACGTCGCCTTCCCGTTGCGGGTGCACACCGAGCTGCCCGAAGAGATGATCCGCGACATCGTCCTGATGAAACTGCAGGCGGTGGGCTTGCGCGGCGCCGTCGAGTTGATGCCCGACGAGCTCTCCGGTGGCATGAAGCGCCGCGTGGCGCTGGCCCGGGCGATCGCCATGGATCCGCAGATCCTCATGTACGACGAGCCTTTCGTGGGTCAGGACCCGATCGCCATGGGCGTGCTGGTGCGGCTTATTCGCCTGCTCAACGATGCGCTGGGCATTACCAGCGTGGTCGTTTCCCACGACCTGGCCGAGACCGCCAGTATCGCCGACTACATCTATGTGGTCGGTGACGGCCAGGTGCTGGGGCAGGGGACGCCGACGGAACTCATGGGCTCCGATAACCCGCGCATTCGCCAATTCATGAAAGGGGACCCCGACGGTCCTGTGCCCTTCCACTTTCCTGCGCCGGCTCTCGACGCTGATTTCCTGGGGAAGCGCTGATGCGTCGCAAGACATTGACCGACCGCGTGGCCCTGTTTGGCCGTTCCGCCATCGAGGCCGTGGCCATTCTGGGCCGCTCCACGCTTTTTCTGTTTCATGCTTTGTTCGGCCGCAGTACCAGTGGCGGCGGTTTTCAGCTGCTGGTCAAGCAACTGTATTCAGTCGGGGTGATGTCCCTGGCCATCGTCGTGGTGTCCGGGATGTTCATCGGCATGGTGCTGGCGCTGCAGGGCTTCAGCATCCTGACCAAGTATGGGTCCGAGCAGGCCACCGGGCAGATGGTTGCCCTGACCCTGCTGCGCGAACTGGGGCCGGTGGTCACCGCGCTGTTGTTCGCCGGTCGTGCCGGGTCGGCGTTGACCGCCGAGATCGGCAACATGAAGTCGACCGAACAGCTCTCCAGCCTCGAGATGATCGGCGTCGATCCGCTCAAGCACATCGCCGCGCCGCGTCTCTGGGCCGGTTTCGTTTCGTTGCCGGTGCTGGCGCTGATCTTCAGCGTGGTCGGCATCTGGGGCGGCTCGTGGGTCGCGATCGACTGGCTGGGTGTATATTCCGGCTCGTTCTGGGCCAACATGCAAAACAGCGTGACCTTCAACACCGATGTTCTCAACGGCGTGATCAAAAGCGTTGTTTTCGCCTTTGTAGTGACCTGGATCGCCGTGTTCCAGGGGTATGACTGCGAGCCCACTTCCGAGGGGATCAGCCGTGCCACGACCAAGACCGTTGTCTACGCCTCGTTGGCCGTGCTCGGCCTGGATTTCATTCTGACCGCTTTGATGTTTGGAGATTTCTGATGCAAAACCGCACCCTGGAAGTCGGTGTCGGCCTGTTTTTACTGGCCGGGATCCTGGCTCTGCTCTTGTTGGCCTTGCGCGTCAGCGGTCTTGCAGCCACGCCGTCCGCCGACACTTATAAACTTTATGCTTATTTCGACAATATCGCCGGTTTGACGGTCAGAGCCAAGGTGAGCATGGCCGGTGTCACCATCGGCAAGGTCACCGCGATCGATCTGGATCGCGATAACTTCACTGGCCGGGTGACCATGCAGATAGACAAGAAGGTCGACAATCTGCCGATCGACTCGACTGCATCGATCCTGACCGCGGGCTTGCTGGGCGAGAAGTACGTCGGCATCAGCGTGGGTGGCGACGACAAGCTGCTCGCCAACGGCGGCACGATTCACGATACCCAGTCCTCGCTGGTGCTGGAGGACCTGATTGGCAAGTTCCTGCTCAACAGTGTGGGCAAAGACGCCAAAGACGCCAAATAAGGAGTTGTTCAATGATTTCGATCTTGCGACGCAGTCTGCTGGTCCTGCTGGCGGCTCTACCGATGTTCGCCAACGCCGCACCCGCCGTATCGGCTCATGATCTGGTGCAAAACACCACGCACGACCTGCTGGGCGACCTGGCCACCAACCGTGCTCAGTACAAGGCCAACCCGCAGGCCTTCTATGATGCGCTCAACCGCATCGTCGGGCCGGTCGTGGACGCCGAAGGTATCTCCAAGAGCGTCATGACGGTCAAGTACTCGCGCAAAGCGACACCTGAGCAGATGGCGCGCTTCCAGGAGAACTTCAAGCGTGGCCTGTTCCAGTTCTATGGCAATGCACTGCTCGACTACAACGACCAAGGCATCACCGTGGCGCCGGCCAAGGATGAAAGCGGCGACCGCACCAGCGTCGACATGACCGTCAAGGGCAATAACGGCGCGGTCTACCCTGTGTCCTATACCCTCGAGAAAATCAACGGCGAGTGGAAAGTGCGCAACGTGATCCTCAACGGCATCAACGTCGGCAAGCTGTTCCGCGATCAGTTCGCTGATGCCATGCAGCAGAACAACAATGACCTGGACAAGACCATCGATGGTTGGGCGGGTCAGGTCGCCAAGGCCAAGGCCACTACCGACAGCGCTGCTCCGGCGCCAGCCCAATGACGGCCAGTGTCAGCCTGCTGGACTCCGGTGTGCTCGCGCTCGCCGGTGTGCTGGACTATCGCTCCGGGCCGGCCCTGCGTGAGCAGGGCCGCAAGCTGATCGCCAGCAGCAGTGCCGATCCATTGATCGTCGACTGCGCGGCGGTAGAGAAGGCCAACAGCGTCGGCGTATCCTTGCTGCTGGGCTTCACCCGTGACGCCAGGGCGAGCGGCCAGACCCTGGTAGTACGTGCCTTGCCCAACGACATGGCACAGATTGCCGAAGTATCCGGGATCGGCACACTGCTGGTCCGTGACTGAAAACGCCATCAGCGTCAACGCCCTCCGTCAGAGTCCTCGTATCCGGGTTCGCAGGCGCGGGGCTTTTTTTGTATGATGGCCGACCCGCGCGCACAGGGCGCCGATTGAGGTTGAGCATGCAGGCCGTAGAAGTTAAGAGCTTCCTTGAAGGAAAGCTGCCGCAAGTCCAGGTGGAAGTCGAAGGCGAAGGCTGCAACTTCCAGTTGAATGTGATCAGTGACGAAATCGCCGCCCTCAGACCGGTCGCCCGTCAGCAGCAGATCTATGCTCATTTGAACCCTTGGATCGCCGACGGCAGTATCCATGCGGTAACGATGAAATTCTTCAGCCGCGCAGCCTGGGCTGAGCGCACCTGAGCCCTTTGGGGTCGAGATTCTAATGGACAAACTGATTATTACTGGCGGCATTCCTCTCGATGGGGAAATCCGCATTTCCGGGGCGAAGAACTCCGCTCTGCCGATTCTGGCAGCCACCTTGCTGGCCGATGCGCCGGTCACGGTCGCCAACCTGCCGCACCTGCACGACATCACCACGATGATCGAGCTGTTCGGCCGCATGGGTATCGAACCGATCATCGACGAAAAGATGGCCGTGGAAATCGATCCGCGCACCATCAAGACTCTGATCGCCCCTTACGAGCTGGTGAAAACCATGCGCGCGTCGATCCTGGTGCTGGGCCCGATGGTCGCGCGTTTTGGTGAGGCCGAAGTGGCCTTGCCTGGCGGTTGCGCCATTGGTTCGCGTCCGGTCGACCTGCACATTCGTGGCCTTGAAGCCATGGGCGCGGTCATCGAGGTCGAAGCCGGCTACATCAAGGCCAAGGCACCGGAAGGTGGCCTGCGCGGCGCCAACTTCTTCTTCGATACCGTCAGTGTGACCGGTACCGAGAACATCATGATGGCCGCTTCCCTGGCCAACGGCCGTACCGTGCTGCAGAACGCTGCGCGCGAGCCGGAAGTCGTCGACCTGGCCAACTTCATCAACGCCATGGGCGGTGACGTCAAGGGCGCTGGCACCGACACCATCACCATCGACGGCGTCAAACGCCTGGGTGCGGCTCACTACAAAGTGATGCCGGACCGCATCGAGACCGGTACCTACCTGGTCGCCGCTGCCGCCACCGGTGGCCGCGTCAAGCTCAAGGACACCGATCCGACCATCCTCGAAGCGGTGCTCGACAAGCTGCGTGAAGCCGGCGCCGAGATCACCACCGGCGAAGACTGGATCGAGCTGAACATGCACGGCAAGCGGCCCAAGGCCGTCAACCTGCGGACCGCTCCGTACCCGGCGTTCCCGACCGACATGCAGGCGCAATTCGTCTCGCTCAACGCCATCGCCGAAGGCACTGGCGCAGTCATTGAGACGGTGTTCGAAAACCGTTTCATGCACGTCTATGAAATGGTCCGCATGGGCGCGCACATTCTGGTCGAAGGTAACACCGCCGTCGTCACCGGCACGGCGAAGCTCAAGGGCGCGCCAGTCATGGCCACCGACCTGCGTGCTTCCGCCAGCCTGGTCATCGCCGCGCTGGTCGCCGAAGGCGATACCCTGATCGATCGCATCTACCACATCGACCGTGGTTACGAGTGCATCGAAGAAAAACTGCAGATGCTCGGCGCCAAGATTCGCCGCGTACCGGGCTAGTGCTTCCGGGCGCAGGGAAGCGCCCCATGGGTTATTGCTGAATTATTGATAAGGATCGATGTTTTCCATGTTGACCATCGCGCTGTCCAAGGGCCGCATCCTCGACGACACCCTGCCGCTGCTGGCTGCAGCCGGTATCGTGCCGACCGAGAATCCGGACAAAAGCCGCAAACTGATCATCCCGACCACGCAGGACGACGTACGCCTGCTGATCGTGCGCGCCACGGACGTTCCGACCTATGTCGAGCACGGCGCCGCCGACCTCGGCGTGGCGGGCAAGGATGTGCTCATGGAGTACGGCGGCCAGGGCCTGTATGAGCCGCTGGACCTGCAGATCGCCCGTTGCAAACTGATGACCGCCGGTGCCGTCGGGGTTCCCGAACCCAAAGGCCGCCTGCGCGTCGCTACCAAATTCGTCAATGTCGCCAAGCGTTACTACGCCGAACAGGGCCGTCAGGTCGACATCATCAAGCTCTATGGCTCGATGGAACTGGCACCTCTGGTCGGTCTGGCCGACAAGATCATCGACGTCGTCGATACCGGCAACACCCTGCGTGCCAATGGCCTGGAACCCCAGGAAATGATCGCCGACATCAGCTCCCGGCTGGTGGTCAACAAGGCTTCCATGAAGATGCAGCACGCCCGCATCCAGGCCTTGATCGATACCCTGCGCACTGCGGTAGAGTCGCGACACCGCGGCTGAATCACTCGCACGCCGTGCTGCGCGTGCCCATCTATCCGCGTCATAGCCAAAATCTCAGGTGCCCACGCGGATGGCTTGGTAGTCTAGCGACGCCTGAGATTCGCCATTTGTGCCCCGCCAATTATTGAGGCCCCTGTCATGACCATGACTGCTCCTACCGCAATCCGCCGACTCAACGCGCTTGACCCGGACTTCGCACACCATCTGGATCATCTGTTGAGCTGGGAAAGCGTGTCTGACGAGTCGGTCAACCAGCGCGTGCTGGACATCATCAAGGCCGTGCGCGAGCGCGGTGACGAAGCGCTGGTGGAGTTCACCAAGCGTTTCGACGGCCTGGATGTGGCCTCGATGGCCGACCTGATCCTGCCTCGCGAGCGTCTCGAACTGGCCCTGACCCGGATCACCGCGCCTCAGCGCGAGGCGTTGGAGAAAGCCGCGGCCCGCGTGCGCAGCTACCACGAGAAGCAGAAGCAGGACTCCTGGAGCTACACCGAAGCCGACGGCACGGTGCTGGGCCAGAAGGTTACGCCGCTGGATCGCGCTGGCCTGTATGTGCCCGGTGGCAAGGCCTCCTATCCGTCGTCGGTGCTGATGAACGCCATTCCGGCCAAAGTTGCCGGTGTCAGTGAAGTGGTCATGGTGGTGCCCACGCCCCGTGGCGAAATCAACGAGCTGGTGTTGGCCGCCGCCTGCATCGCCGGGGTCGACCGGGTGTTCACCATTGGTGGCGCCCAGGCCGTCGCCGCGCTGGCCTACGGCACCGAAAGCGTACCCCAGGTCGACAAGGTGGTCGGGCCGGGCAACATCTATGTGGCGACTGCCAAGCGCCACGTGTTCGGGCAAGTGGGCATCGACATGATCGCTGGCCCGTCCGAGATCCTCGTGGTCTGCGACGGCGGCACCGATCCGGACTGGATCGCCATGGACCTGTTCTCCCAGGCCGAGCACGACGAAGATGCCCAGGCGATTCTGGTCAGCCCGGATGCCGAGTTCCTCGACAAGGTCGCGGCCAGCATCGAAAAACTGTTGCCGACCATGGACCGCGCAGAGATCATCAAAACTTCCATCAACGGCCGCGGCGCGCTGATTCAGGTACGGGACATGCAGCAGGCCATCGAAGTGGCCAACCGCATCGCCCCGGAACACCTCGAACTCTCGGTCGCCGACCCCGAGGCCTGGTTGCCCCAGATCCGCCACGCCGGCGCGATCTTCATGGGGCGCCACACCTCCGAGGCGCTGGGCGACTACTGCGCAGGCCCCAACCACGTGTTGCCGACTTCCGGCACCGCACGGTTTTCCTCGCCGCTGGGGGTGTATGACTTCCAGAAACGCTCGTCGATCATCTTCTGCTCCGAAGCCGGTGCGTCCGAGCTGGGCAAGACCGCTTCGGTGCTGGCCCGCGGCGAGTCCCTCAGCGCCCACGCCCGCAGCGCCGAATACCGCATTCTGGAAGGTAAATAAGCATGAGCAAGTTCTGGAGTCCTTTCGTCAAGAGCCTGGTGCCCTACGTGCCGGGCGAGCAGCCCAAGCTCACCAAACTGGTCAAGCTCAATACCAACGAGAACCCCTATGGCCCTTCGCCCAAGGCGCTGGAGGCCATGCGCGCAGAGCTGAACGACGACCTGCGGCTGTATCCCGACCCTAACGGCGATCTGCTCAAACAGGCGGTCGCCGATTACTACGGCGTGCAGACTGGCCAGGTTTTCGTCGGCAACGGTTCGGATGAAGTGCTAGCGCACATCTTCCATGGCCTGTTCCAGCAGGATCTACCGCTGTTGTTCCCGGACATCAGCTACAGCTTCTACCCGGTGTACTGCGGCCTGTATGGCATCGAGCACGTATTGGTGCCGCTGGACGAGCAGTTCCAGATTCGTGTCGCCGATTACGCGCGCCCCAACGGCGGGATCATTTTCCCCAATCCCAACGCGCCAACCGGCTGCGTGCTGGCGCTGGACGCGGTCGAGCAGTTGCTCAACGCCAGTCCGGATTCGGTGGTGGTGGTCGATGAAGCCTACATCGACTTCGGTGGCGAAACCGCCATCAGCCTGGTGGACCGCTATCCGAACCTGCTGGTGACCCAGACGCTGTCCAAGTCCCGTTCGCTGGCGGGCCTGCGGGTCGGCCTGGCGGTCGGCCACCCGGACCTGATCGAGGCGCTGGAGCGAGTCAAGAACAGCTTCAACTCCTATCCGCTGGACCGCATGGCCATCGCCGGCGCCGCTGCGGCGTTCAATGACAAGGCGTATTTCCAGCAGACCTGCAAAGCGGTGATCGACAGCCGTGAACGTCTGGTGGCCGAGCTGCAAAAGCGCGGGTTCGAGGTGCTGCCGTCGGCGGCCAACTTCATCTTCGCCCGCCATCCGCAGCAAGACGCCGCGGGCATCGCCGCCAAAGTGCGTGAGAAAGGCGTGATAGTGCGCCACTTCGAGCAAGAACGCATCGCCCAGTTCCTGCGTATCAGCATCGGTACGCCGGAGCAGAATCAGGCGTTGCTGGACGCACTCTGATTGCAGGAACGGGCTGCGGCCCGACGCGCTTTTCCTGTAGCGAGGGGGCTTGCCCCCGATTGCGTTGTATCAGCCGCAGGTGACGTGGCTGACACTGCAATCGGGGGCAAGCCCCCTCGCTACAGGTGTAGTGGTTACTTCTCTTCCGGCGCTACCGCCGTGGGGGCGGGTGGTGGCCGCAGGCCGACTTCCGCGGTCAGTTTCAACTGCTTGCCGTTGCGCATGACTTCAATGGCGATCTTGTCGTTGGGCTTGGTGCGTGCCACCTGATTCATCGAGCGACGCCCGTCGCCGGCAGGTTCGCCGTTGATGCTGAGGATCACGTCACCCAGTTGCAGGCCGGCCTTCTGCGCCGGGCCACCGGCGAAAATCCCCGCGACGACGATACCGGGTTTGTCTTTCAGGCCGTAGGACGCGGCCAGGTCTTCGGTCAGCGGCTGCACTTCGATGCCCAGCCAGCCGCGGATCACCTGGCCGTGCTCGATGATCGACTTCATCACATCGACGGCCAGCTTGATGGGGATGGCGAAGCCGATGCCCTGGGAACCACCGGACTTGGAGAAGATCGCCGTGTTGATGCCGGTCAGGTTGCCGTTGGCATCCACCAGCGCACCACCGGAGTTGCCGGGGTTGATGGCCGCGTCGGTCTGGATGAAGTCTTCATAGGTGTTGAGGCCCAACTGGTTGCGGCCCGTGGCGCTGATGATGCCCATGGTCACCGTCTGGCCGACGCCGAAGGGGTTGCCGATGGCGAGCGCGACGTCGCCGATATGGATGTTGTCGGAGCTGCCGATGGTGATCGAAGGCAGGTTCTTGAGGTCGATCTTGAGCACCGCCAGATCGGTTTCCGGGTCGCTGCCGATGACGCGGGCGAGGGTCTCGCGCCCGTCCTTGAGCGCCACCACGATCTGGTCGGCGCCAGCGGTTACATGGTTGTTGGTCAGCAGGTAGCCTTCGGGGCTCATGATCACGCCCGAGCCGAGGCTCGATTCCCAGCGCCGCTGCTTGGGCAGGTTGTCACCGAAGAAGCGCCGGAACTGCGGGTCTTCGAACAGCGGATGGTTGGTCTTGTTGACCACCTTGGTGGTGTACAGATTCGCCACGGCGGGCGCGGCGAGGGTGACGGCGCTGGCATAGGACACCGGGCCTTGAACCACGGTGGCCGATTGCGGTGCCTGTTGCAGATTGATGTCCTGGCTCGGCAAGCCGACCCATTCGGGGAAGCGCTGGATGATCAGCAAGGCAATCAAGATACCGGTCAATAATGGCCAACCAACAAAACGTAGCGCCTTGAACATTTAACGATTCCCGGGAGATGGCGGTCGGGCGTTTCCACATGGCTTGGGACGCCCCATAATGGCCGCCATTATACGAGGCCTTTAGCGGCTCTGAACGGCCTTTATGGAGACTTTTATGGCTATTGCCTTGACGACCCTGGTGGAGGAAGCGGATCGCTATCTCGCCAGCGCCAAAATCCAGGATTACTGCCCCAACGGCCTGCAGGTCGAGGGCCGCGCCCAGGTGCTGCGCATTGCCAGCGGCGTGACTGCCAGCCAGGCGCTGCTGGAGGCCGCCGCCGAAGCAGGCGCCGACGTGGTGCTGGTGCATCATGGGTATTTCTGGAAGGGTGAAAACCCTTGCGTGACCGGGATGAAGCAGCGGCGTCTGAAGACCTTGCTGCAAAACGACATGAGCCTGCTGGCCTATCACCTGCCGCTGGACGTGCACCCGGAAGTCGGCAACAACGTGCAGTTGGCCCGCCAGCTCGATATCACCGTCGAGGGCCCGCTGGATCCGAGCAATCCGCGCATCGTCGGGCTGCTGGGCTCCCTCGACGAGCCCATGAGCGCCCGTGATTTTGCCCGCAAGGTGCAAGAGGTGATGGGCCGCGAGCCATTGCTGATCGCGGGCAGTGGCATGATCCGCCGGGTCGGTTGGTGCACCGGCGGCGGCCAGGGCTACATCGATCAGGCCATCGCCGCCGGGGTCGATCTGTTCATCAGCGGCGAGGCCTCGGAGCAGACTTTTCACAGCGCCCGAGAGAACGACGTGAGCTTCATCGCCGCCGGTCATCACGCCACCGAGCGGTACGGCGTGCAGGCGCTGGGGGATTACCTGGCGCGGCGCTTTGCGCTGGAGCATGTCTTTATCGATATCCCCAATCCGATCTGATCCCTTTCACTGTAGCGAGGGGGCTTGCCCCCGAAAACAATTCGTTCAGCTCCATCGTCAGGGCTCTGCAATTTTCGGGGGCAAGCCCCCCCGCTACAGGGAGTGGCCAAACTCTCGGGTATATCCTTATAACCTTTGCGTCTAGTCGGCTTTTTTCATAGAAACGGCCCCCATGTTAAAGTGCGCGGCTCGAACACGGCCCGTGGGCCGTCCATAAAGAATGTATCCCGTGAGTAACCATGGTCGACAAACTGACGCACCTGAAACAGTTGGAGGCGGAAAGTATCCACATCATTCGTGAAGTGGCCGCCGAATTCGATAACCCGGTGATGCTGTATTCGATCGGCAAGGACTCCGCCGTCATGCTGCACCTGGCGCGCAAGGCGTTCTTTCCGGGCAAGCTGCCGTTCCCGGTGATGCATGTCGATACCCGTTGGAAATTCAAGGAGATGTACCAGTTTCGCGACCGCATGGTCGAAGAAATGGGTCTGGACCTGTTGGTGCACATCAATCCTGACGGCGTCGCCCAGGACATCAATCCGTTCACCCACGGCAGCGCCAAGCACACCGACATCATGAAGACCCAGGGCCTCAAGCAGGCGCTGGACAAGTACGGCTTCGATGCCGCCTTCGGTGGCGCGCGCCGCGACGAAGAGAAGTCCCGCGCCAAGGAGCGGGTTTATTCGTTCCGCGACAGCAAGCATCGCTGGGACCCGAAAAACCAGCGCCCCGAGCTGTGGAACGTCTACAACGGCAAGGTCAACAAGGGCGAATCCATTCGTGTGTTCCCGTTGTCGAACTGGACCGAGCTGGACATCTGGCAGTACATCTACCTCGAAGGCATCCCGATCGTGCCGCTGTACTTCGCTGCCGAGCGTGAAGTCATCGAGAAGAACGGCACCCTGATCATGATCGACGACGAGCGCATCCTCGAGCACCTCAGCAAGGAAGAAAAAGCCCGTATCGTCAAAAAGAAAGTGCGTTTCCGTACGCTTGGCTGCTACCCGTTGACGGGCGCAGTGGAGTCCGAGGCCGAAACCCTCACGGACATCATTCAGGAAATGCTCCTGACGCGAACTTCCGAGCGCCAGGGCCGGGTCATCGACCACGATGGCGCAGGCTCGATGGAAGACAAGAAACGTCAAGGCTATTTCTAAGTAGGGTCAGACCATGTCGCACCAATCAGAATTGATCAGCGAGGACATCCTCGCCTACCTGGCCCAGCACGAGCGCAAGGAACTGTTGCGTTTCCTGACCTGCGGCAACGTCGACGACGGCAAGAGCACCCTGATCGGGCGCCTGCTGCACGACTCCAAGATGATCTACGAAGATCATCTGGAAGCCATCACCCGCGACTCGAAAAAATCCGGCACCACGGGCGATGACATCGACCTGGCGCTGCTGGTGGACGGCCTGCAGGCCGAGCGCGAGCAGGGCATCACCATCGATGTCGCCTACCGCTACTTCTCCACGGCCAAGCGCAAGTTCATCATTGCCGACACCCCGGGCCACGAGCAGTACACCCGCAACATGGCCACCGGTGCCTCCACCTGTGACCTGGCGATCATCCTGGTCGACGCCCGCTATGGCGTGCAGACCCAGACCCGCCGCCACAGCTATATCGCCTCGTTGCTGGGCATCAAGCACATCGTCGTCGCCATCAACAAGATGGACCTCAAGGGCTTCGACGAAGGCGTGTTCGAGTCGATCAAGGCCGACTACCTGAAGTTCGCCGAGGCCATCAATCTCAATCCGACCACCCTGGCCTTCGTGCCGATGTCGGCCCTCAAGGGCGACAACGTGGTGAATCACAGCGAGCAGTCGCCGTGGTACACCGGTCAGACGCTGATGGAAATCCTCGAGACCGTTGACGTCTCGACCGATCGCAACATGACCGACCTGCGCTTCCCGGTGCAGTACGTCAACCGCCCGAACCTGAACTTCCGCGGTTTCGCCGGCACCCTGGCCAGTGGCATCGTGCACAAGGGCGACGAAGTCGTGGTGCTGCCGTCGGGCAAGAGCAGCCGAGTCAAATCCATCGTTACCTACGAAGGTGAGCTGGAGCACGCCGGCCCAGGCCAGGCCGTGACCCTGACCATGGAAGACGAGATCGACATCTCCCGCGGCGACCTGCTGGTGCACGCCGATAACGTGCCACCGGTGACCGACCAGTTCGAGGCCATGCTGGTGTGGATGGCCGAAGAGCCGATGCTGCCGGGCAAGAAGTACGACATCAAGCGCGCCACCAGCTATGTGCCGGGCTCGATCGCCAGCATCGTCCACCGCGTCGACGTCAACACCCTGGAAGAGGGCGCTGCCAGCTCCCTCAAGCTCAACGAGATCGGCAAGGTCAAGGTCGCGCTGGACGCCGCCATCGCCCTGGACGGCTATGAAAGCAACCGCACCACAGGCGCCTTCATCGTCATCGACCGCTTGACCAACGGCACCGTCGGCGCCGGCATGATCATCGCGCCGCCCGTGGTCGGCCAGGGTAGCGGCCATCACGGCAAGCTCGCCCACGTCGCCACCGAAGAGCGCGCCCAGCGCTTCGGCCAGCAGCCCGCCACCGTGCTGTTCACCGGCCTCTCGGGCGCCGGCAAGAGCACCCTGGCCTACGCGGTCGAGCGCAAGCTGTTCGACATGGGCCGTGCGGTCTATGTACTGGATGGCCAGAACCTGCGCCACGACCTCAACAAGGGGCTGCCCCAGGACCGCATCGGGCGCACCGAGAACTGGCGTCGTGCCGCTCATGTGGCGCGCCAGTTCAACGAAGCGGGTCTGTTGACGCTGGCGGCCTTCGTTGCACCGTCGGCCGAAGGTCGCGAGCAAGCGAAGACCCTGATCGGCACCGAGCGCTTGATCACGGTGTATGTGCAGGCTTCGCCGCTGGTATGCCGTCAGCGTGATCCACAGGGTCTGTACGCGGCCGATGGCGACAACATCCCGGGTGAGTCCTTTCCGTACGATGTGCCGCTGAATGCTGATCTGGTGGTGGATACCCAGAGTGCGTCGGTGGAGGATGGGGTGAAGCAGGTGCTGGAGTTGTTGCGTTCGCGTGGGGCTATCTAGGGTCTACGCGAAAAGTATTGTCGCGAACACCTCATGGCACAGTCCAATGAGATCATCGCCGCAAAACTTGTTGCGAGCTTGTCGAAGCGAGTGACGATGCGGCGATTGTCCTTCAGCCACCCGAAAATGCGCTCGGTGATGTTGCGCTGTCGGGTTCTGCGGGCGATCAAACAATCTGGCCAAGCCCGGCTTGGGTTTGCGTTGCATGTCCCGTCATGCGGTACCAGAGCAAAGCATTCAAAGGGTGCCATTGAGCCTCAGGCGCTCACCGACTCACGGGCGTCCGCTGCGGTGGGTTTCAGTGAAAAAGAACGGCATCCACATCTCAGGCTGCTTTGGGGAGGCGAGGGCTTGCCCATTGCCGGCAGATCGATGCCCCCGACTAGGTCCAGAGTGCCGATCACTGGACTTTCGGCTCGGCACGAATAGCAGACGCGGCACGAAGTGTACGCATTCCCAACAGCACGATTACCACCATGGACAGGCCCGCGACAATCGCGACACCGAACCCTGCCTGCGCGCCATAGACGTCGATGACCAGGCCCGCCAATACGCCCCCAAGCGCTACGCCGATGCTGATTCCTGTCGTCATCCACGTGAGTCCTTCGGTGATTCTGGACGGTGGAACAATGATCGTACCGAGATTCATGACGACGACCATCGTTGGCGCAAATGACATACCCGCCACAAACAGCATCCCGGAAAGGATGTAGACATCCGGTGACAAAATGGGCAACACGGCAGTGACTGCCGTTATCAGGACCCCTATAAAGAACTGCTTTTCAATCGGCAAGGAAATCCTTAAAGCGCCGAACGTCAAGCCCGCGATCATCGAGCCGAGCGCATAGGCTGCCAGGATGAAACTGGCAGACGCCGGCCAGTCTTGTGCGTTGGCGAAGGCAACTACCGCCACGTCGATTGATCCGCCAATCACACCAATCGCCAGGAGCGCCAGCACGATGGTACGAACGCCGGGGATAAGGAGGGTCGAGCTTGCGCTCCTTCCAATGCCCACGACTACCTTCGGTTCTGTCTGCCGCTGCCTAAGAAAAGCCGTCACGCCGACAACCAGAAAAAGGACGGCTACAAGTGGTCCGGCTTCGGCGAAAAAGCTGACGCTCAAACCAATGGCAAGTGGCGGCCCGATGATAAAGGCGAGTTCAGTTAGAACTGTATCTAGAGAGAAGGCAGTGTGTAACTGTGGCTTGCCACGGAAAAGCTGCGTCCAGCGTGCTCTTATCATAGCGGGCATGCTCGGCATCGTGCCCGCCAATGCCGCAAGAATAAACAGCAGTGTAGCGGGAGCCCTAATGTAGACGGCAATGATCAGCGCGAGCAACATGCCAACGCTGAAAGTCGTCACAAAGGGCAGAACCCGACGCTGGCCTCGCTGATCAACCAGCTTCGATACTTGCGGACCGATAAGCGCATTCGCCAAGGTAAAAGTACCGGCGACCGAGCCGGCCAGCCAATAAAGGCCCGTCTGCTGCACGAGCATGGTAATGATGCCGATGCCGATCATTGCCTGTGGCAGACGGGCAATGGACCCCGTAATCACTAATCCCATGACGCCTGGGGTGGTGAAGAGTTTGCGGTAAGGATTTGCCATGATTCCTCCGTTTTATTATTTGACAGTTATGGATAGCCCACTTGCTTGTAGGTGGGCTACACGTTTATTCAGCGCCTCTTATAAAGCGATCGATTAAATTTTTAAACCAAGTACTTATGGTTAATAACGTAATTCATTGTGGAGATATGCTCTCTTGGGATAGAAGCAGAACTAATCTCCAGGTCGGAACAAGAGTTCTCTCCACCCGCCTAGCATATCAACCTGCGGCAGCATCCACGGCCCGATACACTAGGAGTTTCTTTCCTGCGGTAGAGATAAACAATAATCTTTAAATGTCTTCAGAAAAATTTCGATTTGATTTCAGCTGCGAATCCCATTCGAGCTAAGGGTCTACCCCTGACACATAAAAGTCAATGCCGGTCGAAAACTGACCCATCCTGCCTTAGGCCTTGTTCCTCGCGATAAGCACGGCGACTTTAGAGAGATGATCTGAATACCGTACGGAAGCTTAGCTTTCGCGGGTTGGTGCTAAAAAATTGAAAGATCATGTGTCAATGATATCCTTGCATCTGTACTGCAATTTCGAATATATCAGTGGCGATTACTTGCAGCGCCGGTAATGATCGAGTGCGCTAAGCACCGGCCTAGAGCTATCTCCGTAAGACGAAGGTTTTTCTAATGAAATATGCTGTTACTTCAAAGATAATCTGTATGGTCTTGATGGCGCTTTGCTGCTATCCCTTCCGCTCACGATCGCGCCCCTCTTTGCTTGAAAGTTGAATGGCGCACCGCATAAAGTGAGCTTTTCAAGACTGATGAGAAGGACACGCTGCTATCGGAATTGACCCCTATATGAAAATTGATGGGATTTCCTGTGAGGCTAAGTGGAGGGAGTGCGGCAGCTTGGATTCTGCCTGTAACACGTATGCACAGCGGAAATGGGTGGCCGTGCAAGCTCATCGAATGACTCTAGTGGGCCTTCGGGTTGTTTTCCTGAATTTTTTATCAGGAGAGGCGATATCGATGCTCACGAGTTTTCAAGAGTGCCTAGATCATTGAAAATCTTAGTGCTAGGGCATTATGTGCTGGCCTTGGTTGCTACAGTCGCAGCTCTGATGATATATGTTTATCTTCGGGTAACTGGTTTAGTCAGTTGAGTGGGAGAAGCCCCGCGCTGGTGACAGTGCGGGGTTTTGCTTTCCAAGCCATTGTCGTGGCGGTTGTTGATTCATGGGCGGTATATTTCCGGTACCTCATCACCCAAAGGATATCGATATGCGAACGGTAGTTATCGAGAACAGTGGCGCCAATCAGACCATTTCACTGCCTGCGGATATGAGCTATCACGGCGTCTCTGAGCTCGAAATCATTCGTGAAGGCGATACCATTACCTTGCGCCCGGTGAGGCCCAGCTGGGAATCATTCGGAACTGTGGCGCGCCTAGATGCGCATTTTCTGCGCGACCGTCCAGATGTCATCCAGGAAGCCGGACGGTTCGATTTGTGACCATCGAGTAATTCTTTATTTTGCAGATGGGGGTCAGCGCGGCCCTATTTCCTGTAACGAGTCCACCAATGCGACTGCCATCTCCGTCAAGAGGATAGAAGCCCAGGCCAGTTCCCTGGAGTTGCTCAATTCGCCATCCGTCATTTCATAGCTGATCGCCGATGCGCAACGCAGGAGCGATGACGCCTGCTGGAGTGCATTCGTCGCATCAAGCCCCGGGTTGACGCTGAAAAGATTGGGTTCTTTGGCGCCGCCTGTGTTGAATGCCAGGTGTCGAGTCTTTTTATTCTTCATTAGGTCTGTCCGTCTGTGGATGAAGTGAGCAGAATTGAACTGTATCTGACTTTCAGATATCTGAGAAGTGGATATAGCGTGCTCGCCTTCACTAGCGCCGGGGCGGGTCATGACTAAAGCTATCTACTCTCGGGAATACGAGATCTACGTTGCGCTGCTTAAGGCGTACCGGGTCGAGGCAGGTCTGACCCAGGCGCAATGCACCGAAGCGTTAGGCCGTCCTCAGTCGTTCATGAGTGACGTCGAACGAGGTTCGCGGCGGCTGGATCTGGTTCAGCTCAGAGAGTTGTTGATGGTGCTGAAAACGGATCTGATTCGGTTCGTGGCGCGCTATGAAGCAGCACTTGCCGAGCTGAGCAAGGGTGATATGCACCAGCCATAAAAAACGGAGCCCGCAGGCTCCGTCGTGTTTTGAGTGAAGCGTTACTTACGCTTCAACCCATACTGCTCATCCAGCATCCCCGGCGAGTTCGGCGCTTTGGGCGCGTAGTCGAGCGGTGGCTCGGCGCCTTGTGGCGGGGTCAGGCGCTCGCGAGGGCCGATCGGTGCGTCGGAGTGCAGCGAGGCCAGCAGGCGCTGGCGGGTCAGTTCGTCCAGGGCCAGGTTGTTGGCGCCCTCGGCGAGGTGATCTTGAACTTCCTGGTAGCTTTGGGTGAGCTTCTTGACCAGGATGGCGGTGCTGTTGAAGTGGGTGACCACCTCGTGCTGGTAGTTATCGAAACGTTCCTGAATTTCGTCCAGCTGACGCTGTGTGCTGCTAGGCGCGGCGTTGGGCGCGAGGCGGGCGATCAGGAAACCGGCGACCACACCGACCACCAGGGCCAGGGTAGGCAACAACCAAACTAAGAGCGAGTGTTCCACGAGTCCTTCCTCTATAAACGGCTTTGCTTTACGTTAACGGCTCGGACCTGCACTGTACACTGCATTACGATGGCAAATATGTCAGACAGGATCTTTCAGCTAGACGAGTCGACCCTATCAGAGGTCACGGAGTTCATCCTTGCTCACCCGCGAAACCCCCTTGATGCTCGATGGCCCGTTGGGCCAACTGGAAGCGCTGTACCTCGATACACCCGATGCCACCGGCCTGGCGCTGATCTGCCATCCGAACCCGGTGCAGGGCGGCAACATGCTCAACAAGGTGGTCTCGACGCTGCAGCGCACTGCGCGGGATGCGGGTCTTGTCACGTTGCGTTTCAATTATCGCGGCACGGGCGCCAGCGCTGGCAGCCATGACATGGGCAGCGGTGAAGTCGATGACGCCCTGGCGGCGGCCACCTGGCTGCAGGCCCAGCACCCTGAGCTGCCGCTGACGCTGTTCGGCTTCTCCTTTGGTGGCTTTGTCGCCGCCAGCCTCGGCGGTCGCCTGGAGGCCCGGGGAAGCACCTTGAAACACTTGTTCATGGTTGCCCCGGCGGTGATGCGCCTCAAGCCCGAGCATCCGCTGCCACAACACTGCCCCATCACGGTCATCCAGCCGGAAACCGACGAAGTGGTCGAGCCGCAGCTGGTATACGACTGGTCCGATGCGCTGGACCGTCCCCATGAGCTGCTGAAAGTGGCAGAATGCGGACACTTTTTTCATGGCAAGCTGACCGATCTCAAGGATCTGGTCGTACCACGCCTTTCGAACTGACCGCAGCCTGACTAAGCGACCCGACATGACCGCCACTCGTATCCTCACCGGTATCACCACCACCGGGACCCCGCACCTGGGCAACTACGCCGGCGCCATCCGCCCGGCCATCGTTGCCAGCCGCCAGAGCGATGCCGATTCGTTCTACTTTCTGGCCGACTACCACGCGCTGATCAAGTGCGACGAGCCGCTGCGCATCCAGCGTTCGCGCCAGGAGATCGCCGCGACCTGGCTGGCGGCGGGGCTGGACGTGGATCGAGTGACCTTCTATCGGCAGTCCGACATCCCCGAGATCCCCGAGCTGACCTGGCTGCTCACCTGCGTCGCGGCCAAGGGCCTGCTCAACCGCGCGCACGCCTACAAAGCCTCGGTGGACAAGAACGTCGAGACCGGCGAAGACCCGGATGCCGGCATCACCATGGGCCTGTACAGCTACCCGATCCTGATGGCGGCGGACATCCTGATGTTCAACGCTCACAAGGTGCCCGTCGGCCGCGATCAGATCCAGCACGTCGAAATGGCTCGCGACATCGGCCAGCGCTTCAACCACCTGTTCGGCCAGGGCAAGGAATTCTTCGTCATGCCCGAAGCGCTGATCGAGGAAAGCGTCGCCACCTTGCCGGGCCTGGACGGGCGCAAGATGTCCAAGAGCTACGACAACACCATCCCGTTGTTCAGCAGCCCCAAGGAGATGAAGGAGGCGATCTCGCGGATCGTCACCGATTCGCGCTTGCCGGGTGAGGCCAAGGATCCGGACAATTCGCACCTGTTCACCCTGTTCGAAGCCTTCGCGACGCCGGAACAAGCCGCCGAATTCCGTGCCGACCTGCTGCAGGGTCTGGGCTGGGGCGAGGCCAAGAATCGCCTGTTCACCCTGCTTGACGCCGACCTGAGCGAGGCGCGAGACAAATACGCGACACTGATCCAGCGGCCGGCCGACCTCGAGGACATCCTCCAGGCGGGCGCCGCCAAGGCGCGCAAGGTAGCCACGCCGTTCCTGGGCCAGTTGCGCGAAGCGGTGGGCCTGCGCTCGTTCCGCGAGCCCGTGCAAGTGGCTACCGCCGGCAAGAAAAAAGCCAGCAAGGCCGCGCGCTTCGTGAGCTTTCGCGAGGACGACGGCAGTTTCCGCTTTCGCCTGCTGGCGGCAGATGGCGAACAGTTGCTGCTATCCCGCAGTTTCGCCGACGGCAAGGCCGCTGGCGCCGTCAGCAAGCAACTGCAGCAGGGCGGCGAGCTGGATGTGCGCCCCGAGCCGGATAGCGCCTTCAGCCTGTGGCTCGACGGTGCCTGCGTGGCCGACGGTCCGCAGTTTGCCGACGATGCCGTTCGCGACCAGGCCGTAGAGGCTCTGCGGCAAGCGTTGCAGCCTCAAGCGGAGTGATGCGACAGCCTGTCGCACAGTCCATTGCCATTCATCAGGGGCGCCGCTACAGTGGCGACCCGTTTTTGTTGCCTTGCTGACGAATATGACGCCTCTAGAACGATATCAAGCCGACCTCAAGCGCCCCGACTTCTTTCACGATGCCGCTCAGGAAAACGCCGTGCGTCATCTGCAGCGTCTGTACGATGATCTGGTGGCCGCGCAGCACAACAAGCCAGGCATGTTCGGCAAGCTGTTCGGCAAGAAAGAGCAGGTGCCGGTCACCGGTCTGTATTTCTGGGGTGGGGTCGGTCGCGGCAAGACCTACCTGGTGGATACCTTTTTCGACGCGCTGCCGTTCGAGCAGAAGGTGCGCACGCACTTTCACCGCTTCATGAAGCGCGTGCACGAAGAGATGCGCACCCTCAAGGACCAGAAAAACCCGCTGACGGTGATCGCCAAGCGCTTCTCCGATGAGGCGCGGGTGATCTGCTTCGACGAGTTCTTCGTCTCCGATATCACCGATGCCATGATCCTCGGCACCCTGATGGAAGAGCTGTTCAAGAACGGCGTGACCCTGGTGGCGACCTCCAACATCGTCCCCGACGGCCTGTACAAGGATGGCCTGCAGCGCGCGCGCTTCCTGCCAGCCATCGCGTTGATCAAGCAGTTCACCGAAGTGGTCAACGTCGACAGCGGCGTCGATTATCGTCTGCGCCACCTCGAGCAGGCCGAACTGTTCCATTGTCCGCTCGATGCAGCGGCCGAGAAGAGCATGCAGGACAGCTTCAAGGCGCTGACCAACAACAGCACCAAGGTCAAGGAAAACGACCCGCTGATGATCGAGAACCGCGAGATCAAGGCCCTGCGTACCTGTGACGATGTGGCCTGGTTCCAGTTTCGCGAGCTCTGCGATGGCCCGCGCAGCCAGAACGACTACATCGAGCTGGGCAAGATCTTCAACACCGTGCTGCTCAGCGATGTGGAGCAGATGAGTGTGACCATCGATGACATCGCGCGCCGGTTCATCAACATGGTCGACGAGTTCTACGATCGCAACGTCAAGCTGATCATTTCCGCTGAAGTGGAGCTCAAGGACCTGTACACCGGCGGGCGCTTGAACTTCGAGTTCCAGCGCACCCTGAGCCGACTGCTGGAGATGCAGTCCCACGAGTTCCTGACTCGCGCGCACAAGCCCTGACTTCGCTGCCGAACGCGCAAGCCCGCTCCCGCAGGACGATACGTAACTTGTGGGAGATTCTATGGTCTTGCGCAAACCGTGCCGGCCCCTTCGCCAGCAAGCTGTGCTCCCACAGGTGTTCGGCTCAGGCCGGTTTGCACTGTGGGAGCCGGGCTTGCCCGCGAAGAGGCCCTCGCAAGCGCCTAGGACTCCTGCATGAACTGCTGCCGATACTGATTCGGCGATAGCTGCGTGTGATGACGAAACAGCCGGGCGAAGAAGCTGGCGTCGTCGTAGCCCACTTCGTAGCTGATGGTCTTGATGCTCTTGCGCGTCGCCGACAGCAGCCCCTTGGCGGTTTCGATGCGCAGCCGTTGCAGATAATGCAGCGGCTTGTCCCCCGTGGCGGTATGAAAGCGGCGCATGAAATTGCGAATGCTCATGCCGTGCTCGCGCGCCACATCCTCGAAGCGGAATTTCTCGGCGAAATGCACCTCGAGCCACTGCTGGATGCCGAGGATGGTCGGGTCGTGATGCAGCTTCTGGCCGCCGAACCCGAGCCTGCCGGGTGAATAGTTGCGCTGTACCTTGAACAGAATCTCCCGCGACACCGCTTGCGCCACAGCCACGCCGCAGAAGCGCTCGATCAGATACACGTAAAGATCGCAGGACGAGGTCGATCCGGCCGCGCAGTACAGTGAATCGCCGTCGGTCAGGTGCTTGTCGCGGTTCAGCGTCACCCGCGGATAGCGCTGGGCGAAGTCGTCGAAAAAGCGCCAGTAAGTGGTGGCTTCCTTGCCGTCCAGCAGGCCGGCCTCGGCCAGCCAGTACACGCCGCTGGCTTCGGCACATAGGGTAGCGCCGCGCGCATGCTGGGCGCACAGCCAGGGCAGTATCTGCGGGTAGCGCGCCTGCAGGGCATCGAAGTCGCCGCCAAAGGCCGGCAGGATGATCACATCGGCGTCTTCCAGGCCGCCATCGACCGGTAGCCGCACACCACTGAAGGTGCAGGCGGGCTGACCGTCGGGGCTGACGAGGCGGGTTTCCAGGCGCGCGATACCGGGAAGTGATGGCGTGGTGGTCGGTGAATCCGGCAGGCGACCATGGCGCAGGTCGGCCAGGTGAAACAGATCCTTGGCCTGCATCGCGGTGGTGGCGAACACCTTGTCGATGGCCAGGATGTGGATCCTGCGCGGCGCCGGGGCAGGGGACGTGGTGGTCATGGGCATCTTGTTCTTGTTGGATCTTTTATAGGAGGCCGCTTATAGGGGATAGCGGTCATATGACGGCTGGATCGTCTTATTTTTCGACACTGCTGTCCAGTCACGGCACAAATCTGCGGCAAAACCCGGCGCGTTTTAAAAAGCAGCTTGAAATTTCTCCGTCAATCTGGATAATCCGCCTGCTCTTTCTGCAGTGGAAGTGATGCGCCGCCGCCGAAGAATCTTGCCGTTGAACGGACGCGCTGACCCGAGCCCCCGATAGCGTCTGTATCCGGCTGCCTTTGACTTGTCAAAGTACGCACTATTCAGTAAGATCCGCCGTCTATTTTGCTGGGCGGCCCCTGAGGCTATAAAGAATGAAAACTTTTACTGCTAAACCAGAAACAGTACAGCGCGACTGGTTCGTCGTCGACGCCGCTGGCCAGACCCTGGGTCGTTTGGCTACCGAAATCGCGAGCCGCCTGCGTGGCAAGCACAAGCCTGAATACACTCCGCACGTTGACACCGGTGACTACATCGTCGTCATCAACGCTGAGCAGGTACGTGTGACCGGTGCCAAAACCACCGACAAAATGTACTTCTCTCACTCCGGTTTTCCGGGCGGGATCAAGTCGATCAACTTCGAAAAGCTGATCGCCAAAGCTCCTGAGCGCGTGATCGAGACCGCGGTCAAAGGCATGCTGCCTAAGAACCCGCTGGGTCGCGACATGTATCGTAAGCTGAAAGTCTATGCGGGCACTGTACACCCTCATACTGCTCAGCAGCCCCAAGAACTGAAGTTTTAAGAGAATAGTTCCCTATGTCGGCGACTCAAAATTACGGCACTGGCCGTCGCAAGACCGCAACCGCACGCGTTTTCCTGCGTCCGGGTACCGGTAACATCTCCATCAACAACCGTACTCTCGACACTTTCTTCGGTCGCGAAACTGCCCGCATGGTAGTTCGTCAGCCGCTGGAACTGACCGAGACCACCGCCAAGTTCGACATCTACGTCACCGTTATCGGTGGTGGTGTCAGCGGTCAGGCCGGTGCGATCCGTCACGGTATCACTCGCGCTCTGATGCAGTACGACGAAACCCTGCGTGGCGCTCTGCGCAAAGCTGGCTTCGTGACTCGCGATGCTCGTGAAGTTGAACGTAAGAAAGTCGGTCTGCGTAAAGCACGTAAGCGTCCACAGTACTCCAAGCGTTAATTCGCTTTCTGGTACTGGCTTTCGAGCCCAGAAAAACCCGGTTCCTAAACGAGCCGGGTTTTTTTTCGTCTTATGGAACGAGAAGATGTGTGATGACGCAGGCGCGCAATTGACAGCGAAGGGCCCGATGGGCGACGAGAACATCAATCCGGGTCGGCGCCGCTTCCTGGTGGCTGCGACCTCGGCGGTCGGTGCGGTGGGCGCTGCAGGTGCTGCGGTGCCTTTTATCGGCTCCTGGTCGCCGGGCGCGCGGGCCAAGGCGGCGGGCGCGCCGGTGCGCATCAATGTCGGCAAGCTCGAGCCCGGGCAGCAGATGGTTGCCGAGTGGCGTGGGCAACCAGTGTTCGTGCTGCGTCGCGGCGAGGCGATCCTGGCCAATCTGGGCAAGGTCACCCCGCAACTGGCCGATCCGCAGTCCGAGGATTCGGTGCAGCCGGATTATGTCGACCATCGCCTGCGCTCCATCAAACCTGAAATTCTGCTGGTGGTCGGCATCTGCACGCACTTTGGCTGTTCGCCGACGTTTCGCCCGGAAGTCGCCCCCGTCGATCTGGGTGCCGACTGGGTCGGTGGGTATTACTGCCCCTGCCATGGTTCGCGCTACGATCTCGCCGGGCGGGTGTACAAGTCGCAGCCCGCGCCGCTGAACCTGCCGGTGCCGCCCCACGCCTATGAGTCGGCCGACATCATCGTCATAGGTATCGATCAGGAGCACGGTTAATGGGCAAGTTGATGGATTGGGTGGATGCGCGCCTGCCGGTCACCAAGACCATTCGCGAGCACATGACCCACTACTACGTGCCGAAGAACCTGAATTTTTTGTACGTCTTCGGCTCGCTGGCCTTGCTGGTGCTGGTCAATCAGGTGCTGACCGGCATCTGGCTGGCCATGAACTACACGCCCACGGCCGAGGGCGCTTTCGCTTCGATCGAGTCCATCATGCGCGACGTGCCCTTCGGCTGGATCCTGCGCTATATGCACTCCACCGGGGCCTCGGCGTTTTTTATCGTGATTTACCTGCACATGTTCCGTGGTCTACTCTATGGCTCTTACCAGAAGCCGCGAGAGCTGGTGTGGATCTTCGGCATGCTGATCTATCTGACGCTCATGGCCGAGGCGTTCACAGGCTATCTGCTGCCGTGGGGGCAGATGTCCTATTGGGGCGCGCAGGTGATCATTTCGCTGTTCGGTGCCATTCCGCTGATCGGCGGCGAGCTGGCTCAATGGATTCGCGGCGATTACCTGATCTCGGGCATTACCCTCAATCGTTTTTTCGCCTTGCACGTGATTGCCCTGCCGATCGTGGTCGTTGGTCTGGTGGTGTTGCATATCCTGGCCTTGCATCATGTCGGGTCCAACAACCCGGATGGCGTTGATATCAAGCTGCACAGGGACGAGGCGGGGCGTCCGCTCGACGGGATTCCGTTTCATCCGTATTACACGGTCAAGGACCTGCTGGGCGTCGGGATCTTTCTGCTGGTGTTCTGTGCGGTGGTGTTTTTCTTTCCGCAGATGGGCGGGTACTTTCTCGAAGGGGCCAACTTCGAGCAGGCCAACGCCTTCAAGACGCCAGAGCATATTGCCCCGGTGTGGTACTTCACGCCCTTCTATGCCATCCTGCGGGCCGTTCCTGGCAAGCTGCTGGGAGTGATAGCCATGGGGGCGGCGATCGCCTTGCTGTTCGTGCTGCCCTGGCTTGATCGCAGTCGAGTCAAGTCGATGCGCTACAAGGGGTGGGTCAGCCGCGTGGCGCTGGCGTCGTTCTGTGTGGCCTTCGTGGCGCTGGGGGCCTTGGGTGCGCAGGCGCCGACGCCAATGGGCACGTGGCTCTCGCGGATCTTTACCCTGGTGTATTTCGCCTACTTCCTGACGATGCCGTTCTACACCCGTCGAGAACGTACCAGGCCCGTGCCGGAGCGGGTGACTCGATGATCAAGGTCGTATTGCTGTTGTGCCTGATGTGGCTGTGCCCGGCGCTGGCGCTGGCCCAGGAGGCGCCGCGGGAGCGGGTTGATATCGATCTGGCGGACCGGTCGGCATTGCAGGACGGCGCGCATACGTTCGTCAACTACTGCATGGGCTGCCATGGGGCGAAATTTCAGCGCTACGAGCGCGTTGCCGACGACCTGGGGATCGCCCATGAGCAGATGCTCAAGGAGTTGGTGTTCAGCGGCGCCAAGATCGGTGATCCCATGGCCAGCAGCCTGCGGGCGAGCGACGGCAAGCTCTGGTTCGGCGCCGCGCCGCCCGATCTGACGCTGGTCGCGCGGGTGCGTGGCAACGACTGGCTGTATGGCTATCTGCGCGGGTTCTATCCGGACGCGACGCGGCCTTGGGGCGTGAATAACCATGTGCTGCCCGGCGTCGGCATGCCCAATGTCCTTGAGTCGTTGCAGGCGCGGCTGCCGCCCGCGCAGTTCGATGCAAAGGTCAAGAATCTGGTGACCTTCCTCGCGTACTCCGCCAACCCGGTCAAGTTGCAGAGTCAGCGAATCGGCTTGTACGTGCTGTCATATCTTGTGGTGTTCTTGGGCTTCGCTTTCTTGCTCAAGCGCGAATACTGGAAGGATGTGCATTGAAATTGCTGTAATATTCAGCCCCTATTGCGCGCGCCCTCGGGCGTCTCCGTGCGATGACCCATGGATTGGCCGCCCGATGAGCAGGGTTTTGCTGCTCGTGGCGAGTGCTGGATCCGGGTCATGCCAGGGGCGACTGCGGGCGCGTTCGTATCTGCAGATCCATTATTTTTATACGCGAGGAGGACCGCCATGGGCGTGACCAATCGGTTGGCCTGTTACTCCGACCCCGCCGACCACTATTCTCACCGAGTGCGCATCGTGCTGGCCGAGAAGGGTGTCAGCGCCGAGATCATCGATGTCGTTGCCGGGCGTCAGCCTGCCAAGTTGATCGAAGTGAATCCCTACGCCAGCGTGCCGACGCTGGTCGATCGTGACCTGGCGCTGTACGAGTCGACGGTCGTCATGGAGTATCTCGACGAGCGTTATCCGCACCCGCCGCTACTGCCCGTTTACCCTGTCGCTCGCGCCAACAGCCGTTTGCTGATGCATCGCATCCAGCGCGACTGGTGTGGCTTGGTCGATACCATCCTCGATCCGCGCACCAAGGAGAGCGCTCGGGTGCAGCCACGCAAGGAGCTGCGCGAGAGTCTTACCGGGGTTTCTCCGCTGTTCGCGGACAAGCCGTTTTTCTTGAGTGATGAGCAAAGTCTTGTAGATTGCTGTCTATTACCCATACTTTGGCGCCTGCCCATCCTGGGGATCGAGCTGCCGCGGCCGGCCAAGCCACTGCTCGATTACATGGATCGCCAATTCGCCCGAGAGGCTTTCCAGGCAAGTCTCTCAGCCGCCGAACGTGAAATGCGTTAAGTTTTCAAGGAGCCATGATGAACTCCAGTCGTCCCTATCTTGTGCGAGCGCTCTACGAGTGGATCGTGGATAACGATTGCACCCCCCACATGCTGGTCAATGCCGATTACGCTGAGGTGCAGGTCCCTCAGGGCTTCGCCAGCGATGGCCAGATTGTCTTGAACGTATCGCCCAGTGCCGTCCGCCATTTGCACATGGACAACGACGCCGTGAGCTTCGAAGGGCGCTTTGGCGGTGTTCCGCACAGCCTGTTCGTGCCTGTGGGCGCGATTCTCGGTATTTATGCGCGCGAGAACGGCCAAGGCATGGTCTTCGATCTGGAAACTTCGGATATCGACGAGGAAGAACTCGACTTCACCGAAGAGGTCGATGCCGATGATGACGTGCCGCCGCCAGATGGCCAGCCGCCGCGCCCCACTGGCCGGCCGAGCCTCAAGGTCGTGAAGTAACGGCGACCTGGCTCGACGTACAAAAAAAGGCGACCCCTGAGGTCGCCTTTTTTGTGCGGATCGCGTGGCGATCAGTTGATGTATTCGAACAGTTTGACGATCTTCTGTACGCCAGAAACGCTCTGTACCAGATTGGTGGCCTGGGCGCCTTCCTGTTGGGTGACGAGGCCGAGCAGATAGACGATGCCGTTCTCGGTGACGACCTTGATGCGCGAGCCTGGGACGCTGGCGTCCGTCAGCATCTGCGTCTTGATCTTGGTGGTCAGCCAGGCGTCGTTGTTGCGCGCCAGCAGTGAGGAGGGTTCGAGCACCTGCAGTTCGTTGTGGACCAGTTTCACGCGTTGGACCTGGCCGGCGGCCTGCTCGGCGGCGGCCTTGAGGTCGGCCCGTGGCGTTTGCCCGGCCAGCAGGACCACGCCGTTATAGCTGGTCACCACGATGTGCGAGTTGGTGTCCAGATCCGGGCTGGCCTTGGCCACGTTGACCTTCACTTTGGTTTCGATCAATGAGTCGTCGATCTTGCTGCCGAAGGTGCGGGTGCCGCGATCGTCGTCGATGGGTTTGTCGCGGGTAGCGGTAATTACCGAGCTGCAGCCGGACAGGGTCAGGCACAGGGTCAGGGCCATGAGGCCAAGGCGATTAGGGGTCATTCTTCACTCCCGAACAATTGGCTGTCGATCAGATCGCAGAGGCAGTGGATCGCCAGCAGGTGGACTTCCTGGATACGAGCGGTGACGGTAGCGGGTACGCGGATTTCGACGTCTTCAGGCAGCAGCAGCGACGCCATGCCGCCGCCATCGCGACCGGTCAGGGCTACGACAATCATTTCCCGATCATGTGCTGCCTGGATGGCTTGAATGATATTTGCGGAGTTGCCGCTGGTGGAGATCGCCAGCAGTACGTCGCCGGGTTGGCCCAGGGCGCGGATCTGCTTGGAGAAGATTTCGTTGTAGCTGTAGTCGTTGGCGATCGAGGTGATCGTCGAGCTGTCGGTGGTCAGTGCGATCGCCGGCAGGCTGGGGCGCTCGCGCTCGAAGCGGTTGAGCAGTTCGGAAGAGAAGTGCTGGGCGTCGCCGGCCGAGCCGCCGTTGCCGCAGGACAGCATCTTGCCGTCGCAGAGCAGGGTGTTGACCATCACCTGACTGGCTTGTTCGATGTACGGTGCAAGGACTTCCATCGCCTGTTGCTTGGTATCGATACTAGCCTGAAAAAGCTGGCGAATTCGGGATTGCATGTCCATCAATGAGACCTTAAGTAGGGCGGCTGGTCGGGGAGTATCGAGTGGTCTCGAATGCTGCCCGGCACATGAATGTGCAGCCCGCGAAGCAAAGCGTTAGAAGTCGTGAGTACGAAAAGGGGTGTGATAAACATCGCGCATCAGCTCTCGAAAGCGTTTTTCAGCCAGTTGAGACCTGCTGTCGAAGGATCGCTGCCTTCAATGGCGATCACGTCGAACCGGCAGGGGGAATCAGCCCAGCGCGGTTCGTGCAACAGAAAATACTGGGCGGCCAACACAAGCTTCTTGCGCTTGCCGGCATCGACACTGCCTGCCGCTCCGCCCCATCGTGAATGCAGGCGATAGCGAACTTCGACGAATACTACTGTATCGCCATCAACCATGACCAGATCCAGCTCACCTCGTTTGCAGCGCCAGTTCTTGAACAGCGTGCGCAAACCATTCGCGAGCAGGTGGCGCTCGGCCCACTGCTCGGCTTGCTGGCCGCTGCGCTGACTGCTCTGCGGCGAGGAAAGCGGTGCGGGCATCAGCGCGGCGTATCGGGAAGGCGCTTGACCTGCCCGCCGTCGAATTGCGCCCACGGCAGCTGACGCTCGATGCGCTGGCTGGTGGTCATGCTCAGGCTGCCCGAGAGGCCGTCTACGCGGTTGTCCGGCAGCGCCTTGAGTTGATCCAGGCGTGGCGCCAGCAGGAACGCGTCGGCGCCCATGGCATAAAGGCGGCCGAGGCTGCCAGCCGACTGCGGCCATTGGCGTACCACTTGCTGACGCAGGGCGTTGCCGGTGTCCAGCAGCCAAGGGGTTTCGCAGAAGCGCACGCCGGCCATGTCGTTGTACTGGGCCTGATCGCCACTGGCGCTATAGACATGGGAAGTGGCATAGACAGGCACATCGGCCGCGTACTGGTAGTTCAGGGTTGGTTTGATCTGCTGTGCCAGCTGCGGCGTGGCGGCGAGGAAGATGAAGTCGATGTCCTGGCGGCGGGTCGGCGTCGCACCAGTGGTATTGCCAGCGCCACGCAGCTGGAACATTTCGGCGATCTGGTTGGCCAGAGCTACGGGCTGGTCGACGCGTTCGACGGCCATGATCTTGCCGCCACCGCCTTCCCAATCCTGACGGAAGGCCGCCAGCACACGATCACCCCATTCGCCTTTCGGCACCATGGCGGCAGCGTTGTGCAGGCCATCGGCACGAGCGCGGCGCGCGACTTCATGGGCTTCGTCTTCGGCAGCCAGGCCGAACTGGAACAGCTGGGGTGGGCCGGCCTGGGTCGAGTCGCTGTAATTGAGTGCGAGGGTGGGCAGTGGCAGCTGCGGTTTGGCGCTGAGTTGCTTGACCAGATTCTTCTCCAGTGGGCCGACTACCAGCTGCACACCGGCCGCCTGGGCCTGGCGGTAGAAGTCGTCCATGGAGGTGATCCGCGAGCTGTCGTAGATCTCGATGGCCGGGACTTTCTGGCCGCTCTGCTGGGCCTGGAATTGCGCGGCCATGAAGCCTTCACGCAGGGCGCGTGCCACTGAGACGAGCTGGCCCTGTTGCGGCAGCAGCAGGGCGATTTTGTCCAGTGGCTGGTTCTTGAGGTTCTTGATGGTCACCAGCTGTTGCGGCAACTGCTTGGCCGCGGGATGGTTGGGGTGCTGCGCGACCCAGTTGTCGATGGCGGCCTGTTGTTGTTGCAAAGTGCCCGGGGTCTTGGCTGCCAGGGCCAGGCTCAGCCAGCCACCGAGGTCGTCGTTGCTGGTGGCCTGCAGTTGTTCGGGAGGCAGGGCCATTACCAGCGACCAGATGGCATCCTGGTTGGTTGCGGCTTCGGCGCCACTGAGCAGTGGTGCGATGAAGATCCGTTCACGGGCTGCGGCCAGCGTCTGGTTGTCGGCTTCGAGAGCCTTGGCCTTCACCGTCGAGGTGCGGATCTGCTGCTCGACCGGCAGCTCCGCCAGATGGCTCATGCTCGGGTGGTTCAGGGCGCTCAGGGCAGCCTTGGCGTCGTTGCGGGTCATCGCCAGTTCGGCGCTGAGGGTCGCCGCGAAGATCTGCTGGGCGGGCTTGAGCGAGTCCAGCGGCACCGTGCCGAGGATTTGCGTGGCGCGGGCCGCATCACCCTGGCGCGAGGCCTGGTCGGCGGCGCTGAGGCGCAGCAGTGCGGCTTCTTCCGGCTTGGCGGAGGCGGCTTTTTCGAGCAGTTGTTCGATGCTCGCGTCCGGCGTGCGTGGCAGTTCACCCAGGGTCGACGACGGGGAGCTGGCGCAGGCGGCCAGCAAGGCAGCGAGGCAAAGGGCGGTCAGCAGCCGCAGGCAAGCTATCATTTAGATCTTCCTGATACCGGTTCGGTTTAATCGAGCAATTGTACCCAAGCACTGGCTTGGGCGCGATGTTACTGGTGTGAAAGCTTCGATGCATCGGGCCAGTGGTTGCAAAAGATCTCCGCGCCCTTGCGGCGGTCGCGTTGCATCGAGTGTCGACCGATCCGCGCAAGGCGGTACAATGGATCTTTTGCCAAACCATAAGGTGTGTGCTGTGACTGTGACGGGCGCTTTGAATTCCACGACTGGCACACTTTATGTAGTGGCAACGCCCATCGGCAATCTTGATGACATGAGCGCGCGCGCCCTCAAGGTGCTCGCCGATGTGGCCCTGATCGCGGCCGAGGACACGCGCCACTCGATCCGTCTGCTGCAGCATTTCGGGATCGAAACGCCGTTGGCGGCCTGCCATGAGCACAACGAGCGCGAAGAAGGCAGCCGTTTCATTACGCGTCTGCTGGCGGGTGACAATGTGGCATTGATCTCCGATGCCGGCACGCCGCTGATCTCCGACCCTGGCTATCATCTGGTGCGTCAGGCGCGGGCCGCTGGTGTGCCGGTGGTGCCAGTCCCGGGCGCCTGTGCCCTGATCGCCGCGCTTTCGGCGGCGGGGCTGCCGTCCGATCGTTTCATCTTCGAAGGTTTTCTGCCAGCCAAGACCGCCGGGCGCAAGGCGCGCCTCGAGCAGGTGCGGGAGGAGCCGCGCACGCTGATCTTCTACGAAGCGCCGCACCGGATCCTCGAGTGCCTGCAGGACATGGAGCAGGTGTTCGGGCCGGAGCGTCCGGCACTGCTGGCGCGGGAACTGACCAAGACGTTCGAGACGCTCAAGGGCCTGCCGCTGGCCGAACTTCGCGCCTTCGTCGAGGGCGACAGCAATCAGCAGCGCGGCGAGTGTGTGGTGCTGGTCGCCGGCTGGACCGCACCCGAGAGTGATGAGGCGGTCAGTGCCGAGGTGATGCGCATCCTCGATCTGCTGCTCAAGGAGATGCCCCTCAAGCGAGCGGCGGCGTTGGCGGCGCAAATCACTGGGGTGCGCAAAAACCTGCTGTATCAGGCGGCGCTGGAAAAACAGAAGGACTGATCCTGTAGCGGGGGGGCTTGCCCCCGAAAACAGTCGGCAGTTTTTCGTCGTTGGCACGTCTTGTCGGGGGCAAGCCCCCCCGCTACTGGGGGCGGCGGTGCCGCTACGCGGCGAATGGCCGCTGTCCACACGTCCCCTCAAGCCGCGATAAAGCTTGTTCTTGAGGGCTGCTGCCGTTAATCTTGCCGGCGGAGAGTCGATCGGACAGTCGCTGCCTTCTTTTGTTCCGCAAAAGGGGGGGGAGGAAAGTCCGGGCTCCATAGGGCGGAGTGCCAGGTAATACCTGGGGGGCGTGAGCCTACGGAAAGTGCCACAGAAAATAACCGCCTAAGCGCTTCGGCGCCGGTAAGGGTGAAAAGGTGCGGTAAGAGCGCACCGCGCGACTGGCAACAGTTCGTGGTCAAGGTAAACCCCACTCGGAGCAAGACCAAATAGGGTTCCATATGGCGCGGCCCGCGTTGGAACCGGGTAGGTTGCTAAAGGTGTCCAGTGATGGCCACCGTAGAGGAATGACTGTCCTCGACAGAACCCGGCTTACAGATCGACTCTCCACCTCTTTTCCCCGCATCATTGGCGAAACGCCATCCGGTTACCCCTCGTCGTAATCCCGAAAAATTCTTACTCTTGATAAATCACTTTAACTTTGGTCGCTAGTTGCCTGATTTATCAAACGTTGTTGTTCCCAAATCCCCCCCTTTTTGCCCTTTTGTATTCCAAATGCGTTGTAAATCTCCGATCTGTAAGGCTTTTCGTCATGTGCGCGCCTTGACGGTGTGGCAGCCGGGTTCCTATAGTGTGCGCGAGTGGAGAGAAGTGGCACAAAGTGGGTTTTTCGGACGAAAAAAAGTAAAAAAGGGGAAGCGCAGCTGTGTTTCGCGGAGCGAATGCCATCAGTCTCGATGCCAAGGGTCGTCTCGCTATGCCGAGCCGGTACCGTGACGAGCTGAATTCGCGTAGTTCCGGCCAGTTGGTGATTACCATCGATACCGTCTCCCCGTGCCTTTGCGTCTATCCGCTGGATGAATGGGAAATTATTGAAGCCAGGTTGAGCAAGCTGCCGTCGTTCGATGACGAAGCCCGTCGCCTTCAGCGTTTGCTGATCGGTAACGCGGTGGATCTCGAGCTCGACGGCAGCGGTCGTTTCCTGGTTCCCCCGCGCTTGCGCGAGTACGCCAAGCTCGACAAGCGCACCATGCTGGTCGGCCAGCTGAACAAGTTTCAATTGTGGGACGAAGACGCCTGGAACGCTGTCGCGACAGCTGACCTGGAAGCCATACAACGACCGGGCGCGATGCCCGCTGAACTGCGTGATTTGATTCTGTGACTATAGATAGCGGCTTTAACCACATCACCGTGCTGCTCGACGAAGCTGTCGAGGCTCTGGACGTGCGCGTCGATGGCTGCTACCTGGATGGCACGTTCGGCCGCGGTGGGCACAGTCGATTATTGCTATCCAAGCTCGGGCCCGATGGCCGCCTGCTAGGGTTCGACAAGGATCCTCAAGCGATTGCCACCGGGCAAGCGCTGGCGGCCGAAGACGGCCGCTTTGTCATTGTGCAGCGCAGCTTTGCCGAGATGGCCGCAGTCATCGCCGAGCAAGGTCTGGCCGGCAAGGTGCAAGGCGTGCTGATGGACCTCGGCGTGTCGTCGCCGCAACTCGATGACCCCGAGCGCGGCTTCAGCTTCATGAACGACGGCCCGCTGGACATGCGCATGGATCCCACGCGCGGCGTCAGTGCCGCCGAGTTCATCGCCCAGGCGCCGGAAGAAGAAATCGCCCGGGTCTTCAAGGAATACGGCGAAGAGCGTTTCGCCAAGCGCATGGCTCGCGCCGTGGTGCTGCGCCGAGAAATCGAACCCTTCCTGCGCACCGGCGATCTGGCCGAAGTGCTCAAGGTCGCCAACCCCGCCTGGGAAAAGGGCAAGAACCCAGCCACCCGTGCCTTCCAGGGCCTGCGCATCCACGTCAACAACGAATTGGGTGACCTCGAGGCCGGGCTTGAAGCTGCCCTCGATGCGCTGGAAGTCGGCGGCCGCCTGGTGGTCATCAGCTTCCATTCCCTCGAAGACCGCATCGTCAAGCTGTTCATGCGCCGCCTGGCCAAGGGCGAAGCCGACAATCTGCCGCGCAACCTGCCGGTGCGTTTCGAGGCCTTCGTGCCGAAGATCAAGGTCCACGGCAAGGCGCAGTTCGCCTCCGAGGCCGAGCTCAAGGCCAACCCGCGTTCGCGCAGCGCCGTCATGCGCGTCGCGGAGAAACTCCGTTGAGCAAGCTCATGAAAAGGGCCCTGCCCAGCGCGCCGCTGAGCAAGCTCATGAACAAGCCGCTGCCGGGCGGCAGCTTCCTGATGCTGCTGCTGTTCATTGCGGTACTGGTATCGGCCATCGCCGTGGCGTATAGCGCGCACACCAATCGCATGCTGCTCAACCAGCTCTACACCGAACTCAACGAAAGCGACAAGGTGCAGGCCGAGTGGGGCCGCCTGATCCTTGAACAAAGCACCTGGACCGCCCAGAGCCGTATCGAGGCCCTGGCCGCCGATCAGCTGAAAATGCGCGTGCCCGACGCCGCCGAAATTCGCATGGTGACGCCATGATGAAACTCGAAGGCGCATTGTACCCCTGGCGGTTCCGGGTCATGGTCGGCTTGCTGATGACCATGGTCGCGGCCATTTCCTATCGTATCGTCGACCTGCAGGTCATCGACCATGACTTCCTCAAGGGTCAGGGCGATGCCCGCAGCATGCGTCATATCCCCATTCCCGCACACCGTGGCCTGATCACCGACCGTAACGGCGAGCCGCTGGCCGTCAGTACCCCGGTCACCACCTTGTGGGCCAACCCCAAGGAAATGCAGGCTGGCAAAGATAAATGGCCCGCGCTGGCGGCAGCCCTGCAGCAGGATCCCGCACAACTGACCGAGCGTCTCGAAGCCAATGCCTCCAAGGAGTTCATCTACCTGGTCCGCGGCCTGACGCCGGAGCAGGGCCAGACGGTGCTTGACCTCAAGGTCCCGGGTGTCTACGGCCTTGAGGAATTCCGCCGCTTCTATCCCGCTGGCGACGTGACCGCGCACATGGTCGGCTTCACCGACCTGGATGACCACGGCCGCGAAGGGGTGGAGCTGGCCTATGACGACTGGCTGGCCGGTGTGCCGGGCCGCCGTCAGGTGCTCAAGGACCGCCGCGGACGTCTGATCAAGGACGTGCAGGTCACCAAGAACGCCAAGCCGGGCAAGACGGTCGCGCTGTCCATCGACCTGCGCCTGCAGTACCTGGCGACCCGCGAACTGCGCAAGGCCATCACCGAGAACGAGGCCAAGGCTGGCAGCCTGGTGATCCTCGACGTCAAGACCGGTGAAGTGCTGGCCATGGTCAACATGCCCACCTACAACCCCAACAACCGCCGGACCATGTTCCCGGCGGCGATGCGCAACCGCGCCATCACCGACGTGTTCGAGCCGGGTTCGACCATGAAGCCGCTGTCGATGAGCGCTGCGCTCGAGACCGGCCGCTGGAAGCCCAGCGACAAAGTCGACGTGTACCCGGGGACCTTGCAGATCGGTCGCTACACCATTCGTGACGTGACCAAGACCGAAGGGCCGGTGCTCGACCTGACCGGCATTCTGATCAACTCCAGTAACGTCGGCATGAGCAAGGTGGCCTTCGATATCGGCGGCGAAGCCGTGTTCAAGGTGATGTCGTCGGTGGGCCTGGGCCAGTATTCCGGCCTCGGCTTCCCGGGCGAGCGAGTGGGCAACCTGCCCAACCACCGCGAGTGGCACAAGGCCGAAACCGCCACGCTTTCTTACGGTTACGGCCTGTCGGTGACCGCGCTGCAGCTGGCCCATGCCTACGCCACCATTGCCAACCACGGCCGCCTGACGCCGCTGTCGATCCTCAAACTGGACAAGCAGCCTGACGCGGTACAGGTGATTCCGGAAAAAGTCGCCGACACCGTGCAATGGATGCTCGGTCAGGTGATCGAAGATCCGCGCGGCGTGTATCGCGCCCGAGTGCCGAGCTACCACGTGATGGGCAAATCGGGTACCGCCCGTAAAGCCACCATCGGATCGCGCGGCTACACCGAAAACGCCTACCGCTCGCTGTTCGCCGGCTTCGGCCCGGCGTCCGATCCGCGCTACGCCGTGATCGTGGTCATCGATGAACCCGGCAAGGCCGGCTATTTCGGTGGCCTGGTATCGGCACCGGTATTCAGCAAGGTGATGTCCGGTACCTTGCGCCTGATGAACGTGCGCCCCGACAACCTGCCAAGCACGCCGCAGCAGCAGGCCGATGCAGCGCCGGTGCCGGCTCCGGTCAAGGGAGGACGCGGCTGATGGTCATGTCACTCAATCAATTGTTCATCCAGGTCGAGCGCGATCCACTGATCCGCGAGTTGACGCTGGACAGCCGCAACGTGCGCCCGGGCGATTTGTTCCTGGCGGTGCCAGGGCTCAAGGTCGATGGTCGCGATCACATCGCCGACGCCATTGCCCACGGCGCAGCGGCAGTGGCCTATGAAGTCGAGGGCAACACCGTGTTGCCATTGACCGACATCCCGCTGATTCCGGTCAAAGGCCTGATCGCCCAGCTGTCGGACCTGGCCGGGCGTTTCTACGGTGAGCCGAGCCGACAAATCAACCTGGTAGGCGTCACTGGCACCAACGGCAAGACCAGCGTCACCCAACTGGTGGCCCAGGCCCTTGACCTGCTCGGCCAGCATTGCGGCCTGATCGGCACTCTGGGCACGGGTTTTCATGGCTCGCTGAAAAGCGGCCGTTTGACCACGCCCGATCCGATCGCGGTACAGGCGACCCTGTCGGACCTGCGCAAGGCCGGTGCACGGGCGGTGGCCATGGAAGTCTCGTCCCACGCCCTCGAGCAGGGCCGGGTAGCGGCATTGGACTTCGATGTGGCGGTACTGACCAACCTGTCCCGCGACCATCTGGACTACCACGGCAGCATGCAAGCCTACGCCGACGCCAAAGCGCGGCTGTTCGCCTGGCCGACGCTCAAGTGCCGGGTGCTGAACATCGATGACGAATTGGGCCGAGAGCTGGCCGGCCGCGAGCACGAGTCGCGGCTGATCACCTACAGCCTCAAGGACCCGGCCGCCACCTTGTATTGCCGCGAAGCCCTGTTCGATGACAGCGGCGTACGCGCCACGCTGGTCACCGCGCAAGGCGAACGCAGCCTGCGCAGCGGCCTGCTCGGGCGCTTCAACCTCAGCAACGTGCTGGCGGCGGTCGGCGCCTTGCTGGGCATGGACTATCCCCTGGACGACATCCTCAAGGTGTTGCCAGTGCTGGAAGGTCCAGTCGGTCGCATGCAACGCCTGGGCGGCGGCAAGCGTCCGCTGGTAGTGGTCGACTACGCCCACACGCCTGATGCCCTGGACCAGGTACTGCAGGCCCTGCGTCCTCACGCCAAAGGCCAACTAATGTGCCTGTTCGGTTGCGGTGGCGACCGTGACAGCGGCAAGCGTCCCTTGATGGCCGCTGTGGCCGAGCGCCTGGCCGATCGCGTACTGGTCACCGACGACAATCCACGCAGCGAAGAACCCCTGGCGATTTTCGACGACATTCGCGCCGGTTTCGCCAATCCCGACCCCGTGCCCTTCGTGCCCGGTCGTGGCCCCGCCATTGCCCAGGCCATTGCCGCCGCCAGCGTCGACGACGTCATCGTGCTGGCCGGCAAGGGTCACGAGGATTACCAGGAAATTCACGGCCAGCGCCTGCCGTTCTCCGATCTGAACGAGGCCGAACTGGCCCTCGCCACCTGGGAGCTCAATCATGCTTAAGCCCTTGGCGTTGAGCGAAGTGTTACAGCCTTTGAACGGCCGCCTGCAGGGCGGCGATCGTCATTTTGACGGGGTCAGTATCGACAGCCGCGCGATCCAGGCCGGGCAACTGTTCGTGGCCTTGAGCGGGCCGCGTTTCGATGGTCACGATTACTTGAACGACGTCGCTGGTAAAGGCGCCGTCGCCGCGCTGGTGGAGCGCGCCGTCGCCGACAGCGACCTGCCGCAGATCATCGTCGCCGATACCCGCGTTGCCCTCGGCCAGCTGGCGGCGCTCAATCGCGCCGCATTCGACAAGCCAGTGGCGGCCATAACCGGATCCAGCGGCAAGACCACGGTCAAGGAAATGCTCGCCAGCATTCTGCGCACCCGCGGTCTGGTGCTGGCCACCCGTGGCAACCTGAACAACGACCTCGGCGCGCCCCTGACCCTGCTCGAACTGGCGCCGCAGCACAGCGCCGCAGTCATCGAGCTGGGCGCCTCGCGTCTGGGCGAGATCGCCTACACCGTCGACCTCACTCGCCCGCACGTTGCCATCCTCAACAATGCCGGTACGGCCCACGTCGGCGAGTTCGGCGGCCCGGAGAAGATCGTCGAAGCCAAGGGCGAAATCATCGACGGCCTGGGCGCCGATGGCGTGGCGGTGCTCAATCTCGACGACAAGGCGTTTGCCATCTGGCAAGCCCGTGCCGGCGCACGCAAGGTGCTGACGTTCGCGTTGAGCAACCCGAGCGCGAGCTTTTACGCCGCCGACATTACCACCGATGCCCGCGGCTGCCCGGCCTTCCAGCTGCATTGCGAAGAGGGCGTAGCTCCCGTGCAGTTGAACCTGCTCGGTACCCATAACGTGCAGAACGCACTTGCGGCGGCAGCGGCGGCCAGCGCCATGGGCGTGTCCCTGGCGGGTATCGTTGCCGGCCTGAATGCGGTGCAGCCGGTCAAAGGGCGTACCGTCGCGCAATTGGCCAAGGCCGGCATGCGCGTCATCGATGACACCTACAACGCAAATCCCTCCTCCATGTGCGCGGCCATTGATATACTCGCCGGCTTTTCCGGGTGCACCGTTCTGGTGCTCGGAGATATCGGCGAGTTGGGTGAGTGGGCGATCGAGGGGCATCGACAGGTTGGTGACTATGCGCGTGGCAAGGTTGACGCGCTCTATGCCGTCGGGCCGTTCATGGCTCACGCCGTCAGTGCCTTCGGTGAGGGCGCCAAACACTTTTCCAGTCAGGCCGAACTGATTTCTGCGCTCGAAGCCGAGCAAGGTTCCGACACCACTATTTTGATCAAGGGTTCACGCAGCGCGGCGATGGAAAACGTCGTCGCGGCCTTGTGCGTACCCGGCGGGGAGAAACATTAATGCTGCTGCTGTTGGCCGAGTATCTGCAACAGTTCTACAAAGGCTTTGCGGTCTTTCAATACCTGACCCTGCGCGGGATTCTGGGTGTATTGACCGCGCTGGCGCTTGCCCTGTTTTTGGGCCCATGGATGATCCGCACCCTGCAGATGCGTCAGATCGGTCAAGCCGTGCGCAACGACGGTCCACAGTCGCACCTGTCCAAGTCGGGCACACCGACCATGGGCGGCGCGCTGATCCTCTCGGCGATCGGCGTCAGCACCTTGCTGTGGGCCGACCTGAGCAACCGTTATGTCTGGACCGTATTGATCGTCACCTTCCTGTTCGGCGCCATTGGCTGGGTGGACGACTATCGCAAGGTCATCGAGAAGAACTCCCGCGGGCTGCCAAGCCGCTGGAAGTACTTCTGGCAGTCGGTATTCGGCCTGGGCGCAGCGATCTTCCTGTATATGACCGCTCCCGGCAGCAACGAAACCACCCTGATCATCCCGATGCTCAAGGACGCCAGCATTCACCTGGGTCTGGGCTTCATCGTGCTGACCTACTTCGTGATCGTCGGTTCCAGCAACGCGGTCAACCTCACCGACGGCCTCGACGGCCTGGCGATCCTGCCTACGGTGATGGTTGGCGGCGCGCTGGGGATCTTCTGCTACCTGTCGGGCAACATCAAATTCGCCGATTACCTGCTGATTCCTTATGTCCCGGGGGCCGGCGAGTTGATCGTGTTCTGTGGCGCGCTGATCGGTGCCGGCCTGGGTTTCCTGTGGTTCAACACCTACCCCGCGCAGGTGTTCATGGGTGACGTCGGCGCGCTGGCGTTGGGCGCGGCGCTGGGCACCATCGCCGTGGTCGTGCGGCAGGAAATCGTGCTGTTCATCATGGGTGGTGTGTTCGTGATGGAGACGCTGTCGGTGGTCATCCAGGTGGCGTCGTTCAAGCTCACCGGTCGCCGGGTGTTCCGCATGGCACCGATCCATCACCATTTTGAACTCAAGGGTTGGCCTGAACCACGGGTCATCGTCCGATTCTGGATCATCACCGTGATTCTGGTGCTGATCGGCCTTGCCACCCTGAAACTGAGGTAGAACGAGTGTCTCTGATCGCTTCTGACCAATTCCGCATCGTTGTCGGCCTCGGCAAGAGCGGCATGTCCCTGGTTCGCTTCCTGGCGAACCGGGGCGTGTCCTTTGCCGTGGCCGACACGCGCGAGAATCCGCCAGAACTCGCGACCTTGCGCCGTGACTACCCGCACGTCGATGTGCGTTGTGGCGAGCTGGACGTCGAATTCCTTTGCCGTGCCTGCGAGCTCTACGTGAGCCCGGGCCTGGCGCTGGCGACCCCGGCCTTGCAGCAGGCAGCAGCCCGCGGCGTCAAACTGTCGGGTGACATCGAGCTGTTCGCGCGTAACGTCAAGGCACCGATCGTGGCCATCAGCGGCTCCAATGCCAAGAGCACGGTGACCACCCTGGTGGGCGACATGGCGCGCGCCTCGGGCAAGCGCGTGGCGGTGGGCGGCAACCTTGGTACGCCAGCGCTCGACCTGCTCGCCGACAACATCGATCTGTACGTGATGGAGCTGTCCAGCTTCCAGCTGGAAACCACCCATCATCTGGGCGCCGAAGTAGCGACCGTGCTCAACGTCAGCGAAGACCACATGGATCGCTACAGCGGCCTGCCGGCCTATCACCTGGCCAAGCACCGGATTTTCCGCGGTGCGCGACAGGTGGTGGTCAATCGTCAGGATGCGCTGTCGCGGCCATTGCTCACCGAAGGCCAGCCGTGCTGGACCTTCGGCCTCAACCGCCCGGACTTCAAAGGCTTCGGCCTGATCGAGCAAGACGGCGAGAAGCACCTGGCGTTCGAATTCAAGGCGCTGATGCCGGTGAGCGAACTGAAGATTCGCGGTGCCCACAACCAGGCCAACGCCCTGGCGGCGCTGGCTCTGGGGTATGCGGTCGGCCTGCCTTTCGCCGCCATGCTGCACACCCTGCGCGAGTTCGGCGGTCTGGAGCATCGCTGCCAGTGGCTGCGCGAGCGTGCAGGGGTGAGCTACTACAACGATTCCAAGGCCACCAACGTCGGTGCGGCGCTGGCGGCCATCGAAGGCCTGGGCAGCGACATCGACGGCAAGCTGGTACTCATCGCTGGCGGTGACGGCAAGGGCGCTGACTTCAAGCCCCTGGCCGCGCCGATCGCTGCCCATTGCCGCGCGGTAGTGCTGCTAGGCCGCGATGCCGAGCAGATCGCCGCGGTACTGGGCGACAGCGTACCGCTGGTGCGCGTGCCATCCCTCGAAGACGCCGTCTCGCGCTGCGCCGAACTGGCCCAGCCCGGCGATGCGGTGTTGCTGTCACCGGCGTGCGCCAGCCTCGACATGTTCAAGAACTATGAAGAGCGCGGGCACCTGTTCGCTCGCGCCGTGGAGGCTTTGTCATGATCTTCGGTGTGATCAAGCCTTATCCGTCGCCCCTCATCAGTGGCCGCGGCATCGATATCGACTTTCCCATGCTCGCCGGTTGCCTGGCGCTGCTGGGCCTGGGCCTGGTGATGATCACCTCGGCTTCTTCGGAAGTGGCGGCCGCGCAGTCGGGCAACCCGCTGTATCACATGATTCGACACCTGATCTATCTGGCCATCGGCCTGGGGGCGTGCATCGTCACCATGATGGTACCGATCGCCACGTGGCAGCGCCTGGGCTGGTGGATGCTGATTGGCGCGTTCGGCCTGTTGGTGGCAGTGCTGCTGCCGGGTATCGGTCGTGAGGTCAACGGCTCGATGCGCTGGATCGGCTTCAGTTTTTTCAACGTCCAGCCTTCGGAAGTTGCCAAGGTATTCGTGGTGATCTTCCTGGCCGGTTACCTGGTGCGCCGCCAGCAGGAAGTACGGGACAGCTGGATGGGCTTCTTCAAGCCGTTCTTCGTGCTGCTGCCGATGGCGGGCCTGCTGCTGATGGAGCCGGACTTCGGCGCCACCGTGGTAATGATGGGCGCTGCGGCGGCCATGCTGTTCCTCGGTGGTGTAGGGCTGTTCCGCTTCGCCCTGATGGTGGTGCTGGCGGTGGCTTCGGTGATCCTGCTAGTCAAGGCGCAGCCTTATCGGATGGCGCGTCTGGTGACCTTTACCGACCCCTGGTCCGATCAGTTCGGTTCCGGCTACCAGTTGACCCAGGCGCTCATCGCCTTCGGTCGTGGCGAATGGCTTGGCGTCGGCCTGGGCAACAGTGTGCAGAAGCAGTTCTACCTGCCTGAAGCGCACACCGACTTCGTATTCTCGGTATTGGCCGAGGAACTGGGTGTGGTGGGTTCGCTGTGCACCGTGGCGTTGTTCGTGTTCGTGTGTATTCGCGGCATGTACATCGGCATGTGGGCCGAGCGCGCCAAGCACTATTTCGCTGCCTACATGGCCTATGGCTTGTCGTTCCTGTGGATCGGTCAGTTCCTGATCAACATCGGCGTGAACGTCGGTCTGCTGCCGACCAAGGGCCTGACCCTGCCGTTCCTCAGTTACGGCGGCAGCTCCCTGGTGATCTGCTGCATGTGCCTGGGCTTGCTGCTGCGCATCGAGTGGGAAAGCCGCGCGGCGCTGGGCAGCGAAGAAACCGAATTCAGCGAAGACGATTTCGCCGAGGAGCCCGCCCATGGCCGGTAACGTGCTGATCATGGCCGGCGGTACCGGCGGGCACGTGTTCCCGGCGCTGGCCTGCGCGCGCGAGTTTCAGGCCCGTGGCTACAGCGTGCACTGGTTGGGGACGCCACGCGGCATCGAGAACGACCTGGTACCCCAGGCGGGTCTGCCGTTGCACCTGATCAACGTGGCTGGCTTGCGCGGCAAAGGCGTCAAGTCGCTGCTCAAGGCGCCATTCGTGCTGTGCAACGCGCTGTTGCAGGCGCGCCGTGTGCTGCGCCAGGTCAAGCCGGTGTGCGTGCTCGGTTTCGGTGGTTACGTCACCGGCCCTGGCGGCCTGGCTGCGCGGCTGGCCGGCGTGCCGGTGATCGTCCACGAGCAGAATGCCGTGGCCGGTACCGCCAATCGCCTGCTGGTGCCGTTCGCCAGCCGAGTCTGCGAAGCTTTCCCGAACACGTTCGGGGCTTCCAGCAAGCGCCGCACCACCGGCAATCCGGTGCGGCCGGAGCTGTTCCTCGAAACCCCGCGCCAGAGCCTCGCAGGGCGCAAGCCGCGCCTGCTGATCACCGGCGGCAGCCTCGGCTCCGAGCCGTTGAACAAGTTGCTGCCCGCCGCCCTGGCGCTGGTGCCAGCCGAATTCCGACCTGAAGTCTTCCATCAGGCCGGCAAGAAACACGACCAGGTGACCCTCGAGCGTTACCAGGCCGCCGGTGTCGAGGCGCAGGTCGCGCCCTTCATCCAGGACATGGCCCAGGCCTACGGCTGGGCGGACATGATGGTCTGCCGCTCCGGCGCGCTCACTGTCAGCGAACTCGCAGCGGCTGGTCTGCCGTCGTTTCTGGTGCCGTTGCCCCATGCGATCGACGACCACCAGACCCGCAACGCCGAATATCTGGCCCGTGAAGGCGCTGCCTTCCTCATGCCACAAGCGACAACCGGCGCGGCCCAACTGGCCGAGCGCCTGAAAGAGGTTTTGATGCAACCCGAAAAACTCAACCAGATGGCCGCCACCGCGCGCCGTCTGGCCAAACCCGATGCCACCCGTAGCGTGGTCGATGTCTGCCTGGAGGTGGCCCATGGTTGAAAACCAGAAAGGCATGCCACAGCCAGAAATGCGCCGAATCCGCCGTATTCACTTCGTCGGTATCGGCGGTGTGGGCATGTGCGGTATCGCCGAAGTGTTGCTCAATCTGGGTTACAGCGTGTCCGGCTCCGACCTCAAGGCCTCGCCGGTCACCGAGCGGTTGAAGTCCTTCGGCGCTGAAATTTTCATCGGCCACCGCGCCGAGAACGCTGCCGTGGCTGACGTGCTGGTGGTGTCCAGCGCGATCAACCCAAGCAACCCGGAAGTCGCCACTGCCCTGGAGCGCCGCATTCCGGTGGTCCCGCGCGCCGAGATGCTCGCCGAGCTGATGCGCTATCGCCACGGTATCGCCGTCGCCGGTACCCATGGCAAGACCACCACCACCAGCCTGATCGCCTCGGTGTTCGCCGCCGGTGGCCTGGATCCGACCTTCGTCATTGGTGGCCGCTTGAACGCTGCGGGCACCAACGCGCAGCTGGGCACCAGCCGCTACCTGATCGCCGAAGCCGACGAGAGCGACGCCAGCTTCCTGCATCTGCAGCCGCTGGTGGCCGTTGTCACCAACATCGACGCCGATCACATGGACACCTACGAGGGTGACTTCAACAAGTTGAAGAAGACCTTCGTCGAGTTCCTCCACAACTTGCCGTTCTACGGCCTGGCGGTGGTGTGTCTGGACGATCCGGTGGTGCGCGAGATCCTGCCGCAGATCGCTCGTCCGACCGTGACCTACGGCGTCAGCGAAGAAGCCGACGTGCGCGCCATCAACATCCGCCAGGACGGCATGCTGACCTACTTCACGGTACTGCGCCGCGACCGCGAGCCGCTCAATGTGTCGGTCAACATGCCCGGCCGGCACAACGTGCTCAATGCCCTCGCGACCATCGCCATTGCGTCCGACGAAGGCGTCAGCGATGAGGCCATCGTGCAGGGCCTGTCGGGCTTTCAGGGTGTCGGTCGGCGCTTCCAGATCTACGGCGACCTACCCGTCGAGGGCGGCAGCGTGATGCTGGTGGACGACTACGGCCATCACCCCCGTGAAGTGGCCGCGGTGATCAGCGCCGTGCGCGGTGGCTGGCCCGAGCGCCGCCTGGTGATGGTCTACCAGCCACACCGTTACACCCGTACCCGCGACCTGTACGACGATTTCGTACAGGTGCTGGGCGAGACCAACGTGTTGCTGTTGATGGAAGTCTATCCCGCTGGCGAAGAGCCGATCCAGGGCGCGGACAGTCGTCAGATGTGCCACAGCATCCGTCAGCGGGGGCAACTGGACCCGATCTACATCGAACGTGGCGTCGAACTCGCGCCGCTGGTCAAGCCGCTGCTGCGTCCCGGCGACATCCTGCTGTGTCAGGGCGCTGGCGATATTGGTGCGTTGGCACCGCAATTACTTAAAAGTCCGTTGTTCGCAGGCGCCAGCGCCAGCCCAGGAAAGTTCAAATGACCGTTAGCGCCTATTCCTCTCTGTTCTCCACCATTGCGCCGAAGGATTTCGGCCGTGTGGCGGTGCTGTACGGCGGCAAAAGCGCTGAACGGGAAGTGTCGCTCAAATCCGGTGCGCAGGTGCTGGGCGCCTTGCAGAGCGCCGGTGTCGACGTGTTCGGCATCGATGTGGGCGACGATCTGCTGGATATCCTGCGGCGCGAGAAGATCGACCTGGCGTTCATCATCCTGCATGGCCGCGGCGGCGAAGACGGCAGCATGCAGGGTCTGTTGGAGTGCCTGGGCATCCCTTACACCGGCAGCGGCATTCTCGCCTCGGCACTGGCGATGGACAAACTGCGCACCAAGCAAGTGTGGAAGAGCCTTGGTCTGCCGACGCCTCATCATGCGGTATTGACCAACGTCGAGGATTGTATTTCGGCTGGCGGGGAACTGGGCTTCCCTTTGATCGTCAAACCGGCCCATGAAGGTTCCAGTATCGGTATGGCCAAGGTGAACAGCGTCGAAGAATTGATCGACGCCTGGAAAGACGCCAGTACCTACGATTCGCAAGTGTTGGTCGAACAATGGATCACTGGTCCCGAGTTCACTATCGCGACCCTGCGCGACCAGGTTTTGCCTCCGATCGCCCTCGGCACCCCGCACACCTTCTACGACTACGACGCCAAGTACGTGGCCAACGATACCCAGTATCGGATCCCGTGCGGCCTCGACCCGGTCAAGGAGCAGGAACTCATCGAGCTCACCGCCCGCGCCTGCGACGCTATCGGCATCGCTGGCTGGGGCCGTGTGGACGTGATGCAAGACACCGACGGCCAGTTCTGGCTGCTGGAAGTGAACACGGCCCCAGGCATGACCGATCACAGCCTGGTCCCCATGGCAGCACGCGCGGCCGGTCTCGATTTCCAGCAGTTGGTGCTGGCGATCCTGGCCGCCAGCCTCCCGGTACGAGGTTAACCCATGCAGGGCGCATCGATTCGTCACCAGACTCCCGCTCCGAGCCGCAAGCCGGTGCCCCGTGGCGCCAGTCGCATGGTGGCCAAGGAGCCGATGTCGGTGCGCCTGCCGAAGGCCAATTTCGGTTTCCTGAAAGTGCTGATGTGGCCGGTACTGCTGGTGGCTTTGGGCTACGGCACCTACATCGGCGCTCAGCGCCTGATGCCTTACGCCGACCGTCCGATCACCAAAATCGCGGTGCAGGGCGACCTCAGCTACATCAGCCAGCAGGCCGTGCAGCAGCGCATTGCGCCATACATGGCCGGGACCTTCTTCACCATCGACCTGGCGAGCATGCGCACCGAGCTTGAGAAGATGCCCTGGATCGCCCACGCCGAAGTGCGTCGCGTGTGGCCTGATCAGGTGGTGATTCGCCTCGAAGAACAACTGCCGGTCGCGCGCTGGGGCGACGGCGCCCTGCTGAACAACCAGGGCGAAGCCTTCGCGCCGCGCGAGCTGGCCAACTATGAGCACCTGCCGCAGCTGTACGGCCCGCAGCGTGCTCAGCAACAAGTCATGCAGCAGTATCAAGTGTTGAGTCAGATGTTGCGGCCGCTGGGCTTCTCCGTCGCCAGGCTCGAATTGCGTGAACGCGGCAGCTGGTTCCTGACCACCGGTTCAGGCAGCGCCGGCCCGGGCATCGAATTACTGCTGGGACGAGATCACCTGGTCGAGAAGATGCGCCGGTTCATCGTCATTTACGACAAGACACTCAAAGAACAGATTACGAATATCGCGAGCATCGACCTGCGTTACGCCAACGGCCTGGCCGTCAGCTGGCGCGAACCGATCGCCCCGACCACGGAAAAACCCGCGGTCGCGAAGAATTAAGAAGAGGCAGGACCCATGGCAAACGTGCAAAGCGGCAAAATGATCGTCGGTCTGGATATCGGCACCTCCAAGGTGGTGGCGCTGGTAGGCGAAGTCGCGGCCGACGGCACTTTGGATATCGTCGGGATCGGTACCCATCCCTCCCGCGGCCTGAAGAAGGGTGTGGTGGTCAACATCGAGTCCACGGTGCAGTCGATCCAGCGCGCCATCGAAGAGGCGCAGCTGATGGCCGGCTGCCGGATCCACTCGGCGTTCGTCGGTGTGGCGGGCAATCATATTCGTAGCCTCAACTCCCACGGCATCGTCGCCATTCGCGATCGCGAAGTGAGCATGGCCGACCTCGAGCGCGTTCTCGACGCCGCCCAGGCCGTCGCCATCCCCGCCGATCAGCGCGTGCTGCACACGCTGCCGCAGGATTACGTGATCGACAACCAGGAAGGCGTCCGCGAGCCACTGGGCATGTCCGGCGTGCGTCTGGAAGCCAAGGTTCACGTGGTGACTTGCGCGGTCAACGCGGCGCAGAACATCGAGAAGTGCGTGCGTCGGTGCGGCCTGGAAATCGACGACATCATCCTCGAGCAACTGGCGTCGGCCTATTCGGTGCTGACCGACGACGAGAAAGAACTGGGCGTGTGCCTGGTGGACATCGGCGGCGGTACCACCGACATGGCGATCTTCACCGAGGGCGCCATCCGCCACACCGCGGTAATCCCCATCGCCGGCGATCAGGTCACCAATGACATCGCCATGGCCTTGCGCACGCCGACCCAGTACGCCGAAGAGATCAAGATCCGTTACGCCTGTGCCCTGGCCAAGCTGGCCGGTGCCGGCGAAACCATCAAGGTGCCGAGCGTCGGCGATCGTCCGCCGCGCGAGCTGTCCCGTCAGGCCCTGGCCGAAGTGGTCGAGCCGCGCTATGACGAGCTGTTCACTCTGATCCATGCCGAGCTGCGCCGCAGCGGCTACGAAGACCTGATTCCGGCCGGCATAGTGCTCACCGGTGGCACTTCGAAAATGGAAGGCGCCACGGAGCTGGCCGAAGAGATTTTCCACATGCCGGTGCGCCTGGGCGTGCCGCACACGGTGCGCGGCCTCGGCGACGTGATCCGCAATCCGATCTATTCCACAGCGGTGGGTTTGTTGATGTACGGCCTGCAGAAGCAGTCCGATGGCGTCAACCTGTCGGGAATCAGCAGTAACAGCAACAGCGGTTATGGCGAAGAAGAGAAAGCCCCAGTGCTTGAGCGGTTGAAGCGGTGGGTGCAGGGCAATTTCTAAGCTTCAAAAGCGGTAATGGGCAGTAGGCGAAAAAACTAGAGAACTGAAGGAGAGGGAACATGTTCGAACTCGTAGACAACATCCCACAAAGCCCGGTCATCAAAGTGATCGGCGTTGGTGGTGGCGGCGGCAACGCGGTCAATCACATGGTCAAGAGCAACATCGAAGGCGTCGAGTTCATCTGCGCCAACACCGATGCTCAAGCCCTGAAAAACATCGGTGCGCGCACCATTCTGCAACTGGGCACCGGTGTTACCAAGGGCCTGGGCGCAGGCGCCAACCCGGAAGTCGGTCGTCAGGCCGCCATGGAAGACCGCGAGCGTATCGCTGAAGTGCTGGCGGGCACCAACATGGTCTTCATCACCACCGGCATGGGTGGCGGTACCGGTACCGGTGCGGCCCCGATCATTGCCGAAGTGGCGAAGGAAATGGGCATCCTGACCGTTGCGGTGGTCACCCGTCCGTTCCCGTTCGAAGGTCGCAAGCGCATGCAGATCGCCGACGAAGGCATTCGTATGCTTTCGGAAAGCGTCGACTCGCTGATCACCATTCCGAACGAAAAACTGCTCACCATCCTCGGCAAGGACGCCAGCCTGCTGTCGGCTTTCGCCAAGGCTGACGACGTGCTGGCCGGTGCCGTTCGTGGTATTTCGGACATCATCAAGCGTCCGGGCATGATCAACGTCGACTTCGCCGACGTGCGTACCGTGATGAGCGAGATGGGCATGGCGATGATGGGCACCGGCTGCGCCAGCGGTCCCAACCGTGCGCGTGAAGCCACCGAGGCGGCGATTCGCAACCCGCTGCTCGAGGACGTCAACCTGCAGGGTGCTCGCGGTATCCTGGTGAATATCACCGCAGGTCCCGACTTGTCGCTGGGCGAGTACTCCGACGTGGGTAGCATCATCGAAGCCTTCGCTTCCGACCACGCGATGGTCAAGGTCGGTACCGTGATCGATCCCGACATGCGCGACGAGTTGCATGTGACCGTGGTCGCCACTGGTCTGGGTGCGAAAATCGAGAAGCCGGTAAAGGTCATCGACAACACCATGCAGACGATGGCCGCGCAGGCCGCCGCTCCAGCCCCTGCTCGTCAGGAACTGCCGTCGGTGAACTACCGTGACCTGGATCGTCCGACCGTCATGCGTAACCAGGCTCAGGCCGGTGCCGCTGCGGCCGCGAAGCTCAATCCGCAAGATGATCTGGATTATCTGGATATCCCGGCCTTCCTGCGTCGTCAGGCCGATTAATGCAATTTATCAGGGGTATTAGGGTGATTGGTGTTCAGCAAAGGTCGGAGCTGCTATTATCGCCAGCCTTTGTTGATACCAGTTCGCAATTTGCGCTGAAGCGGCCAATGCCATGATTAAACAACGCACCCTGAAGAATATTATCCGTGCCACTGGGGTAGGCCTGCACTCCGGGGAGAAGGTATACCTGACCCTCAAGCCTGCACCCGTGGATACCGGCATCGTCTTCGTTCGCGCCGACCTGGACCCTGTCGTCCAGATTCCCGCTCGCGCGGAAAACGTCGGCGAGACAACGATGTCGACCACTCTGGTCGCCGGCGATACCAAGGTAGACACGGTGGAGCACCTGCTCTCGGCCATGGCTGGCCTGGGCATCGATAACGCCTACGTCGAGCTCTCCGCGTCCGAAGTCCCGATCATGGATGGTAGCGCTGGACCCTTCGTATTCCTGATTCAATCGGCCGGCCTGGAAGAGCAGGACGCAGCCAAGAAATTCATCCGCATCCTGCGTGAAGTGACAGTGGAAGACGGCGACAAGCGCGCCACTTTCGTCCCTTTCGAAGGTTTCAAGGTGAGTTTCGAGATCGATTTCGATCACCCGGTGTTCCGTGACCGTACCCAGATTGCCAGCGTGGATTTTTCCAGCACTTCGTTCGTGAAAGAAGTCAGCCGCGCGCGCACTTTCGGTTTCATGAGTGACCTCGAGTACCTGCGCAAGCACAACCTCGCACTCGGTGGTAGCGTTGAAAACGCTATCGTGGTCGACAAGGACGGTGTGCTCAACGAAGACGGCCTGCGGTATGAGGACGAATTCGTCAAGCACAAGATCCTCGACGCCATTGGCGACCTCTACCTGCTGGGCAATAGCCTGATTGGTGAGTTCCAGGGCTTCAAGTCGGGCCACGCGCTGAACAACCAGCTTCTGCGCAAGCTCATTGCACAGAAAGATGCCTGGGAAGTGGTGACCTTCGAAGATGCCAGTACGGCACCGATCTCTTACATGCGTCCTGTTGCGGCAGTGTAAGTTCGAACGCTTCTCTCTCAGTTTGAAAGGCCACCTTAGGGTGGCCTTTTTTGTTGAGCGATATTTATGCGCGAATGCCTGGTCCGGAGTCGATAATTGCTGAATTCCAGCATCAATAAGGGCATGTCGTGTTGATAGCAGCGTGTACAGATGGGGTGAATGGAGAGATTTATTCGGGTGATGGTAAGGCACCTCGGGGATGTCTGTAGTGGTCTAATGAAACCGGACACCCATTTAGGCGAGAATGCTCGCCATAGAGAGGTGTCTGATGACCAAGCAACGTCGTACCTTTACCCCTGAGTTCAAGCGCGAGGC
>NZ_JBYSWB010000031.1:0-78446 GCF_058986725.1 Pseudomonas sp. GW821-FHT01A09
CCCCCCCCCCCCCCCCCCCCCCCCCCCCCCCCCCCCCCCCCCCCCCCCCCCCCCCCCCCCCCCCCCCCACAGGGTTGCAGTTCGATCAGAACTTGTAGCTGACAGTCGCCGTCACATTGCGCTTTTCGCCCACATAGCACGAGCTCGCCGAGTAGCAGGACGCCACGTAATACTCGTTGGTCAGGTTGTTGGCATTGACCTTCACCGATGTCCCTTTGAGCCCAACGCGGCTCAGGTCATAGCTGACCGAAGCGTCGTACAAGGTGTACGAAGGCACCTTGAAGTCATGGGCATCGTTACCCCAACTGCTGCCCACATAACGCACCCCGGCGCCCAGGCTGAAACCACCCAGCAGCGTGTTGTCGTCGAAATGGTAGTCGGCCCAGCCGCTGGCCAGGTGGCCCGGGGTCTGATAGGGCGTGTTGCCATTGGCATCCACCAGGCTGCCGGCGCTGTTGTAGACGAAGTACGACTTGCTGTATTCCACGTCATTCCAGGTGTAGCTGCCGATCACCCGCAGATTGGCGGTGACGTTGGTCCGCGCTTCCAGCTCCAGGCCCTTGGACTTGATCTGCCCCACGCCTTTGTAGAACGAGCTGGTGCTCAGGTTGTTTTCCTTGGCGAACAGGTTGTCCATGGTCATGTCGTAGACCGCCACGGTGTACAGATCGTCGCTGCCGGGCGGCTGGTATTTCACCCCCAGTTCCCATTGTTCGCCGGTGGTGGGCTTGAGGATCTGCGCCGAACTCGAGTAGTTGGAGGTCGGGTTGAACGAGGTCGAGTAGCTCACGTAGGGCGCGATGCCGTTATCGAAGGTGTAGAGCGCCCCCAGATGCCCGCTGAGCTTGTTGCCGACGTTGGCGTCCTTGCTCTGGGCGTAGTAGTCGTCGATGGACACGTCATACCAGTCCTGACGCAGCCCGGCGGAGAAGTTCCAGTGGCCCACCTCGATCAGATCCTGCAAGTAAAGCCCAGCCTGCTTCTGCCGGCGCAAGGCGTCGCTGCTGGTGGCCAGGCCAGAAAGGTCGTTGCCGTTGTACACCGGCGCGGTCACGTCCAGCGGCGTCACCGAACTGTAGTCGTAGGTGTAGTCGACGCGGTTCTTCATGTACTGGTAGTCGAGACCGGCCACCACCGTGTGGGAAAACGGCCCGGTGTCGAATTTGGCCTGCAGCATGTTATCGAGGATCCACGAATGCAGATGCTCCTGACCACCGCTGTAGCCGCGGTAGAGATCGTTGCTGGTGGCCGAGGTGTAGCCACTCTGCCAGACCTGATTGTTGTCGACCTTGGCGTCCAGATAGCGAAAGTTCTGCCGCGCGCTCCAGACGTCGTTGAAGCGATGCTCCAGCTCGTAGCCGACCATCTCCTGGGTGCGATTGAAGTTCTCGATGTGCTTGTCACCCTCGAAGAAACTCGCCGGCAGACGATAGCCATTGCGCTGGTGCAGGGTGCCTGAGGCCGGCAGGCTGCCGTGCCAACCGCCGTTGGGATCGTGCTGCAGGTAGGCTTGCAGATTGAGCGTGGTGTCGTCGTCCAGGTCCATGGTCAGGCTGGGCATCAGCGTGTAGCGGGTCTCTTCGACGCCGTCGATCTGGGTGTTGCCGTCCTTTGCCAGGCCCACCACGCGGTAGGCCATCTTGTCGCTCAGCGGCCCGGTGAAATCGAAGCCGGTGGTCTTCATGTCGTGGCTGCCGTAGGACACGTCGATCTGCCCCGAGCGCTCGTATTCCGGGCGTTTGGTGGTCAGCGACGCCAGCCCGCCGGGGTTGCTGCGGCCATAGAGCACCGACGACGGGCCCTTGAGGATGTCGATGCGCTCGAGGAAGTACGGATCGATGGACAGCGTCGTGTACGAGCCCGGATCGCCCATGGACTTGAGCCCGTCGATGATGACGTTGTCCACCGAGCCATCGTTGATGCCGCGCAGGGCCAGGTAATCGTAGCGGTGGGTGCTGCCGTACAGATTGCTGACCACGCCCGGGGTGTAGCGCACGGCCTCGGCGACGGTGCGCGAGCCTTGCTCGTCCATCTGCTGGCGGGTTACCACCGACACGCTCTGGGTGGTCTTGGCCAGCGCTTTGCTGGTCTTGGTGGCGACGCTGCTGTGGCTGGCGTTGTAGCCATCCACCGAGCCCAGCGCGTTGCCCAGGGAGCTTTCGATGTACAGCGGGCCTAGCTCGGTGCTCGCGCTTTGGCCGTTGCTGGTCGGTACCAGCGACCAAGTGCCCTGGGCGTCCTGCACCGCGTTCAGGCCGCTGCCTTGGAGGATCTTCTGCAGGCCACCGCTGACGTCGTAATCGCCCTGCAATCCAGGCGATTGCTTGCCTTGAGTGAAGCTGGCCGGGGTCGACAACAGAATGCCGCTGTCGCTGGCAAAGCGGCTCAGCGCTGCGGACAAGGGGCCGGCGGGGATGCTGTAGCGGTGCGCGCTCTGGTTGCTGGCGTCTGCGGCAGAGGCGTGGGGCGCAACGCTAGCCAGCAGGGGCAGGGCGAACAAGGCGGCATGAATGGCCAGGCGCAACGAGCGGGCGGGCGCAGAAGCAAGATTGAGCGGCGAGCGAGGCATTGGGGGTCCCTTGTGATGAATATCGATGAGCTACCTGGATTGCCCATCGAGAGCGCAAAAGGGGAACCGCCTGCGTGAAAATATTTTAGACAGGCCAGTGATACCTCTGTGGTGAGGGGGCTTGCTCCCGAGGGGTCGTAACTGACCTACCGCGCTCATTCAGTATCGGCCCCTCGGGAGCAAGCCCCCTCACCACAGGTAAATGCATTGCATGGCGCAGCATCACACGCGCTCAACGGTGACCCACCATGGCAGCGTCCTCTGCACCCGCACCGGCAGGGTCGTCGCCAGGGCGTCCAGCACCCGATCGGTATCGGCCAGCGGGAAGGCGCCCACCACTTTGAGCCCGGCGATCCGTGGATCGCAGCCCAGGTAACCATGGCGATAACGCCCCAGTTCGGCGAGAAAATCGTCCAGCCGCCGCTCGTTGGCCATCAGCATGCCGGTGCTCCACGCTTGCCGGCCGGCGTCACCAGGCCCCGACTGCAACACACTATGGGCGTCGAAGCGGGCGAACTCTCCGGCCTGCAGACGGGTTATCTCGCTGCCAGCGCCCAGCAGCAAGGCGACTTCGCCGCTGTAGACGTCCACGCGGTTGTCATTGCCTTCCAGGCGCAGGCTCAGGCGCGCCTGCCGAGTCCGCAGGGTGCCGGCGGCGCAACGCAACAGCAGCGGTCGGGCGTCGGCGTGGGCATCTATGAGGATTTCGCCGCGATACAGGTGCAGACGACGCTGGTGAGCGGTGAAATCGATGTCCAGCGCGGTATCGGTGTTCAGCCACAGCGGCGAGCCGTCGGCCAACTGCATTTGCCGCCGCTCGCCCACCGCCGTGCGTTGCTGCGCGGTCCAGCCCGCGATGCGCTCGCGGCCGCTGTGCCAGGCCAGTGCGCTGCTGCCCAGTAGCAACCCCATAGCCTTGAGCGCGGTGCGCCGGCTGCTGCGCTGGCCCAGCACGCCACCGACGGCGCGCCCGGCCTTGTCTACGCTGAGCCGCTGCAACTGGCCGCTGATGCGCTCGACCTTGCGCCACGCCTGGGCATGCTCCGGCTGGCGCAGCCACTGCTGCCAGGCCTGCTGATCGGCGTCGCTGAGCGGGCCATCGGCATGCAAGGCGAACCACTGCGCGGCGTCCTGCAGTACGCGGTATTCCTGGCTCATCGCTCAATCCTCCAGCAGCATCAGGCACTGCAGCATCGCTTGGGCCATGTACTTCTTGACCATGCGCTCCGACACCTCCAGCTCGGAGGCGATGGCGGCATAGGTGAGGCCATGCAGCTGCGACAGCAGGAACGCCTGGCGTACCCGTGGCGCCAGGCTGCGGAGCAAGGCGTCGACCTGCAGCAGGGTTTCGAGGATCAACGCGCGGGTTTCCGGCGAGGGCGCGCAGGCCTCGGGCTGCAGGGCCAGGGCGTCCAGATAGGCGCGCTCGATATCGCGGCGCCGCCAGAAATTGATCAGCAGGCCGTTGGCGATGGTGTGCAGATAAGCCCGCGGTTCGCGCACGGCGAGCAGGTCGCGAGGCTTGTCGAGCAGGCGCAAGAAAGTGTCCTGGGCCAGATCCGCAGCGTTTTCGGTACAGCCCAGGCGCTGGCGCAGCCAACCGTGCAGCCAGCCATGATGGTCGCAGTACAGCTGCTGCACGGTGGGTGGGGAGGGGTGGGCGGAGCTGGCCATGGCCTGTTACCAAATGGGTGATCTTTGGTAATGATAAGTATTATCACAAAGACTTTCCACCCCGCCGATTAGCGCTCGTGTACCCGTACCGCTACGGCAGAGTGGCCGGCTGCAAGGGTGGTGCGGGCTTGGCGGCGTTGACGGTGCAGGCGGGGAGAGGGAGGCGGGACGTCTCCCTCAGACGCAGGTCAGCTTTCTGCCAGCTCACGATGCGAGGAAAAAAGACAGCCGATCAGCTTGGAAAAGATCGTCAGCGTGTCGATGAGGTCAGGGTCTTCCAGCAGCGTGGCGCGAGAATCCATCACGCAAAGCGTGCCGTAGATAGCACCGTCCGGAAGAAAGATCGGCACGCCGATATAACTCTCGAAACCGTATTTCTTCGGCGTGGCGCGGTCAGCGTAGCGTTGATCCTGGCTCAAGCTGGGGATGACCAGCGGCCGACGCTCAAGACGCACGTCATTGCACAGGGTGGTGTCCAGGGCCACGGTATCGCCAGGCTGGATGCCGAAGTGGATTTCGTCATGGACGGCACAGGCAATCCAGTCCGCTTCGCTGAATTTGGCAATGGCGGCGCAACGCATGCGCGTCAGGCGGGTCACCAGCGTAAGCAGATTGGTGGTGCTTTCTATTTCTGCAATGGCAGCCCGCTCAGCACGGCTTAGCGGGATCTGCTGGATGAAGGTTGCGGACGTCATGGGCCAAGACCTTGCTGCTGAGGAACTCGCATTCTAGCGAGGGCTGGCGCAGCTTACACGTAGGTAAAACCGCGCACGAATTGAACCTGTCTATCGCGTTCGCCTGCCGGGGGGCTTGATTCACCGGCAGACCGTCTTGCTCGGACCTGGCCGTGATGGCGAGAAGCGCTGGCAGATCATCAGCAGTATCGCGACGCCGATCGCCATTACCACCCAAGCCAGGCGCAGCGACGACAACTCATCGCGCAGCACCCCGGCGAGGAAGGGCATGCACGCGGCGATCAGATATCCCCCACCCTGAACGAACGCCAGCAGCGAACCCGCCTGGGCCGGCGAGTTCGCATGATCCAGGGCGACGATCAACGACAACGGAAACAGCGCGCCAATGCCTAGCCCCAACAGCAAGGTGGCGGCCAGGGCCAGCTGCATCGGTGCACCGATCAGGCAGCCCAACCCCGCAATGATCGACAGGATGACCAGTGCCAGTGCGATTCTGCGATCCGCGAAGCGGTGAATGAGCGCCGAAACCAGCAGCCCGGCAACCACCTCGGTAAGGGTCAGTGCGCCCAACAGATAACCCGCGTTGGCTGCCGGCCAGCCAAGCTCGATGTAGTAGGGCGGCAACCACGCCAGTACCAGCGTATATGCACCGGTGCCGATGCCGAAAAACACCATAAGCAGCCATGCCCGCGGGTTGCCGATGGGCAAGCCCACGGGATGGGGGGTGTGCTGTCGACCGCTGGCAACCAGTACCCAGGCGCCCAAGGCGATCAGCGCCGGGATCGCCGCAACTCCCAGGGTCCATCGCCAGCCGATCGCCTCTACGCCTGGTGCCGCCAACGCCGAGGCAATCGCGGCGCCGGCCATGATTCCTGTGGTGAACAACCCCATCAAGGTGCCAGCGCTGTGCGGATAGGCCCGTTTCAGGAAGGCCGGCATCAGTGCCTGGGTCATGGCGATGCCTATTCCGCCCAGAGCGGCGGTCGCAATCACTCCAGAAGACGCATCGACGCCGGCTCTGAAAGCGCTGGCCACGAAAATCATCAGCAGCCCAGCGGCGATGCCGGCTTTCTCGCCGATGCGCCGCTGCAGCCATGGCCCGGCCAACGCGAATAGGCCCATCATCATCACGGGAAGCGTGGTCAGCAGGCTGGCTTCGGTATTGGTCAATGCCAGGTCCGTTTGAAGCGTCCCCAGCAGTGGGCCGATGGCGGCCATGATGGGGCGCAGGTTGATACCCACGAGCACCGCAAGCAGTGCGATCAAGGTTTTCGATGGCGCCCCCTTTCTGGCTGTTTGGTTGTTACCTCCCATGACGCTTCCCTCGTAGAATGGTGTGTGCAGGAAATATATCTTAACGTTAAGATATGTTAAAAGGCGAGGTGTTTGATTGATGGCGTCTGAAGATGAAACGCAGATGAACGACCACGTCGATTTTGTGGTGGCCCAGTGGGCAGAAGCGATGCCGGAGGTAGACGCGTCGTCGATGCAGGTATTCGGGAGGATGGTGCGCGTGCAAAAGCATCTCGAGCGCCTGCGCACGGAGGCTTTGGCGCGATTTGGGTTCAAGGAAGGGGAGTTCGATGTGCTGGCTACCTTGCGTCGATCCGGTGCTCCGTTTCGGCTCACACCGACCGATCTGTATCGTTCGTTGTTGGTAACGTCAGGGGCGATGACCAATCGCCTGGCCCGGCTGGAAGGCGCCGCGTTGATCGAGCGAGTCAGCGATGTCCAGGATCGCCGCAGTTCACAAGTGGCGCTGACGGCAAAGGGCAAGGCGCTGATTGAAGAGGCCGTCGGTGCGCATACCGAGATCCAGAATTCAGTGCTGGCGCCGCTGTCGGGCAAGCAGCGCGAGGCGTTGGCGCAGATGCTCAAGGTGGTATTGGCGGCGCTGCCGGGTGAAGCCCCGGATGTTTCGGATTAAAGCTTTTGCCTGGTGCGGCACTTGGGAAACAAAGAGCATCCCCAGAATCGCTGCCCGGCGTGTTCCCCGGTTTTCACCGTGCGGATAACCTGCGCATTTCCGCACCTGGGGCATTTACGCTCGGCAGTCGGATCTGCGCGCCGTTTCAAATGATCCACATGCGCGCGATGGGTCGCCAGCGAGGGCGCCCGACGAGCGCCTTGTAGTGCATTCACCAGGTCATCGACTTGCGCGCGGGTAAACACGGGCGTCTGAAATGATGTGATGTAGCGGATAAAGCCGATCCCTTTGGTCACGTTGGCCGGCATTGCAGTCTTGAACACACTGCCACCGACAAAGGTGATGATCGAGTGCAGATGTTCGGGGGCAAGGCCGAGTGTGGCTTCCAGCGCTTTGAGGTGCTTGTAGTTCTGTCGCAGTGGATTCTGGAACCTGTAAGTGTTGCGATAGATCTTTTGTGTCCACTGTGGCTGGTTCGCGCTGCCGAAGATCCAGCCCTGCATGTTCTTCGTTTCCAGCACGAAGATGCCGAAAGGCGAGAGAAACACATGATCGATCTGGGTGGTGCCGTCCGGGGTATCCAGCGTGACGTTGTGCAGGCGGCGGTAGAGGTGCTTGTCGAGTTTCCAATGGGCGAACAGGCGCACGAGAAGTTCGCCGATCTGGCCTTTGGCCCAGCGGGATTTCAGCAGGCTCAGTACGATCAGTACGGGTATGAGCCAGCGATAAGTGCCCCATAGCGGCGCGAGCAGTTGGCTGAACAGCGGGTTGAATTCCATTTCGTGGCATTGCCTGTTTGCAGTGTTGAGGGCGCGTTAGTGTCATCTGACTCCATGGGCCTATCGGCTGCGCTCCAGCGGGCTTTAGTTTATTGTCGAGCGCTGGCTACTTAATCACGGAGTCAACATGACAGGGATCGCATTGGTCACCGGCGGCAGCCGCGGTATCGGCGCCGCTACTGCCGTCAAACTTGGCGCACTCGGTTATACCGTCGTGCTCACTTATGCACAGGATAAAGCCGCCGCCGAACAGGTGGTCGGCGCTATTGAAAGCGCAGGCGGCAAAGCCCGAGCCTACGGCCTGGACATCGCCTCGGAGGCGCAAGTGCTGGCGCTGTTCGAAGTCCTGGATGCCATGCCGCAACCGCTGACGTTGCTGGTGAATAACGCGGGCGTAACTGAGGGATTCAGCAAACTTGAAGCCCTGACGTTCGAGCAGTTGCAACGGGTGTTTCAGGTCAACGTATTTGGCGCCTTCATGTGTGCTCGCGAGGCGGTGCGGCGTATGGGGCATTCACATGGTGGCAGCGGCGGGGTGATCGTCAATGTGTCTTCACGGGCGGCAGAGTTGGGCGGTAGCGGAGAATGGATTCATTACGCTGCCACCAAGGGTGCGCTGGACAGTTTGACGCGGGGATTGGCCAAGGAAGTTGCTCGCGATGGTATTCGCGTCAACGGCGTAGCGCCGGGCTTGATCGATACCGATCTGCATGCCACTAACGGCAAGCCCGAACGCGTGGCGGATATGGCGCCGAATATTCCGCTGGGTCGGGCAGGATTGCCGGAAGAAGTGGCCGATTGCGTGGCCTGGATCGCATCGGCGGGGGCAGGGTATGTGACGGGGGCGATCGTGCCGGTGTCTGGGGGGCGGTAGTAGCGCCGCCCGATGGATTGCGTGCCTTGGCGGCGTTTGCGTCTCGACGGCCAAGGCATACCGCTCGATCAAACCGGCTGCAACCGCTGCTCGAACACCACCACCCCATCCAGATCGCGCAGTTGCACAGTCATTTCGCCACTTTGCCCTTCAATCTGTACTTCCCCGAAAAACTGATACCCGGCAAAGGGCGACGTGTTCTGCGCAGGCGGTGCCTTCTGGAACACCACCTCGGGCCCAAACGTCCCATCCAGCGGATTAGGCCCGAAACTCCCGGCATTCAAAGGCCCGGCAACGAACTCCCAGAACGGCTCGAAATCCTGAAATGCCGCGCGGTCCGGATGATAGTGATGCGCCGCGCAATAGTGCACATCGGCCGTCAGCCATACGGTGTTGGCCACCTTGTGCTGTCGCAGGAATCCGAGCAAGTCGGCCATCTCCAATTCGCGGCCCTTGGGCGCACCATTGTCGGCATTGGCAATCGCTTCCCAGCGCCCGACACCAGGGCTGACCTCGCCGTCCGGCACCCCCAGCCCGATCGGCATGTCCGCCGCGATCACCTTCCACTGCGCCTGGGAATTCTTCAGGCCGGTCTTGAGCCACTCCATCTGGGCGGGCCCCATGAACGCGGTGTCCGCACTAGGTTTTTCCGCCAGATTGGCGTCGTTGGGCCCGCGATAGCTGCGCATGTCCAGCACGAAGATGTCCAGCATCGGCCCATAGCTGAGCTTGCGGTAGATACGCCCGCCGTTGTCGGCCCGCTGCCGACGCATGGGTGAATACTCGAGCCAGGCCTGGCGAGCGTTGCCGACCAGGGCGTTGATGTCCTTGGTGTGATAACGCGGGTCCAGTTGCTTGCTCGATGACCAGTTATTGGTTACTTCGTGATCATCCCACTGCCAGATCTGCGGCACCTCGGCGTTGAAGCGGCGCACGTTTTCGTCCATCAGGTTGTAGCGATAGGCGCCGCGATAGTCGGCGAGGGTCTCGGCGACTTTGCTCTTGGCCTCCGTGGTGATATTGCGCCAGACGCGGCCGTTCTCGGTGGTGAGGGTTTCTGGCACCGGGCCGTCGGCGTAGATGGTGTCACCGCTGTGGATGAAGAAGTCCGGCAGGCGCAGGCGCATGGCTTCGTAGATACGCATGCCGCCGATGTCCGGGTTGATGCCGAAGCCCTGGCCGACCGTGTCGCCGCTCCAGACGAAGCGGATATCGCGGCGTTGGCTTGGGGCGCTGCGCAAGTGGCCGAACCAGGGCTCGCTGGCCACGCCGCTTTGCGCATCCTCGAACTGCACGCGATAGAAAATCGCCTGGTCCACTGGCAGGCCGGTCAGTTCGACCCGCGCGGTAAAGTCGGTGTTGGCATCGGCCAGTGCCGAGACCAGGCGGCGTGGGTTGTTGAACACGCTGCGGGTGTCCCATTCCACCACCATCCGCGCCGGCCGGTCGCAGCGGCTCCAGACCATGGCCTTGTCGCCCAGCAGGTCGCCGGATTGCACACCGTCGGTGAGCTGTGGGCGGTCCTGGGCGGCGGCGATGACGGCGGGCGCCACGCCGGGGAGCAGCAGGCTGGCGCTCGCTACTTGGAGGATGCGGCGGCGGCTGAGGTCGAATGAAGTCATGGCGAAGCCCTGTGTGGGAAAAGGGCTATGTAAGCGTGGGGATGTGACAGGTTGGTGAAGGGACGGCGATGTCCGTAAACGGATAAGGGGGAGGCATGCTGCGGCTCGGGCATACGCGTAGATGGGTGCGGGAAGATTTGCGGACGTTTGTGGTGTTGGTTTCAGTGGCCAGTCTGTGGCTGCTCAAATTTGCACATCCTGGTGTCGCGTATTATGTTGGCGCTGCAGCCCTAGGCCGCCCTCTCCCAGAAATCCTTTTGGTTCATGCTGGTGATGACGCTAGGTAAGTATCCATGGCCCCGCTTTGCGGGGCCATCTTGTTTCTGGGCCGGATATTCTCATCTGTCCTTCTTGCGCAAGGCCGGCCCGCGACCTGGCTGACCGCCTGATGCGGGCCGCCGCAGGCATCACGCGCTCGTTCCGATGCGCATATCTACTTATTTATTTCGACCAGAGCAATGGCGGCATTTTGTCTGGATGTTGCGGTAGGTAAGTGCTGCATCGTGCAGGCATACGCGTCCTCTAGTGGCGTTCACATCGTGACTCGATACCCCAGATCGCGAACCGGGTTCAGCAGCCCCGCACCGGCGCTATCGACAAGATGTTCAGGGGGCGATAGCGCCGATGATTCCAACAGGTTTACTGGCCGGTGGATGGGGACGAGTCGGATTGCTGTGATGCCGATTCACCGCTGTACTGGGCGCTCTGCAGCCCGACGGTGACGTCGTCGATGATGGCTTTGGCCATGTCGCCGAGATAGTGGGCGGCCCAGACCAGATTGCTTCGCGGTTCGCCATTGCTGTCTGGGAGGGTGAGTTCGTTGACCGAGGCCATCAGCAGCGAGGCATGTTCCAGGGCTTCGATTGCGCAGATGCCTGGGTTGAGGCGGAACAGGCGCTGGTTTTGAGCATTGCAAGAAGCGAAGGTAACTATGCCGGGCGTAGCGCATTCAGCAACTGCTTTCATAGCGCACCTCCCACTATTACATCGGTATAGGGGTAAGCGGGTACGTGAATTTCAGGGGGATCGAGGTTTGTCATCGGGATAGCTCCAACGTTGAGGAACTGCCACCGTTCGCGGCCAAGCGAATTTGGGTGGCAGATTGCGCGGGGTTGGCCGACCAGGACGTTAGCACCCGGCACACCCGAAGGTGTCCCCGCGCAACCCGCCATAGCACGGAGTTGCGGGCGCAAAAAAAGCGCCTGCAATCGTGATGGGGCGCTGTTGCGCCTAACGTTCAAGGGCGGCCAAGCCCAGGTCGCTGAATTTGCAGCGACGTGCCGAACGATACCTAGGTCGGGTAGGGCACGCAACCGCCGCATTTCACTGTGTGTTTCGGCATATGACAGCGGCTGGACGGCTGAACAGACCCTGAAGTAGTGTGTGCGCCAAGCGTCGACAGCATCGACAGATCTTTGGATTGAATGATTGGAGCGGTAATGGCATCCACCCCCCAAACGCTACCCCTGACGCTTGCTCCAGCATTGGATTTCGATCACAACGCGGCCAGCGCTCTTGGTGCTTCGCTCAATGGCAGCTATGTACAAGCGACGCCATTTGCGCACATCGTTATCGATGATTTCCTCAATGAGGATTTGATCGCGAGTATCTGCCAGCACTTCCCGGTCGAGCCCACCCACAACGAGATGCTCTATGAGCGTGGCTATAAAGGCCAGCTCAAGCGCCAGATCAGCCCCAACGAATGCTCGCCCTTTCTGAAAACTGTTTTCAATGCCTTCAACTCCGCGCCCATGCTGCAGTTTCTGGAAAAACTCACGGGCATCGAGGGCTTGATACCGGATCCCTATTTCGCCGGTGGCGGGCTGCACGAAACCAAAAGCGGCGGCTTTCTGGGCGTGCACTCGGATTTCAGGCTTAATAAAAAGCTCAACGTCGAGCGTCGGCTGAATATCATCATCTATCTGAACCAAGACTGGCAGGAAGCGTACGGCGGCCATCTGGAGTTATGGGATGTCGGCATGAAGACCTGCCTGAAAAAGATCCTGCCCATTTACAACCGCTGCGTGATTTTCAATACCGATAAAGACAGCAATCATGGCCACCCCGAACCGTTAACCACGCCGGAACACATCACTCGCCGGTCTGTCGCGCTTTATTACTACACTGCTCGGGGCAGTGCGGTAGACCCTGGCGAGAGGAATAAAACCCATTACAAGCCGAGGCCGAAAGATCGGTTGAGCGTCCGTTATTACATTAACAAGTGGTTCAAGAAGAAAAATTGACATGGGCTGCACATATTTGTTCTCTGCGCCCTTGATCGAGCCTGAACTCTGCGTTGGATGCCGTTGACACGAGCCTGTCCTAGGTTGATAGTCCACCTGTCGACACAGACCGGAACCTCCATGAGGGGTGTCGATATCGGAGCGAGAGCTCTCTCAGCCCGTGAGCGAGATAGGCGAAAGCCGAAAGATCAGGCCGATAATGGATTCAGCAAAAGCCCCAGAAGCGTAAGCTCTGGGGTTTTTTGCATTCTGGTCATACGGATTTGCTTACGTTGCGCATTTGCAGAATGTAGCGCACGTTGTAGGGCCTACTTCGCGGTAGCGACGTACGGCCCTAAACGTCCACCTCGTAGGCGCTGATCACGCGTAGTTTTAGCCTGTTCGTTGTCCCGCTCGGATGGCTGATCGAGAAAAAATCGCGTATTCGTGAAGATCGAGGCAGAAGTAACGCTGGCCACCTGGCAGAGGCCTAGCATGTAAATCGGCGTCCATGGAGGCCGAAACCATAACTTGCGGCCCTCAGCTTTTTCACAACTCCAGCTGATCAGCCTGTATACCGAACGCCACGGCAATCTTCTCCCGCGTCGCCTTGCGCGGTTTGGACCCTGCTTCCTGCTGCGCATAAGCTGGTTGAGTGATCCCCAATCGCCTGGCGACTTCTTCTTGCGTCAGGTGCAGGTATTCGCGCCAGGCTTTAACCGGCGACGCTCCATCCACGACCCGGCTGACCACCTCATGCGGAATCAAGTCGTTGTCAGCATTGTGTCGTGATATGTACTGGGCGTAGGGGATCACGACAAAGGCTGGTTTGCCTTCGGCGTCATTGATGATTTGCACTTCAGTACGTGCGTTCGTCACGTTTCTTTACCTCATTGATGCTGACGATCTTGATTGCGCCGTCCCAATCGAACAGGACGCGATAGTTACCCACTCGCAGCCGGTAGCCATAGTGATGATGGGCCAGGGCTTTGACGTTGGATACGTCTGGCATGGCGCTGAGCTCCCCCACGGCATCGCGGATCTGGCCTTGGTGATGGGTATGCAGCCTGCGAAGCTGCTTAACGGCTTTTCGGTGCCAGCTGATCGTATTCACGAATAAAATATACGTTTTTTATAAGTTGGTCGCGAATTTTTGCTTATGTTTACTGGCGTGGCAACGGAGGGATATTGTCCTGATGTTTCGCGATGGTCTGCGCAGATCTGGGCACAGTCATTGACCAGGTAGCGGGTGGGATAGAGGCCAAACCCCGCCCACAAAAAAACCGGCTCATCGGCCGGTTTTTTTCGCCAACCCGGTAGAAGGGTCAACGTCACATCTAATCATGGTGCCCCGAGGGAGACTCGAACTCCCACTCCTTTCGAAAACGGATTTTGAATCCGCCGCGTCTACCAATTCCGCCATCAGGGCTTGCTGGGCGCGAAGTATAGAGAGGGTCCGACCGTTGGTCAACAAGGTTTCATGGCCAGATTTACAGAAATTTGCTAAGCTTTTCAGCCCTATGTAGCCGAACACCATCATGCGCGTCGCCGATTTCTCCTTCGAACTCCCCGATTCCCTGATCGCTCGCCACCCGCTGGCCGAGCGCCATGGCAGCCGCCTGCTGGTCCTCGATGGGCCGAGCGGGGCGCTGGATCACCGTCAATTCATCGACCTGCCGGGCTATCTGCGCCCAGGCGACTTGATGGTATTCAACAACACCCGGGTGATTCCGGCGCGGGTGTTCGGGCAGAAGGCGTCGGGCGGCAAGCTGGAAATCCTTGTGGAGCGAGTGCTCGACAGCCACAGCGTGCTGGCCCACGTGCGCTCGAGCAAGTCGCCCAAGCCGGGGTCGAGCATTTTGATCGACGGCGGTGGCGAGGCCGAGATGGTCGCGCGCCACGATGCGCTGTTCGAGCTGCGCTTCAATGAAGAAGTGCTGCCGCTGCTCGACCGCGTCGGGCACATGCCGCTGCCGCCGTACATCGATCGCCCGGACGAGGGCGCCGACCGCGAGCGCTATCAGACGGTGTACGCCGAGCGTTCCGGCGCGGTCGCGGCGCCGACCGCCGGGCTGCATTTCGATGAGCGGATCCTCGAACAGATCAAGGCCAAGGGCGTCGAGACCGCCTTCGTGACCTTGCACGTGGGTGCGGGCACCTTCCAGCCGGTGCGGGTCGAGAAGCTCGAAGACCACCACATGCATAAAGAGTGGCTCGAAGTGAGTCAGGACGTGGTCGATGCCGTCAACGCTTGCAAGGCGCGTGGCGGTCGGGTGATTGCCGTGGGCACCACCAGCGTGCGCTCGCTCGAAAGCGCCGCGCGAAGCGGCGAGCTCAAGCCCTTCAGCGGCGATACCGATATCTTCATTTTCCCGGGCCGTCCCTTCCATGTGGTCGACGCCCTGGTGACCAATTTCCATTTGCCGGAATCCACGCTGTTGATGCTGGTGTCGGCGTTTGCGGGTTATCGCGAAACCATCGCGGCCTACAAGGCTGCTGTGGATAACGCCTACCGCTTCTTCAGTTATGGTGATGCGATGTTCATCACCCGCAATCCGCAAGCGTGCGGCCCAGAGGATCAAGCATGAGTCGTATGTCTTTCGAATTGCTGGCCACCGACGGCAAGGCCCGTCGTGGCCGCCTGACGTTCCCCCGTGGCGTGGTCGAGACGCCGGCGTTCATGCCGGTGGGCACCTACGGCACGGTCAAGGGCATGCTGCCGCGGGATATCGAGGCGACTGGCGCGCAGATCATCCTCGGCAACACCTTCCACCTGTGGCTGCGCCCGGGCACCGAGGTGATCAAGGCCCACGGTGACCTGCACGATTTCATGCAGTGGAACGGCCCGATTCTGACCGACTCCGGTGGTTTCCAGGTATTCAGCCTGGGCGCCATGCGCAAGATCAAGGAAGAAGGCGTGACCTTCGCCTCGCCGGTAGACGGCGCCAAGGTGTTCATGGGCCCGGAAGAGTCGATGCAGGTGCAGCGTGACCTGGGCTCGGACATCGTGATGATCTTTGACGAATGCACGCCGTACCCGGCCGATGAAGACGTGGCTCGGGTGTCGATGGAACTGTCGTTGCGTTGGGCCCAGCGTTCGAAGAATGCCCATGCCGACAACACCGCGGCCTTGTTCGGCATCGTTCAGGGCGGTATGCACGAGAACCTGCGCATGCGCTCCCTCGAAGGCCTCGACAAGATCGGCTTCGACGGCCTGGCCATCGGCGGTCTGTCGGTGGGCGAGCCCAAGCACGAGATGATCAAGGTGCTGGATTACCTGCCCGGTCAGATGCCCGCTGACAAACCTCGTTACCTTATGGGCGTTGGCAAACCGGAAGATCTGGTGGAGGGTGTGCGCCGCGGTGTGGACATGTTCGATTGCGTGATGCCAACCCGCAATGCCCGCAATGGGCATCTGTTCATCGATACCGGCGTGCTGAAGATCCGTAACGCGTTTCATCGCCATGATGATTCGCCGCTCGATCCGACCTGCGATTGCTACACCTGCCAGAACTTCTCTCGCGCTTATCTGCATCACCTGGACAAGTGCGGTGAAATGCTGGGGAGTATGTTGAATACGATCCACAATTTGCGTCATTACCAGGTGCTGATGGCTGGTTTGCGCGAGGCTATTCAACAGGGTACATTGGCCGCCTTTGTCGATGCCTTCTACGCCAAACGCGGGCTTGTTACGCCGCCTTTGGCCTGATTTCGTGACCTTATAGAGTCAACTTTTGCTACTGGAGCGCTAAATGAGCTTTTTTATCTCTGATGCTTTGGCCGATGCTGCGGCACCGGCAGCTGCCGGCCCGATGGGCGGCGGTTTCGAGTGGATCTTCCTGGTGGGCTTCCTGGTCATCTTCTATCTGATGATCTGGCGTCCGCAGGCCAAGCGCGCCAAAGAGCAGAAGAACCTGCTGGGCGGCCTGTCCAAGGGTGACGAAGTGGTCACCACCGGCGGTATCGCCGGCAAGATCAACAAAGTTACCGACGACTTCGTGGTCATTGAAGTTTCGGACACTGTAGAGCTGAAGATTCAGAAGGGTTCGATCGCCGCAACCCTGCCAAAAGGCACGCTCAAAGCGATCTAAGCTTCGGAATTTTACCAATCGACGGGGCGCGCAAGGCGCCCCGCGTCTTGAACGGGCGGCGTGATGCTGAACAAATACCCTCTGTGGAAATACATTCTGATCGTGGCGGTACTGGCGATCGGTTTTATTTATTCCGCACCCAATCTCTATCCTGACGACGCGGCCATTCAGGTCACTGGCGCGAGCACTGCTTTGCAGGTGTCTCAGGCAGAACTGGATCTGGCGAGCAAAGCGCTCACCGATGCCGGTATTGCGGTCAAGGCTGCCGCACTGGCCGCCAATGGCAAGGGCGGGTTGATCCGTCTGCAAAAAGCTGAAGACCAGCTGCCGGCCAAAGATGTGGTGCGCAAGGCCATGGGTGACGATTACGTCGTAGCCCTGAACCTGGCACCGACCACGCCGAGCTGGCTGCGTCACCTGGGCGCGAGCCCGATGAAGCTGGGTCTGGACTTGTCGGGCGGTGTGCACTTCCTGCTGGCAGTCGACATGGACAAAGCCCTCGACGCACGCATGAAGATCTATGACGGCGACGTCAAGTCTGCGCTGCGCAAGGAGCAAGTACGCTATCGCAGCCTGCCGTCGCAGGATGGCGCGATCGTATTGGGCTTCGCCGACGACGCTGCTCGCGATCAAGCGCAGGCGATCATCAAGAAAGCCTACACAGATTTCGTTATCACCCCGTCCGAGCGCGGTGACACGCCGGTGCTGAGCCTGGCGATGACGCCAGCGAAGATCTCCGAGATTCGCGAGTACTCGCTCAAGCAAAACCTCACCACCGTACGTAACCGCGTCAACGAGCTGGGCGTGGCCGAGCCGTTGGTCCAGCGCCAGGGCGCCAATCGTATCGTCGTCGAGTTGCCAGGCGTGCAGGACACTGCCGAAGCCAAGCGTATTCTCGGCAAGACCGCCAACCTGGAATTCCGTCTCGGTGCTGGCCCGGATGATGCTCGCGCCACTACCGAAACCTTCGAATTCCGTGACGGCAGCCGTCCACCCGCTGCGGTCGAGCGTGGCCTGATCATCACCGGTGACCAGGTTACCGACGCTCAGGCCAGCTACGACGAGCACGGGGCGCCGCAAGTGAACATCAAGCTCGATGGTCACGGTGGCGACCTGATGAGTCGCGCCACGCGCAGCAACGTCGGGCGCAGCATGGCGGTGATCTTCATCGAGCAGAAGCCGACCACCCGCTACGTCAAGCAGACGGTCGACGGCGTCGAGAAAGACGTCGCCGAGCAGACCTTCACCGAAGAGAAAAAGATCATCAGCCTGGCGACCATCCAGTCGCCGCTGGGCGCGCAGTTCCGCATCACCGGCCTGAACGGTCAGGGCGAGTCTTCCGAGCTGGCGCTGCTGCTGCGTGCCGGTGGTCTGGCCGCACCGATGTACTTCGCCGAAGAGCGCACCATCGGCCCGAGCCTGGGTGCCGACAACATCACCAAGGGTACCCATGCGGCGCTCTGGGGCATGCTGTTCGTGTCGATCTTCATCATGGTCATCTACCGCTTCTTCGGCCTGATCGCGACCGTGGCCCTGGCCTTCAACATGGTCATGCTGCTGGCGCTGATGTCGCTGCTGGGCGCGACCCTGACGCTGCCGGGTATCGCCGGTATCGTCCTGACCATGGGCATGGCGGTGGACGCCAACGTGCTGATCTTCTCGCGGATACGTGAAGAGATCGCCAACGGCATGACCGTGCAGCGGGCGATCAATGAAGGTTTCGACCGTGCCTACACGGCGATCCTCGACGCCAACCTGACCACCTTGCTGGTGGGCGGGATTCTGTTCGCGATGGGTACCGGGCCGATCAAAGGCTTCGCCGTCACCATGTCCCTCGGGATCTTTACCTCGATGTTCACGGCCATCATGGTGACCCGCGCTATGGTCAACCTGATCTATGGCGGGCGTGACTTCAAGAAGTTGTGGATTTAAGGGGCTGACATGAAAAGAACCATCAACTTCATGGGCGTGCGCAACGTTGCGTTCGCCATCACGGTCCTGCTGACCATCCTCGCGCTGTTCAGCATGTTCCATAAGGGACTGAACTACGGTCTGGATTTCACCGGCGGTACGCAGATCGAACTGACCTACGAAAAAGCCGCGGACCTCAACCAGGTGCGCAGCGAGCTGACCAGCGCCGGTTATCACGAAGCCGTAGTGCAGACCTTCGGGTCGACCACCGATCTGCTGGTGCGTATGCCGGGCGAAGACCCGAAACTCGGGCAGGAAGTAGCCGACGCCCTGCGCAAGGGCGGCGGCGACAACCCAGCAACCGTCAAGCGCGTCGAGTTCGTCGGCCCGCAGGTCGGTGAAGAGCTGCGTGACCAGGGTGGCTTGGGCATGCTCATGGCGCTGGGTGGCGTACTGATCTACCTGGCCTTCCGCTTTCAGTGGAAGTTCGCCTTGGGCGCGATCCTGTCGCTGATCCACGACGTGGTGGTGACCGTTGGTCTGCTCTCGTACTTCCAGATCACCTTCGACCTGACGGTGCTGGCGGCGGTGCTGGCGATCATCGGCTACTCGCTCAACGACACCATCGTGGTGTTCGACCGGGTGCGGGAAAACTTCCGCGTGCTGCGCAAGGCTGACCTGATCGAAAACATCAACGTGTCGACCACGCAAACGCTGCTGCGGACCATGGCTACTTCGATCTCCACATTGCTGGCGATCGGGGCGCTGATGATCTTCGCGGGCGACAACCTGTGGGGCTTCTCTCTGGCGCTGTTCATCGGTGTTCTGGCCGGGACCTATTCGTCGATCTACATCGCCAACGTGGTGCTGATCTGGCTGAATCTGAACAGCGAGGATTTGATTCCTGCCGCTACGGCTGACAAGGTGGACGATCGTCCTTGATCGACCGCTGACCTCCCGTTGGTAAGCCAAAAAGGCGCGAGTGTTGAACTCGCGCCTTTTTTTGTGCTCCAAGGCAGGGAGAATCGCGGGGCCTCGAATGCAGAAAAAATGCCCCGTTTTCAGCAGTTTGGAGGTTATCGTGAACAAGTCGTTGCTGACAGGCGCCGTATTGGGTGCCGTGGTGGTTACCGCCGGTGGCGCCTTTGCCACCTACAGTCTGGTCAAGAGTCCGGACTCGGCTCAGGTGCTCGCTGTCGAGCCGATCAATCAGCAGATCAAGACCCCTCGCCAGGAATGCAAGGAAGTTGCCGTGACCCATCGCCGAGCGGTCAAGGATCAGCACCAGATCGTCGGCAGCGTCTTGGGCGCTGTGGCAGGTGGCTTGCTGGGCAGCACCGTCGGTGGCGGCCATGGCAAGACGCTGGCCACGGTGGCCGGTGCGGCAGGCGGCGGTTACGCTGGCAACAAGGTGCAGGAGAACATGCAGAACAACGACACCTACACCACCAACGAAACGCGCTGCAACACGGTCAACGACATCAGCGACAAGACTGTGGGCTACAACGTCAAGTACCAGTTGAATGGCAAGGTTGGCCAGGTGCGCATGGATCGCGATCCAGGCAATTCGATCCCTGTGGATAAACAGGGTCAGTTGGTGCTGGGGCAAAACCAGTGATAGCTGCGTAACGCTTTCGGGGGCAAGCCCCCCTCGCTACAGGGTTCAATGTAGCGAGGGGGCTTGCCCCCGAAAAATCGAGCACAAAAAAAGCACCCGCGCAGGGTGCTTTTTTATCGCTGCAGTAACCGATCAGCGCTTGAGCGAGGCCGGCAGGTGCGGCTGGATCGCGGTCAGCACGGCCTTGAAGCACTTGGTGTTGCCGGCAACGATGTGGCCCTTCTCCAGGAAGTCGTGACCGCCGGTGAAGTCGCTCACCAGGCCGCCGGCTTCTTGAATCAGCAACACACCTGCAGCCATGTCCCATTCCGACAGGCCCGACTCCCAGAACGCATCGAAGCGGCCGGCGGCGACATAGGCGAGGTCCAGGCTGGCGGCGCCGGCGCGGCGGATGCCGGCGGTCTGGCCGACCAGGGCGCGGAACATGCCCAGGTAGTTGTCGAGGTTGTCCATCTGGTCGTCGCGGAACGGGAAGCCAGTGCCCAGCAGTGCGCCGTCGAGGCTGGTACGCGGGCTGACGCGCAGCCGGCGGCCATTGAGCTGGGCGCCACGGCCACGGCTGGCGGTGAATTCTTCCTGACGGACTGGATCGAGGACCACGGCATGTTCCAGGCGGCCACGGTATTTGCACGCGATGCTCACGGCAAAGTGCGGTACGCCGCGCAGGAAGTTGGTGGTGCCGTCCAGTGGATCGATGATCCACAGGTACTCTTCGCCTTCGATGCCGGTGCCGGCGTGCAGGCCGGTTTCTTCACCGCGGATCGAGTGGTTCGGGTAAGCCTTGCGCAGAATGTCGATGATTTTCTGCTCGGCGGCGCGATCGACTTCGGACACGTAGTCCTTGGCGTCTTTCTCATCGACCTTGATGGTATCCAGGCGCTCGATGGAGCGGAAAATCAATTCGCTGGCGCTGCGGGCGGCGCGCAGCGCGATAGTCAGCATGGGCTGCATGGAGGTTTCACCTAAGGTCGTTAAAGAAAGCCGGACATTCTAACAGAAAAGTTTCCCTGATGAAGTGCCGCGTGCGCATTGCGTAGCGCAACAGGGGTGGCTTCTGTAAGATTTGCCTCCTTTCTCCCTGTTCGAGAGCGCTTGCGGTGCTGGAAAATATTCGTGTCGTGCTAGTCAATACCAGTCATCCGGGCAATATCGGCGGCGCCGCGCGGGCCATGAAAAACATGGGGCTGTCGCGCCTGGTGCTGGTCGACCCGCAGCAGTTCCCCCATCACGAGGCCGACGCGCGGGCTTCGGGCGCCAACGATATCCTCGAATCGGCGCAGGTGGTGGCCACGCTCGAGGATGCCCTGGTGGGCTGCAGCCTGGTGCTCGGGACCAGTGCGCGCGATCGGCGCATCCCCTGGCCGCTGCTGGACCCGCGCGAGTGCGGCACCAAGTCCATCGAAGAGGCAGGGCAGGGGCTTGAGGTGGCGTTGGTATTTGGCCGTGAATACGCCGGCCTGACCAACGAGGAGCTACAGCGATGTCACTATCATGTGCATATTCCGTCGAATCCGGATTTCAGCTCGCTGAATCTCGCGGCGGCCGTTCAGGTGCTCGGCTACGAGGTGCGCATGGCGTGGCTGGCGGCCGAGGGGCAGCCGTCCAAGGTCGAGAAGGAGGAGCTCAATGCGCCGGGTAACGAGACGTTGTCGACCAGTGATGAGATGGAGCGCTTCTACGGTCAGTTGGAGCAGACGCTGGTGGGCATTGGTTTCCTCGACCCTGCCAATCCGCGGCACTTGATGGCGCGCCTGCGCCGGTTGTATGGGCGCAGTGCGGTGAGCCGTTCGGAAATGAATATTTTGCGTGGCATCCTCACCGAGACCCAGAAGGTGGTTCGCGGCGAGCCCCACAAGCGTAAGGACAAATGATGTTCGAGCGAGTACGTGAAGATATCCGGAGTGTTTTCCATCGTGATCCGGCGGCGCGCAATGCCTTTGAGGTGCTGACCTGCTATCCGGGCCTGCACGCCATCTGGCTGCACCACGCGGCCCACGGGTTGTGGGTGCGTGATTGGAAGTGGATCGCGCGGATGGTGTCGAATTTCAGTCGCTGGCTGACCGGGATCGAGATACACCCGGGGGCGAAGGTCGGGCGCCGTTTCTTTATCGATCATGGCATGGGTATCGTCATTGGTGAGACGGTGGAGATCGGTGACGACGTGACGCTGTATCAGGGCGTTACGCTGGGCGGCACCAGCTGGAATGCCGGCAAGCGCCATCCAACGCTTGAAAACGGCGTCGTGGTGGGGGCGGGTGCCAAGGTGCTGGGGCCGTTCACGGTCGGCGCTGGCGCCAAGATCGGCTCAAACGCTGTGGTGACCAAGGCAGTACCGGCCGGCGCCACGGCGGTGGGTATTCCTGGGCGAATCATCACCCGGGGTGACGCCGAGCAGGACGCCAATCGCAAGGCCATGGCCGAGAAGATCGGCTTCGAGGCGTATGGCGTGAGCGAGGACATGCCCGATCCGATCGCCAAGGCCATCGGCCAGTTGCTGGACCACCTGCATGCGGTGGATGGGCGCCTGGAGGGGATGTGCGGCGCGCTGAGCAAGCTGGGCAGCGACTACCACGCCAAGGATCTGCCCGAGCTGCGTGACGAGGATTTCGAATGTGTGCAGGAGCAGGAGCGCAAGGCTCAGGCTCGATGAGTTTTTTCGGGAGCAACCCCAACGCTTCCTGTAGCGAGGGGGCTTGCCCCCGATAGGATCTAACGCCAACCATCTCCCCAAGGCGACCATTAGTTTGCTATCATCCGGCCGCCGTTTAGCCCGCAATCCTGAGTAAAACGCTTGGTCTTATAGTTGACTAAAACCCTCGGGAATTGCATACTTGACACATGCCGACACTTCATTTCCCTCGTGGTACCCACCATGCGACTGACAACTAAAGGCCGATACGCCGTGACCGCCATGCTCGATCTGGCGTTGCACGCGCAGAAGGGCCCGGTCTCGTTGGCCGACATTTCCGAGCGCCAGGGGATTTCCCTGTCGTACCTCGAGCAGTTGTTTGCCAAGTTGCGTCGCCGCAATCTGGTGTCCAGCGTTCGCGGGCCCGGTGGTGGTTACCAGCTCTCCCGGGAAATGGAAGGTATTCAGGTCGCCCAGGTCATCGACGCCGTCAACGAGTCGGTCGATGCCACCCGCTGTCAGGGACTGGGTGATTGCCATGCCGGCGATACCTGCCTGACCCACCACTTGTGGTGTGATCTCAGTCAGCAGATTCACGAATTCTTGAGCGGTATCAGTCTGGCGGATCTTGTGACTCGCCGTGAGGTGCAAGAAGTCGCCCAGCGTCAGGACCAGCGCCGTTGCAATGGTCGGTCGCCCTTAATGGACAAGATTGAAACGTCCGCCGTCGAATAGCCGCCACTCACGAGCGGTGCTCGAGCCTGATAGGAGAAATTCAATGAAGTTGCCGATTTATCTCGATTACTCCGCGACCACCCCGGTTGATCCGCGTGTCGCGCAAAAAATGATCGAATGCCTGACTGTCGAAGGTAACTTCGGTAACCCGGCTTCGCGCTCCCACGTGTTTGGCTGGAAAGCCGAAGAAGCGGTCGAGAACGCCCGTCGCCAGGTCGCTGACCTGGTCAACGCCGATCCCCGTGAAATCGTCTGGACTAGCGGTGCCACCGAGTCCGACAACCTGGCCATCAAAGGTGTCGCGCACTTCTACGGCTCCAAGGGCAAGCACATCATCACCACCAAGATCGAGCACAAGGCGGTCCTGGACACCACGCGTCAACTGGAGCGTGAAGGTTTCGACGTCACCTACCTCGAGCCTCGCGAAGACGGCCTGGTGACCGCCGAGATGGTCGAAGCGGTGTTGCGTGAAGACACCATTCTGGTCTCGGTGATGCACGTCAACAACGAAATCGGCACCATCAACGACATCGCCGCGATTGGTGAGCTGACCCGCTCGCGTGGCGTGCTGTTCCATGTCGACGCCGCTCAGTCCACCGGCAAGGTCGAGATCGATCTGCAGGCGCTGAAGGTCGACCTGATGTCGTTCTCCGCGCACAAGACCTACGGCCCCAAAGGCATCGGCGCACTGTACGTCAGCCGCAAGCCGCGCGTACGTCTCGAGGCCACCATGCACGGTGGCGGTCACGAACGCGGCATGCGTTCCGGTACCTTGGCGACGCACCAGATCGTCGGCATGGGTGAAGCCTTCGCCATCGCCAAGGCCGAAATGGCCAGCGAAAACATTCGCCTCAAGGCCCTGAGCGACCGCTTCTTCAAGCAGGTCGAAGGTCTTGAAGAGCTGTACGTCAATGGCAGCCTGACTGCTCGCGTACCGCACAACCTGAACCTGAGCTTCAACTACGTCGAAGGCGAATCGCTGATCATGGCCCTCAAGGACCTGGCAGTGTCTTCCGGCTCGGCGTGCACTTCCGCTTCCCTTGAGCCTTCGTACGTCCTGCGCGCCCTGGGCCGCAACGACGAACTGGCGCACAGCTCGATCCGTTTCACCTTCGGCCGTTTCAGCACCGAAGAAGACATCGACTATGCCGCCGCCAAGGTCATTGAAGCCGTCACCAAGCTGCGCGCTCTTTCGCCGCTGTGGGACATGTACAAAGATGGCGTCGACATTTCGAAAATCGAGTGGGCGGCGCACTAAGTAGCCGTCGCCAAGAACGGCTCTCTGATGAGTGAGGATTAAGTACCATGGCTTACAGCGAAAAGGTCATCGACCACTACGAAAACCCGCGCAACGTCGGCAAGATGGACGCTGAAGACGCGGACGTCGGCACCGGCATGGTCGGTGCTCCGGCATGCGGCGACGTCATGCGCTTGCAGATCCGCGTCAACGACGCCGGCATCATCGAAGACGCCAAGTTCAAGACCTACGGCTGCGGTTCGGCCATCGCTTCCAGCTCGCTCGCCACCGAGTGGATGAAGGGCAAGTCCCTGGACGAAGCGGTGACCATCAGCAACACCCAGCTGGCTGAAGAACTGGCCCTGCCGCCGGTCAAGATCCACTGCTCTGTACTCGCTGAAGACGCTATCAAAGCGGCTGTCAAAGATTACAAGCAGAAGAAAGGCTTGATCTAAGCGCTTGTTCTGGCACGTAACGTAACTGGCATCTAACAGTTAAGGAACCACGATGGCTATCAGCATGACAGAAGCCGCCGCCAACCACGTCCGCCGCTCCCTCGAGGGCCGCGGCAAGGGCGACGGTATTCGCCTGGGTGTACGCACCACCGGTTGCTCGGGGCTTGCCTACGTCCTGGAGTTCGTCGACGAAGCAGGTAGCGAAGACGAAGTCTTCGAAAACCACGGCGTCAAGGTGATCATCGATCCCAAGAGCCTGGTCTACCTGGACGGCACTGAGCTGGACTTCGTCAAGGAAGGGTTGAACGAAGGCTTCAAGTTCAACAACCCCAACGTGCGCGGTGAATGTGGCTGCGGCGAAAGCTTCAACATCTGAGGCTGATAGCTGTGGGTACTCCTTGCCATTACGCTCTGTTCGACTTGCAGCCGGCGTTCAAGCTGGATCTCGAACAGTTGGCCGTTCGTTATCGCGAACTGGCGCGTGAAGTTCATCCTGACCGCTTTGCCGACGCGCCTGAGCGCGAGCAGCGCCAGGCCCTGGAAAAGTCGGCGGGCCTGAACGAGGCCTACCAGACCCTCAAGAACGCCCCCAAGCGCGCTCGCTATCTACTGTCTATCAGCGGACAGGAAGTGCCCCAGGAAGTCACGGTGCACGACCCTGAATTCCTGATGCAGCAGCTCGAGCTGCGTGAAGAGCTCGAAGACCTGCAGGACAACGCCGATGTGGCGGGTGTCACGGCCTTCAAGCGGCGTTTGAAAGTGGCCCAGGAAGAACTGAACGACAGCTTCGCCGCTTGTTGGGATGACGCAGCGCAACGTGAACAGGCCGAACGCCTGATGCGGCGCATGCAGTTCCTCGACAAGCTCTCCTACGAAGTGCGCCAGCTCGAAGAGCGCCTCGACGATTAACCCAGTGTGGCTCCGGTTGCACCCCTGATATTCAGATAAGCATGGCCCTACTGCAGATTGCCGAACCCGGCCAGAGTCCCCAACCGCACCAGCGTCGTCTGGCGGTCGGGATCGACCTGGGCACTACCAACTCGCTGGTCGCCGCATTGCGCAGCGGCCTGTCCGAACCGCTGGCTGATGCGCAGGGGCAAGTCATCCTGCCGTCCGCCGTGCGCTACCACGCGGACCGCGTCGAAGTCGGCGCCAGCGCCAAGGCTGCCGCCGCACAGGATCCGCTGAACACCGTCATGTCGGTCAAGCGCCTGATGGGTCGCGGTCTGGCCGACGTCAAGCAACTGGGCGAGCAACTGCCTTACCGCTTTGTCGGCGGCGAATCGCACATGCCGTTCATCGAAACCGTACAGGGCCCGAAAAGCCCGGTAGAAGTCTCCGCCGAGATCCTCAAGGTCTTGCGTCAGCGTGCCGAAGCGACCCTGGGTGGCGAGCTGGTCGGCGCGGTGATCACGGTGCCGGCGTATTTCGATGACGCCCAGCGCCAGGCCACCAAGGATGCCGCCAAGCTGGCTGGCCTCACGGTACTGCGCCTGCTCAACGAGCCGACCGCCGCCGCCGTGGCCTATGGCCTGGATCAGCACGCCGAAGGCCTGGTGGCCATCTATGACCTGGGTGGCGGGACCTTCGATATTTCCATCCTGCGCCTGACCGGCGGCGTGTTCGAAGTGTTGGCCACCGGCGGCGACAGCGCCCTGGGCGGCGATGATTTCGACCATGCCATCGCTGGCTGGATCGTCGAGCAGGCCGGTTTGTCGGCCGATCTCGATCCTGGCGCCCAGCGCTCGCTGCTGCAAGCCGCCTGTGCGGCCAAGGAAGCCCTGACCGACGTCGATAGCGTCGACGTCGTTTACGGCGACTGGCAGGCAGCGCTGACCCGCGAACATTTCAACGGCCTGATCGAAAGCATGGTCGCCCGCAGCCTCAAGGCGTGCCGGCGCGCCGTGCGTGATTCCGGCATCGAGCTCGAAGACGTGGCCGCAGTGGTCATGGTCGGCGGCTCGACCCGTGTCCCGCGCGTGCGCGAAGCGGTGGCGGAGGCCTTCGGGCGTCAGCCGCTGACTGAAATCGACCCGGATCAAGTGGTCGCCATCGGCGCCGCGATCCAGGCCGATACCTTGGCTGGCAACAAGCGCGATGGTGGCGAACTGCTGCTGCTCGACGTCATTCCGCTGTCCCTGGGGCTCGAAACCATGGGCGGGCTGATGGAGAAGGTGATTCCGCGCAACACCACCATTCCGGTCGCCCGCGCCCAGGACTTCACCACTTATAAAGACGGCCAGTCGGCCATGATGATCCACGTGCTTCAGGGCGAGCGTGAATTGATCAGCGACTGCCGCTCGCTGGCGCGCTTCGAATTGCGCGGGATTCCGGCCATGGTCGCCGGTGCCGCGAAGATCCGCGTGACCTTCCAGGTCGATGCCGATGGCCTGCTCAGCGTTTCGGCGCGGGAGTTGGCTTCGGGCGTCGAGGCGAGCATTCAGGTCAAGCCGTCCTACGGCCTGACCGACGGCGAAATCGCCAGGATGCTCAAGGATTCGTTCCAGTACGCCGGCGACGACAAGGTCGCGCGCCAGGTGCGCGAGCACCAGGTCGATGCCGAGCGCCTGCTCGAAGCCGTGCAGGCAGCGCTGGATGTGGACGGTGAGCGTCTGCTCGATGAAGAAGAGCGCATGGTCATCGCCTTGAAAATGGACGAGTTGCGGGCCCTGATAGGCAGCAACGACGGCCCGGCCATCGAGCAGCAGACCAAGCTGCTGTCTCAGGTGACCGACGCCTTCGCCGCTCGTCGCATGAACAACGCCGTGAAAGACGCGCTGTCCGGGCGCAACCTGAATGAAATCGAGGAATAATTGATGCCGAAGATCACCTTTCTGCCCCATGCCGAGCATTGTCCCGATGGCATGGTCGTGGAAGCCGAGATCGGCAAGTCGATCCTGGAAGTCGCCCACGACCATCACATCGAAATCGAAAGCGCCTGCGGTGGCGTGTGTGCTTGCACCACCTGCCATTGCGTGATCCGCAAGGGTTTCAATTCGCTGGCAGAGGCAGACGAGCTCGAGGAGGACTATCTTGATCGTGCATGGGGCCTCGAAGCCACATCGCGTCTGAGTTGCCAGGCGAAGGTCGGAACCGAAGACATCACCGTCGAAATTCCGAAGTACTCGCTCAACCATGCGGCCGAAGCGCCGCACTGATCGAGGGAATGTCATGAGTTACGGTTGGAATGATGTACAGCGGATCGCCGAAGAGCTTGCAGAGCACCATCCCGGCGTCGATCCGTACTCGGTCAGCTTCCCGAAATTGCAGAAGCTGATCGAGGAGTTGCCAGGATTCGACAAGACTTCTGGCCGCGTTGGCGAGAAGGTGCTCGAGGCGGTTCAGCCCCTCTGGGCCGATGAAATAGACTGATGGATTTGCAGGTTAGGCAATACCCGAGAACCCGCGTATAATTCGCGGGTTTAATTTTTCGCAAAATCACGTTTCTGGAGTTTCACATGGCTGTTCAACGTACTTTCTCGATCATCAAGCCTGACGCCGTTGCAAAAAACGTAATCGGCGAGATCACCACTCGTTTCGAAAAAGCCGGCCTGCAAGTCGTCGCTTCGAAACTCAAGCAACTGTCCAAGGCTGAAGCCGAAGGCTTCTACGCCGAGCACAGCGCTCGCGGCTTCTTCGGCGAACTGGTTGCTTTCATGATCTCCGGTCCGGTTGTCGTTCAGGTTCTGGAAGGCGAAAACGCCATCGCCAAGAACCGCGAACTGATGGGTGCTACCAACCCTAAAGAAGCTGCTGCCGGCACCATCCGCGCTGACTTCGCCGATTCCATCGACGCCAACGCTGTTCACGGCTCGGACTCCGAAGCCGCCGCTGCTCGCGAAATCGCTTATTTCTTCGCTGCTACCGAAGTAACCGCTCGTAAAGCCTGAGGCTGCTGAGTGAGGGTGAACCCATGACTGATATGACTGGCAAGACGAACCTGTTGGGGCTGACCCAGCCGGAAATGGAAAAGTTCTTCGACTCGATCGGGGAGAAGCGCTTTCGTGCCGGTCAGGTCATGAAGTGGATTCACCATTATGGCGTCGATGATTTCGATGCCATGACCAACGTCAGCAAGGCCCTGCGCGAAAAGCTCAAGGCCTGTGCCGAGGTCCGCGGGCCGGAGGTGGTCAGCGAAGACATCTCCAGCGACGGCACCCGTAAATGGGTGGTGCGCGTGGCCTCCGGCAGCTGCGTCGAAACCGTCTACATCCCCCAGGGCAAGCGCGGCACCTTGTGTGTTTCGTCCCAGGCGGGCTGCGCGCTGGATTGCAGTTTCTGCTCCACGGGCAAACAAGGTTTCAACAGCAACCTCACCGCCGCCGAAGTCATAGGTCAGGTGTGGATTGCCAACAAATCCTTCGGCAGCGTCCCGGCGACCGTCGACCGTGCCATCACCAACGTGGTGATGATGGGCATGGGCGAGCCGCTGCTGAACTTCGATAACGTCGTCGCCGCCATGCATCTGATGATGGACGACTTCGGTTATGGCATCTCCAAGCGCCGGGTGACGTTGTCCACCTCCGGCGTGGTGCCGATGATCGATGAGCTCTCCAAGCACATCGACGTCTCCCTGGCCCTGTCGCTGCATGCGCCCAATGACGCGCTGCGCAACCAACTGGTGCCGATCAACAAGAAGTACCCGCTCAAGGTCCTGCTCGAGTCGTGCCAGCGCTATATGGCGACCTTGGGCGACAAGCGCTACCTGACCATCGAGTACACCCTGCTCAAGGACGTCAACGACCAGCTCGAACATGCGGTAGAAATGGTCGAGCTGCTCAAGGACGTGCCGTGCAAGGTCAACCTGATCCCCTTCAACCCGTTCCCGCATTCGGGTTACGAGCGGCCGAGCAACAATGCCATCCGTCGCTTCCAGGATCATTTGCACCAGGCCGGTTTCAATGTCACCGTACGCACCACCCGCGGCGAAGACATCGACGCCGCCTGCGGACAACTGGTCGGCCAGGTAATGGACCGCACTCGCCGTAGCGAACGCTACATTGCTGGACGCGAGTCGAGTGCCGACGCCCAAGCGCAGCTGATTGCCGTCGCTCGGAACTGAAGAGAGGAACTCCATGTCCCTGCGCGCTGCGCTGTTGTTTGTCGTTGTCAGCCTGTTGGCCGGTTGCGTAACCACCGGCAAAGTCAATCCGATGACTACCCAGAAGGGCCGTGACGACGCACGCAAGGCATATGTGCAGCTGGGCATCGGATACTTGCAGGAAGGCCAGGCCGAGCGCGCCAAGGTGCCGTTGCGCAGTGCGCTGGAACTGGACTCCAGCGACCCCGACGCCAATGCCGCGCTGGCCCTGGTGTTCCAGAGCGAGGGCGAGAACGAGCTGGCCGAGACGCACTTTCGCAAGGCCATCTCCAAAAGCGACGGCGATGCTCGCATCCTCAACAACTACGGCAGCTTTCTGTACGAACAAAAGCGTTATCAGGACGCTTATGCAATGTTCCAGAAAGCCGCGGGCGATCCTCTGTATCCTGAGCGCTCGCGGGTGTTCGAGAACATCGGCCTGACCGCGCTAGCCCTGGGCAATCGTACCGAGGCCGAAGAGAGCCTGGTCAAGGCCTTGCGCCTGAATCCCGATCAACCCCGGGCGTTGCTGGAATTGGCAGAAATTTCATATGACACCCAGCAATATGTTCCTGCTCGCGGCTACTATGAGCGGTTCACTCAGCTCAGCGAGCAAAATGCACGCAGCCTGTTGTTGGGCATGCGTCTGGCGAAGATTTTCGATGACAAGGACAAGGCGGCCAGTTTTGCCCTGCAGTTGAGAAGACTCTACCCCGGTACCCCGGAATATCAGCAATACCTGTCGGAGCAAAGATGAAAGCGGCGCATCCCGAAGTTGTAGCAGGCACTTTCGCCCACCCCGGTGAAGTCTTGCGTCAGGCCCGTGAAGACAAGGGCTGGTCGCAAAGCGATGTGGCGGTCAGGCTGAATCTGACGGTGACCTCTCTCAACAACCTTGAGAACGGCGCTTTCGACAAGCTGCCGGGCCACACCTTTGCCCGCGGTTATATCCGCGCCTACGCCAAGCTGTTCGGCATGGACCAGACCCCGCTGGTGCAGGCCTTCGACCAGGCCACCGGTACCAACGCCCAGGGCAGCAACGTCCATGGTCTGGGCCGTATCGAAGAGCCCGTGCGCCTGTCGCACAACATTCTGCGTATCGTCAGCCTGCTGTTGCTGATCCTGGTGATCGGCGGTGGTTTCCTCTGGTGGCAGGATCAGGCTGGCCAGCGCGGCAAGGATCAAACTGCAGCGGCCATCGATCATGTGGAAGTGGAGGGCGCCGACGGTACTACGCGCGTGCACCCGATCGACGAGCCCGAAACACAGGCTGCCAAGCCGACCGTCACGCCCGGTCAGGCAAATACCCTGACACTGCCGCAAGGCGTGCCTCCGGTCGATCCAGCCACTACCGGCACCCCCGCCTCGCCGGCCAGCCAGGCAACTGCCGCTGCGCCAACGACGCCGGCTACAGGGTCCGCGCTGCCGCTCAATCCGACCACTCATGCGCCTGCCACGGCGCCTACCGCCGCCACCCCGGCACCAGCCACTCACGTGCCGCCGGCGAACACGCCTTTCGCGCCATCGTCGCCGGTCGCACCGGCTGCCGAAGCACCGGTAGCCGGAGCGGGGCAGGTCAATATCCAATTCGTGGCCGACTGCTGGACGCAAGTCACCGACGGCACCGGCAAGGTGCTGGTCAGCGGCCTCAAGCGTACCGGCGACACCCTCGAGCTGAGCGGCAAGCCGCCGTTCGCCGTGCGCCTGGGCTTCGCCAAAGGCGCTCAGATCACCTACAACGGTGAAGCCGTGGACGTCGCCAAATACACCTCCGGGCAAACTGCACGCCTGAAACTGGGGCAATAAATCATGCACGGCGAATCACCTATCAAGCGTCGCGTATCTCGCAAAATCTGGGTTGGCTCGGTTCCGGTCGGTGGCGACGCGCCTATCGCCGTCCAGAGCATGACCAACACCGACACCAACGACGTGGCTGCCACGGTTGCGCAGGTCAAGCGACTGCAGGACGCCGGCGCCGACATCGTGCGCATCTCGGTACCTGACATGGACGCCGCAGAGGCGTTCGGGCGCATCAAGCTGCTGACCACGGTGCCGCTGGTGGCGGACATCCATTTCGATTACAAGATCGCGCTGCGCGTGGCCGAACTGGGCGTCGATTGCCTGCGCATCAACCCGGGCAACATCGGTCGTGAAGACCGCGTGCGCGCCGTGGTCGATGCCGCCCGCGACCGCGGTATCCCGATCCGTATCGGCGTCAACGCCGGCTCGCTGGAAAAGGACCTGCAGAAGAAATACGGCGAGCCGACGCCCGAGGCGCTGGTGGAGTCCGCTCTGCGCCATGTCGAGCACCTCGATCGCCTGGATTTCCAGGACTTCAAGGTCAGCGTCAAGGCGTCCGACGTGTTCATGGCCGTCGACGCCTATCGCCTGCTGGCCAAGCAGATCGTCCAGCCGTTGCACCTGGGCATCACTGAAGCCGGTGGTTTGCGCTCAGGCACGGTGAAATCTGCCGTCGGCCTGGGTATGCTGCTGGCCGACGGAATTGGCGATACTATCCGCATCTCGCTGGCAGCGGACCCAGTGGAAGAGGTCAAGGTCGGTTTCGACATCCTCAAGTCCCTGCGTCTGCGCTCGCGTGGCATCAACTTTATTGCCTGCCCGAGCTGCTCGCGGCAGAACTTCGACGTGGTCAAGACCATGAACGAGCTCGAGGGCCGCCTCGAGGACCTGCTGGTACCGCTGGATGTCGCGGTGATCGGTTGTGTCGTCAACGGCCCGGGCGAAGCCAAGGAAGCCCATGTCGGGTTGACCGGCGGCACGCCCAACCTGATTTACATTGACGGCAAGCCGTCGCAGAAGTTGACCAATGACAACCTGGTCGAAGAGCTCGAAAGGCTCATTCGCCAGAAGGCGGCCGAAAAGGTCGAAGCCGATGCCGCGCTGATCTTGCGCAGCTGATCGGGCCTGTTGATACGTATCGCTAAGGATTTTTTGTGAGTAAGTCTCTGCAAGCCATTCGTGGCATGAACGACATCCTGCCCGAGCAGACGCCGCTGTGGCGCTACTTCGAAGGCACCGTGGCCGGTTTGCTGGACAACTATGGCTATCGGCAGATCCGCATGCCGATCGTCGAGTTCACCGAGTTGTTCAAACGCTCTATCGGCGAAGTCACCGACATCGTCGAAAAAGAGATGTACACCTTCGAAGACCGCAACGGTGACTCCCTCACCTTGCGCCCTGAAGGCACCGCCGCGTGCGTACGCGCGGCGCTGGAGCATGGCATCACCGGTGGTGGCCAGGTGCAGAAACTCTGGTACATCGGCCCGATGTTCCGCCACGAGCGCCCGCAGAAAGGTCGCTACCGCCAGTTTCACCAGATCGGGCTGGAGGTGTTCAACCTCGACGGTCCGGACATCGACGCCGAGCTGATCGTCCTCACCTGGCGCCTGTGGGCTGCCCTGGGTATCCGCGATGCGGTCACCCTCGAACTCAACAGCCTGGGCACCAGCGAGTCCCGCGGTCGTTATCGCGAAGCGTTGGTGGAGTTCCTTACCGCACGTATCGATCAACTCGACGAAGACAGCCAGCGCCGTCTGAAGACCAACCCGCTGCGCGTACTCGATACCAAGGACGCCAATACCCAGGCCGCCCTGGTCGGCGCACCGCAGCTGGCCGATTACCTGGACGACGATTCACGTACGCACTTCGAGGGCCTCAAGGCGCGTCTCGATGCGGTGGGCATTCCCTACGTGATCAACCCCAAACTGGTGCGTGGCCTCGATTACTACAGCAAGACCGTGTTCGAATGGGTCACCGACAAGCTTGGCGCTCAGGGGACTGTCTGCGCCGGGGGGCGTTACGATGGTCTGGTCGAGCAGATGGGCGGCAAGCCGACCCCTGGCGTAGGTTTCGCCATGGGCATCGAGCGGCTGATCCTGTTGCTTGAAACCCTCGACAAGGTGCCGGAGTCCATCGCCCGTCAGGTCGACGTCTATCTCTGCGCCTTCGGTGAGGCCGCCGAGCTGGCCGGGCTGGCGCTCAGCGAGCGTCTGCGTGATGCCTTGCCGTCGTTGCGCCTGCAGGTCAATGCCGGTGCCGGCAGTTTCAAGAGCCAGTTCAAGAAAGCCGACAAGAGTGGCGCCCTCTACGCGCTGATCCTGGGTGACGACGAGATGGCCGCGCAGACCGTTGGCGTCAAGCCGCTGCGTGGCCAGGGCGAACAACAAAACATTGCCTGGGATGCTCTCGCCGAGCATCTGGCGACTCAGGTCGCTCAGGGTTGAAGCGGGTTCAAACCGCCGAATTTGCGAAATAGGAGTATTGGGGTGTCAGGTACTGAAGATGAACAGCTCACTGAGTTGAAAGACTGGTGGCAGCGTAATGGCAAACCCTTGGTCACCGGCGGCCTGTTGGCACTGGTGGTGGTATTTGGCTGGCAGGCCTGGCACAAGTACCAGACCAATCAGGCCCAGGGTGCTTCGAATCTGTATCAGCAACTGCTGGAAACCACGCTGAACCCGAGCGGCAAGCCGGACACCGCTCAGGTGGCCGACCTGTCCAACAAGCTCAAGACCGATTTCGGCGGTACGGCCTATGCCCAGTACGGCAGTCTGTTCGTCGCCAAGGTGGCCGTGGACAACGGCAAGCTCGACGACGCTGCGGCCGAACTGCGCGCCATCGTAGACAAGCCGTTCAACCCGACGCTGGGCGAGGTCGCGCGTCAACGTCTGGCCCAGGTGCTGGGTGCGCAGAACAAGGCCGCCGACGGCCTGAAACTGCTCGACGGCGACGCTGACAAAGCGTTCGTGGCTGCCCGTGAAGAACTGCGTGGCGACCTGCTGGTTCAGCTGGGTCGTGGTGACGAAGCGTTTACTGCCTATCAGAAGGCCAAGGCTGCACTGTCTGACGACGCTGCGGTCGGTAGCCTGCAAATCAAGCTGGACGACCTGGCCAAAGGGGATGCGTGACGTGATTCGTTGGAAACATGCAGCATTGCTGGCTCTGGCCATTCTGGCCGCGGGTTGCAGCAGCAACAGCAAAAAAGAACTGCCACCGGCCGAACTCACCGATTTCAAAGAAGAAGTCGTGTTGCAGAAGCAGTGGAGCACCTCAATCGGCGATGGCCAGGGCGAAACCTACAACATGCTGGTACCAGCGGTTGACGGTGGCACTATCTACGCCGCCGACGTGAACGGCGAGGTCTTCTCGCTGAACCGCGCCACTGGCGACGTCAACTGGAAAAAGAAACTCAAGCTGCCGGTCTCCGGCGCTGTGGGCGTGGGCTCTGGCCTGGTGATGATCGGTACCATCGCCGGTGAAGTCATCGCGCTGGACGCCAGCAACGGTGAAGAAAAGTGGCGCGCTCGCGTCTCCAGCGAAGTACTCGCGCCGCCGGCCACCAACGGTGACCTGGTGGTCGTGCAGACCCAGGACGACAAGGTCTTCGGTATCGACGCCGCCACCGGCACTCAGCGCTGGATGTACGACAGCACCCCGGCAGTCCTGACCCTGCGTGGCACCGGTGCTCCGCTGGTGACCAGCCGCCTGGCGATCGCTGGCCTGTCCAACGGCAAGGTCGTCGGCCTGGATACTCAGAACGGCGTGCCGGTCTGGGAAACCCCGGTCGCCGTACCTCAGGGTCGCTCTGAGCTCGAGCGTGTAGTCGATATCGACGGCGGCCTGTTGCTGTCGGGCAGCACCCTGTATGTGACCAGCTATCAGGGGCGCATGGCCGGGCTCGACCTGGACTCCGGGCGTGTGCTCTGGCAGCGTGATGCCTCGAGCTATGCCGGTGTCGCCGAGGGCTTTGGCAACGTCTACGTGGCACTGGCCAGCGGTACGGTCGAAGGTGTCGATGAGCGCAGCACCACAGCCTTGTGGAGCAACGATAAACTGGCTCGCCGCCAGCTGTCGGCGCCCGAAGTGTTCTCCAGCTACGTGGCTGTCGGCGACATGGAAGGTTACCTGCACCTGCTCAGCCAGGTCGACGGGCGCTTCGTCGGCCGTATCCGCATCGACAGCGACGGCCTGCGCGCGCGTCCGCTGGTGGTCGGCGACACAATCTACGTGTTTGGCAACAGCGGCAAGCTCGAGGCGCTGACCATCAAGCACTGAGTTGCGTCTATGCTTGAGGTCAAGGTATGGCCTCAAGGAGCCCCATCTGCTGGGGCTTGCGGCACCTACCGTGCCGCTCCGAATTCCGGCCGCTGCCCTGCAGCGGCTTTTGTATTTTCTGAATTAACGAAGTGGAGAGCCGCATGGTTCCCGTAATCGCCCTGGTGGGTCGACCGAACGTCGGCAAGTCCACCATGTTCAACCGCCTGACCAAGAGCCGCGACGCTATTGTCGGTGATCTCTCTGGCCTGACCCGTGATCGCCAATACGGTGAGGCGCGCTGGCAAGGGCGTTCCTACATCCTGGTCGACACCGGTGGTATTTCTGGTGACGAGCACGGCATGGACGAGAAAATGGCCGAGCAGTCGCTGCTGGCCATCGAAGAAGCCGATGTGGTGCTGTTCCTGGTGGACGCCCGTGCCGGTTTCACCGCTGCCGACCAGATGATCGGCGAGCACCTGCGCAAGCGTAACAAGCGCTCGTTGCTGGTGGCCAACAAGGTCGACAGTGTCGATCCGGAACTGGCCCGCGCCGAATTCGCCCCGCTGGGCATGGGCGACGCCATCCCGGTGGCCGGTGCTCAGGGCCGTGGTATCAACGCCTTGCTGGAAGCCGCCCTCGGCGAATTCCCCCGTGACGTCGAAGAAGACTTCAACGGTGAAGTGCAGGAAGGCGAAGAGGCCGTACGTATTCCTGGCCCGAGCGAGAAGGATGGCATCAAGATCGCCATCATCGGCCGCCCGAACGTCGGCAAGTCGACTCTGGTCAACCGTATGCTCGGTGAAGATCGGGTCATCGTCTACGACCAGCCCGGCACTACCCGCGACAGTATCTACATCCCGTTCGAGCGCAACGATGAGAAGTACACCTTCATCGACACTGCCGGGGTGCGCAAGCGCGGCAAGATCCACGAGGAGGTCGAGAAGTTCTCGGTGGTCAAGACGCTGCAGGCGATCAAGGACGCCAACGTGGTGATCTTCGTCATGGATGCCCGCGAAGGTGTGGTCGACCATGACCTCAACCTGCTGGGCTTCGCCCTCGAAGCCGGTCGCGCCATCGTCATCGCCCTGAACAAGTGGGATGGCATGCAGCCGAGCGAGCGCGACTACGTGAAGACCGAGCTGGAGCGCCGGTTGTTCTTCGTCGACTTCGCCGATATCCACTTCATTTCGGCGCTGCACGGTACCGGCGTGGGTAACCTCTACGCCTCGGTGCAGGCGTCGTTCAAGTCGGCGATCACTCGCTGGCCGACCAGCCGCCTGACCCAGATTCTCGAAGATGCGGTGCAGGAGCACCAGCCGCCGATGGTCAACAGCCGTCGCATCAAGCTGCGCTATGCCCACCTGGGGGGCGCCAACCCGCCGCTGATCGTGATCCACGGCAACCAGGTCGAGAAGGTCCCCAACTCGTACGTGCGTTACCTGGAAAACACCTACCGTCGTGTGCTGAAGCTGGTCGGTACGCCGATCCGCATCGAGTTCAAAGGCGGCGACAACCCTTACGAAGCCAACAAGAACACGCTGACCGACCGCCAGGTCAACAAGAAGCGCCGCTTGATGTCGCACCACAAAAAGGCCGACAAGAAGCGCCGCGACAAGCGCTGATTCCCGCCGTCCCTGTAGCGAGGGGGCTTGCCCCCGATCGCGGTCTACCAGCCACATCAGTTGCTGCAGACTCACCGCAATTGGGGGCCAGCCCCCTCGCCACATCGGGCGATATGTTCTGCTATCCTGCCGCTCTACCCCGCGCCATTGCCGGACCGTCGTGCAGCAGGAACAGGCCCATGATCAGCAGCAAGTTGCCGAGTGTCGGCACCACCATCTTCACTACCATGTCCCAGCTCGCAGCACAGACCGGGGCGATCAATCTTTCTCAAGGCTTCCCCGATTTCGACGGCCCTCAAGGCCTGCGCGATGCCGTGGCGTACCACGTCGCCAATGGCCACAACCAGTACTCGCCCATGACCGGGCTGGCCGCCTTGCGCGAGCAGGTCGCGATCAAGATCGCCCGCTGCTATGGCGTGAGCGTTGATGCCGAGCGCGAAATCACCATTACCCCCGGCGCTACCCAGGCGATCTTCTGCGCGATTCAGGCGGTGGTGCAGGCGGGTGACGAGGTGATCGTCTTCGATCCCTGCTACGACAGCTACGAGCCCTCGGTGCATCTGGCTGGCGGGCGCTGCGTGCACGTGCAACTGAGTGCCAATGGCTTCGGCATCGATTGGCAGGCGCTGACCGATGCGATCAGCCCGCGCACGCGCATGATCATCCTCAACAGCCCGCACAATCCCAGCGGTGCCCTGCTCAGCGGCGCCGATCTGGATCTGTTGGCGGCGTTGATCGCCGACCGGGACATCTACCTGGTCAGCGACGAAGTCTACGAACACCTGGTCTACGATGATGCCAGGCACATCAGTGTGCTGACCCATGACGCGCTGTTCCAGCGTGCCTTCGTGGTCAGCTCGTTCGGCAAGACCTATCATGTCACCGGCTGGAAAACCGGTTACGTGGTGGCACCGCCGGCACTGACTGCCGAGCTGCGCAAGATTCATCAGTACGTCAGTTTCTGCGGCGTGACGCCGCTGCAATATGCGCTGGCCGACTACATGGCCGCAGCGCCGCAACACGTGGAAGAGTTGCCGGCGTTCTACCAGGCCAAGCGCGATCTGTTCTGCGATCTGCTGGGCAATTCGCGCTTCACCTTTGATCGAGTGGGCGGTACCTACTTCCAGTTGGTCGATTACTCGCAAATCCGCCCCGACCTGAACGACGTCGATATGGCGTTATGGATGACCAAGGAGCACGGCGTGGCGACTATTCCGGTGTCGGTGTTCTATCAAACGCCGATACCGGAGCAGCGCTTGGTGCGCCTGTGCTTCGCCAAACGCGAGGAGACGCTGCGAGCAGCAGCCTTGAAACTATGCGCGATCTGACGAACCGACCCAACCTCGACATCGCCTTGGTGCAGACCACCCTGGCCTGGCACGACCGCACGGCCAATCTGCAGCACTTCGACGAGCTGCTGGAGCAGGCGCGGGGGGCTGACCTGATTATCCTCCCGGAGATGTTCACCACGGGCTTTTCCATGGACTCGGCCGGGCAGGCCGAGCCAGAGCAGGGGCCCACTAGCAAGTGGCTGCTGGCACAGGCAGAAAAATTCGCTGCCGTGATCACGGGCAGCGTGATCATCCAGGCGGCCGACGGCAGCTACCGTAACCGCTTGTTGTGGGCACAACCCGATGGCCAGTTGCGCCATTACGACAAGCGCCATCTGTTCCGCATGGCCGATGAGCACGCCCACTACACCGCAGGCTCGGAGCAGGCGGTGTTCGAGGTCAAGGGCTGGCGGGTGCGCCCGCTGATTTGCTACGACCTGCGCTTTCCGGTGTGGAGTCGCGACGCCGAGACCACCGACCTGTTGGTCTATACCGCCAACTGGCCGGGAGCGCGACGCTTGCACTGGAATCGGCTGCTGCCGGCGCGGGCGATCGAGAACCTGTGCTATGTGGCCGCAGTGAATCGCGTGGGCACGGATGGCAAAGGCTTCGCCTATACCGGCGACAGTCAGGTGCTGGACTTCCAGGGTGAAACCCTGCTGTGCGCCGGGGAGCTGGACGGTGTCGTGCGAGCGACCTTGAGCGCTGCAGATCTGGCCGCTTATCGCGAGCGCTTTCCGGCGTATCGGGATGCGGACCACTTCACGCTGGAATAACCCCTGTAGCGAGGGGGCTTGCCCCCGAAAATCCACCGGCCACGCTGTTGTACCTGACGGATCGCCATCGGGGGCAAGCCCCCTCGCTACAGGGGCTGCCCCCTGTGTCATTGCAATTGCATCGGCACAAAAAAACCGGCCACGTGGGCCGGTTTCTTGTGGCTCAAAGCATCAAGCGGCTTTTGCTTCCTGCTGGCTCAGCGAGCGGTTCAGGGCGCTGAACAGTGCCTTGAAACTCGCCGTGGTGATGTTCTCGTCGATACCGATGCCATGCACCGGGCGCTCACCCGCCACGCGCAGTTCGATGTAGGCCGCAGCCTTGGCGTTGGTGCCTGCGCCGATGGCATGCTCGTTGTAGTCCATGATCTCGACCGAGATCGGCAGGCCGGCGACCAGGGCTTCCAGGGCGCCGTTGCCCTTGCCGCGCCAGTGCTGAGTCTCGCCATCGCTGTGCACTTCGACGTCGACCGCGCTGTTGCCGTTCTCTTCCTGCAGCTTGTGGCTGATCAGCGCGTACGGGGTGTTGGCTTGCAGGTATTCCTTGCGCAACAGGCCGTAGATCTGCTGAGCGGTCATCTCCAGGCCCAGGCGGTCGGTTTCACCCTGCACGACCTGGCTGAATTCGATCTGCATGCGGCGTGGCAGGCTGATGCCGTATTCCTGTTCGAGCAGATAAGTGATGCCGCCCTTGCCCGACTGGCTGTTGACGCGGATCACCGCCTCGTAGCTGCGGCCGATGTCCGCCGGATCGATCGGCAGGTACGGCACTTCCCACAGGGTGCCGTCTTTCTGCTGGGTGAAGCCCTTGCGGATCGCATCCTGGTGCGAGCCGGAGAACGCAGTGTGCACCAGGTCGCCAACATAAGGATGACGTGGGTGCACCGGAATCTGGTTGCACTCTTCGACCACTTTGCGCACGCCGTCGATATCGGAGAAGTCCAGCTGCGGGTTGACGCCCTGGGTGTAGAGGTTCAGGCCCAGGGTCACCAGGTCGACGTTGCCGGTGCGCTCGCCGTTGCCGAACAGGCAGCCTTCGACGCGATCGGCGCCGGCCATCAGGCCCAGTTCGGTAGCGGCGACGCCGGTGCCACGGTCGTTGTGGGTGTGCAGGCTGATCAGCACGCTGTCCCGGCGCGACACGTGACGACCGAACCACTCGATCTGGTCGGCATAGATGTTCGGGGTCGACACTTCAACGGTGGCCGGCAGGTTGAGGATCACCTTGTTGGCGGGCGTCGGGTTCCAGACTTCGATCACCGCGTCACAGACTTCAACGGCGAAATCCAGCTCGGTGGCGCTGAAAGTTTCCGGCGAGTACTGGAAGGTCCACTGGGTTTCTCGCTGCTGGGCGGCGTATTTGACGAACAGCTTGGCCGCGCTCACGGCGATCTCCTTGACGCCGGCCTTGTCCTGGTTGAAGACGATCTTGCGGAACGACGGGGAGGTGGCGTTGTACAGGTGAACGATGGCTTTCTTGGCGCCGCGCAGGGATTCGAAAGTGCGCGCGATCAGGTCTTCACGGGCCTGGGTCAGCACCTGAATGGTGGTGTCGTCCGGGATGTGGCCTTCTTCGATCAGGGTACGCACGAAGTCGAAATCGGTTTGCGAGGCGGACGGGAAGGCCGCTTCGATTTCCTTGACGCCGACGCTGACCAGAGTCTTCCAGAAGCGCAGTTTTTTCTCGGCGTCCATTGGCTCGATCAGCGACTGGTTGCCGTCGCGCAGGTCGGAGCTGCACCAGATCGGCGCGCTGGTGATGGTCTTCGATGGCCAGGTGCGGTCGGCGATGTCGACGGTGGCGAAGGCGCGGTACTTCTGCGAAGGGTCTTTGAGCATGCTCATGGCGAAAATCCTTTGAATGCGGCCGATGGAAAGGGCCTGCCGAAAATAAGATGAAGAAGAAGGGCGAGGCGACGCGATTCAGCCTGGCAGTCGGGCGCTGACCAGACAAAGGCTGCTGTGTTGGCGGAGCAGAATGTGGGTGTTTGCGTTATTCATGAGATCAACCCTAACCATTGAGGGGAAAGATGGCAAGGGCGTGAGAAAAATTGGTAGAAGTTGCCTTCAATCGATTTTTATTGGTTTTTTATCTCGCCGAAGCGGTCGGTTTTCGATTTCGATTGCCGGGCTGTTTTTGATCGCGCAATCGCTGCGGCCAAACAACCGGCTGCCGATCTAGGGCTGAAACGCGCCGATGAAAATCGCCGGATCGACCCGGGCGTCATTCAGGCTGACATTCCAGTGCATATGCGGGCCCGTTGCTCGTCCCGTCGAACCGACTCGCCCGACTACGGCGCCGCGGGGCAGGACCTGGCCGAGCCGCACGTCGATCTTCGACATATGGCAGAACATGCTGATGAAGCCCTGGCCATGGTCGACGAACACCGTGTTGCCATTGAAGAAGTAATCCCCCAGCAGAATCACCTTACCGGCGGCCGGCGTCTTGATCGGTGTGCCCGCCGGGACGGCGAAGTCCAGGCCGGCGTGGGGGTTGCGCTCTTCGCCATTGAAGAAACGGCGTACCCCGAAGCGACTCGATAAAGGCCCGTTGACCGGTTTGTCCAGTAGCAGGTTGCTCGGTGTGCCGGGACTGAAGCTGCGGTAGGCGGTGGTCTGGATCGCCAGTTCCTGATTGATGCGGGTCAGGTCCTGCGGCTCGGGGTTGACCTGGCGTTTGTTCTTCAGGGTGATGCGCTGCTCGGGATATTGCTTGCTGGCAACCTTGAAGGGCACTTGGCGGGTGCCGCTGGCGGACTGCACGCTAAGCGTCTGGCTGCCCGGCTTGACCGTCAGCGCCAGGCCGACGATGGCGCGCCAGTTGTCCTGCTCCTTGATCACCAGCACCGGCTTGCCGTCTATGAAGGCTTTGGGCGCCGCGGCGGCGGGGCCCAGATCGACCACGGCGACTCCCCCCGGCACCGGTTTGTCCAGCAGGCGAGTGATATAGCTGTCGGCCTGGACCGCGGACGAAAGGCACAGCAACAGCACGGCAAGCAGGCGCATGGTTCAGTCCAGAAGTGACAGAGTCACGGGTGTCAGGTGGTTGTCTTCGACCCGCACGTCGAGTTCGCCTTCGCCCAGGCGGGCAGTGAGGCGCTGGCCAGTGCGGGTCTGTTCGGCGCTGCGGATGGCCTGGCCGTGCTCGTCCAGCAGAATGCTGTAGCCGCGGCCAAGGGTCGCCAGCGGGCTGACGACGTGCAAGGTCTGCATCTGTGCCTGCAACTGCTGGCGTCGGTCTTTGAGCGTGGCGGTGATAGCCTTTGGCAAACGTTGATCCACGGCCATCAGACGTTCCTGGTCACGCTTGAGGCGTTGCTCCATGGCGCGGCGCATCAGCGTGTCAAGGCCGACCAAGCGTTGCTTGAGCAGCGCCAAGGCGCGACCTGGGTGCTGGGTGGCCAGGCGCGCATCGAGATGGGCCAAGCGCTGGCGGGGTTGCGCGAGGCGCTGCTCGAACGCGCGGCGCAGGCGCATGTCCAGGTCGTCCAGACGCTGAGCCTGCTGGCGCAGACGCTCGCCTGGATGACGCAGGCGCCGGGTCAGGCCCTCAAGGCGCAGGCTGTGGTGCGCCAACTGATTGCGCATGCGCAATACCAGCCGACGCTGCAGGTTGTCGATGCGGCGTTGCAGGTCGCTCATGTCCGGCGCCAGCAGCTCGGCGGCGGCGGAGGGCGTCGGGGCTCGGACGTCGGCGACGAAGTCACTGATCGACACATCGGTCTCGTGGCCCACCGCGCTGACGATCGGCGTTACGCAGGCGTCGATGGCGCGGGCCACGGCTTCTTCGTTGAAGCACCAGAGGTCTTCCAGCGAGCCGCCGCCTCGGGCGAGGATGATCGCGTCGAAGCCGCGGCTGTCGGCCAGCTTGAGGGCGCGGACGATCTGATTGACGGCTTCGCGGCCTTGCACGGCGGTGGGGATCAGCGTCAGCTCGACCTGCGGTGCACGGCGGCGGAATACGCTGATGATGTCGCGAATCACCGCGCCGGTGGGCGAGCTGACGATGCCGATGCGCCGCGGATGGGCGGGCAGGGCAACCTTGCGCTCGGTGCTGAACAGCCCCTCGGCACCGAGTTTTTCCTTGAGCGCTTCGAACGCCTGGCGCAGGGCGCCATCACCGGCCGGCTCGACCGTGTCGAGGATCAATTGATAGTCGCCGCGGCCTTCGAACAGCGAGACCTTGCCGCGCACCTTGACCGCCAGGCCGTCTTTCAGCGCCTGGCGCACCTTGGCGGCGTTCTGCCGAAACAAGGCGCAACGCACTTGCGCGCCGCTGTCCTTGAGGGTGAAGTAAACGTGCCCGGAGGCCGGGCGCGCGAGGTTGGAGATTTCGCCTTCGACCCAGATATTGCTGAACACGTCCTCGAGCAGCACCCGGGCGCGGCCGTTGAGCTGGCTGACGGTAAGCACTTCGCGGTCCAGACCGAGTCTGGCAAAGGGATCTTTAATCATGTCGGGCATCATAAAGGGTTGCCTTGACTGTAGCGAGGGGGCTCGCCCCCAATCGCGTAGTTCCGGCGCCGTCGATGTGGCTGACATAGTCGGGAGCAAGCGCCCTCGCTACAGCGAACTGCGGTGGTATCATGAGCAGCTGTCTTTCACCTTCAGGCCTGCCGCTGCATGAACACCCAAAGCATCATCGTCCCGCGTCTCTCCACTGTCCCGGTTCACGAACCCAAGGCACGGGCGATTCTGCGCTGGCTGGTGCGCAAGGAAATTATCGAGGAAGCGCTCAGCACCTGCGGGCGCAGCGGCAATCGCATGGCCTACGCGATCGGTCCGGGTGCCCGCAACATCGCGCTCAAACCTGAGCTGTTGCCGTATGGCGACGCGATCAACGGCCTGGAAGTGGTCACCGAGCGCTGCATCTTCACCCCGGACGTCGGATTTCTTCACGAGGCGGGCTGCGCCGAATGCCGGCGCGAGATCGGCGAAGCGCTGTTCGACAGCCTGGAAGACTGGATGCCGGGCTACACGGACAACTTCACCTGCCCCGAATGCGGCCATGAAGACGACATAAATGGTTTCCTGTTTCTGCAACCCTGTGCCTTTTCCAATCTAGGCTTCATCTTCAATAACTGGCAGGCGGCAGGGTTGCAGCAAGCGTTCGTCGACGAGTTCGCCGATTGGCTCGATCAGCCCGTGGCCAACGTCTCGGTGATTCTGCGTGACAGCTGAGGCCACACCTGCCAGTAAATGGCGTTGCCACGAAGGTTTGCCTTTCATCCATCAGCATGTATAGGTACAATGGCGCGCTTCCATTTTTCCCTCCCGGGAGCTCCCGCGATGCTGCGTATCAGCCAAGAAGCACTGACCTTCGACGACATTCTTCTCGTGCCCGGTTATTCCGAAGTACTGCCTAACGAAGTCAGTCTCAAGACCCGATTGACCCGTGGCATCGAGCTGAACATCCCTCTGGTTTCAGCTGCGATGGACACCGTCACCGAAGCCCGTCTGGCCATTGCCATGGCACAGGAAGGTGGCATCGGCATCATTCACAAGAACATGACCATCGAACAACAGGCCGCGGAAGTCCGCAAGGTCAAGAAGTTCGAGGCCGGCGTGGTCAAGGACCCGATCACCATCGAGGCCGACGCCACGGTTCGTGACCTGTTCGAACTGACCCGCCTGCACAACATTTCCGGCGTACCGGTGCTGCACGATGGCGACCTGGTCGGCATCGTCACCTCCCGTGACGTGCGTTTCGAGAACCGCCTGGACGTCCCCGTCCGCGAAGTCATGACCCCCAAAGAGCGTCTGGTCACCGTCCGTGAAGGCGCCGACAAGGCCGAGGTGCGCGAGCTGCTGCACAAGCACCGCCTCGAAAAGGTCCTGATCGTCGACGCCAGCTTCCAGCTCAAGGGCATGATGACCGTCAAGGACATCGAAAAGGCCAAGGCCTACCCGCTGGCCAGCAAGGATGACCAGGCACGTCTGCGGGTCGGCGCCGCTGTCGGTACCGGCAAAGACACCGGCGAGCGCGTCACTGCGCTGGTCCATGCGGGCGTCGACGTGATCGTCGTCGATACCGCTCACGGTCACTCCAAGGGCGTGATCGACCGCGTTCGCTGGGTCAAGCAGAACTTCCCGGACGTCCAGGTCATCGGCGGCAACATCGCTACCGGCGCTGCGGCCAAGGCTTTGGTTGAAGCCGGCGCTGACGCCGTCAAGGTCGGTATCGGCCCTGGCTCGATCTGCACCACCCGTATCGTTGCCGGTGTGGGCGTGCCGCAAATCAGCGCCATCGCCAACGTCGCCGCCGCGCTCGAAGGCAGCGGTGTGCCACTGATCGCCGACGGCGGCATCCGCTTCTCCGGTGACCTGTCCAAGGCCATCGTCGCCGGTGCCTACTGCGTGATGATGGGCTCGATGTTCGCCGGTACTGAAGAAGCACCGGGCGAGATCGAGCTGTTCCAGGGCCGTTCGTACAAGGCTTACCGCGGCATGGGCTCGCTGGGCGCCATGTCCCAGGCGCAGGGTTCTTCGGACCGTTACTTCCAGGACTCCTCGGAAGGCGCCGAAAAACTGGTGCCGGAAGGCATCGAAGGCCGCGTCGCCTACAAAGGCTCGCTGGCTGCGATCATCCATCAGCTGATGGGTGGCCTGCGTTCGTCCATGGGCTACACCGGTAGTGCCGACATTGCGCAAATGCGCACCAAGCCCGAGTTCGTGCGCATCACCGGCGCCGGCATGGCTGAATCTCACGTCCACGACGTGCAGATCACCAAGGAAGCTCCAAACTATCGCGTAGGTTGATAGTGATCGCGTGCCGGCTAACTCCGGCGCGCGATGATGAATTTTAACCGGGGCTGTTTCTGACAGCCCCGTGTCGTTTCTGATTACAGACGAGAATGAGTCATGGCCCTCGACATTCACGCCCACCGCATCCTGATCCTCGACTTCGGTTCCCAGTACACCCAGCTGATCGCCCGCCGCGTGCGCGAAATCGGCGTCTACTGCGAACTGCATCCTTTCGACATGGACGATGAGGCGATCCGCGATTTCGCGCCCAAGGGCGTCATCCTCGCCGGCGGCCCCGAGTCCGTCCACGAGGCCGACAGCCCGCGTTGCCCGCAGGCGGTGTTCGACCTGGGTGTGCCGGTGTTCGGCATCTGCTACGGCATGCAGACCATGGCCGAGCAACTGGGCGGCAAGGTCGAAGGTTCCGATCTGCGTGAATTCGGCTATGCTCGCGTCGACGTGGTCGGCAAGAGCCGCCTGCTGGACGGTATCGAAGACCATATCGACGCTGACGGCCTGTTCGGCCTCGACGTGTGGATGAGCCACGGTGACAAGGTCACCAAGCTGCCAGAAGACTTCCACATTCTGGCCAGCACCCCCAGCTGCCCGATCGCCGGCATGTTCAACGACGATCGTCGTTACTACGGCGTGCAGTTCCACCCGGAAGTGACCCACACCAAGCAGGGCGGTCGCATCCTGTCGCGCTTCATCCTCGATATCTGCGGCTGCGAAGCGCTGTGGACGCCGTCGAAAATCGCTGAAGACGCCATCGCCCAGGTGCGCGCCCAGGTCGGTACCGACAACGTCCTGCTGGGCCTGTCCGGTGGCGTCGACTCTTCGGTGGTCGCGGCCTTGCTGCACCGTGCCATCGGCGACCAGTTGACCTGCGTCTTCGTCGACAACGGCCTGCTGCGCCTGCACGAAGGCGAGCAAGTGATGGCCATGTTCGCCGAGAACATGGGCGTCAAAGTGATCCGCGCCAACGCCGAGGAGCAGTTCCTGGGCAACTTGGCCGGTGAAGCCGATCCGGAGAAGAAGCGCAAGATCATCGGCCGCACCTTCATCGACGTCTTCGATGCCGAGTCGAGCAAGCTGGACAACATCAAGTACCTGGCCCAGGGCACCATCTACCCGGACGTGATCGAATCGGCGGGCGCCAAGAGCGGCAAGGCCCATGTGATCAAGTCGCACCACAACGTCGGCGGCCTGCCTGAAGAGATGAACCTCAAGCTGGTCGAGCCGCTGCGCGAGCTGTTCAAGGACGAAGTCCGTCGCCTCGGCCTGGAGCTGGGCCTGCCGTACGACATGGTCTACCGCCACCCGTTCCCAGGCCCGGGCCTTGGCGTGCGCATCCTTGGTGAAGTGAAGAAGGAATACGCCGACCTGCTGCGTCGTGCCGACCATATTTTCATCGAAGAACTGCGCAAGGCCGACTGGTACCACAAAGTCAGCCAGGCCTTCGTGGTGTTCCAGCCGGTCAAGTCGGTTGGGGTGGTCGGTGATGGCCGTCGTTACGCTTGGGTCGTGGCCCTGCGTGCCGTGGAAACCATCGACTTCATGACCGCGCGCTGGGCGCACCTGCCGTACGAGCTGCTGGAAACGGTGAGCGGCCGCATCATCAACGAGATCGAAGGGATTTCGCGGGTGACTTATGATGTGTCGAGCAAGCCGCCGGCTACGATTGAGTGGGAGTGATCCCGCGTCCCGCATCGTCCGGCACCCAATAGCACAAACAACCCTGAAGCCCGCTTAGTTGCGGGCTTTTTGGTTCTCGGTTTTGGCGTTTTCAACAGCAATGGCATTGGGCTATAGAACACTTGCACTATAGCGAAGCCAACCCTCGCTCTCTAAACTCTGGGCGGTATAAATATAAAACTCTGCTGAAAATACACGCAAGGTAAGCTCATGTCCGCAATATATGGAAACACGTTTAGTCGCGGTGTTGGTCTGTGCCTGTTGGTTGCTGTTTTGACCGGTTGTGCGAACTCGAACGATTTGATGGGGAATATGAATCCCTTCGGCGTTGGCGCGAAAAAATATGATATGGATTATCTGAATAAAACGCTCGTTGTGGGCAAAACCACCAAGGCCCAAGTGTTGGAGCTCTTTGGAAAGCCGACAAGGGGCGGCTCTGATCTGAGTGCGCAGAGCACCTGGACTTATGAAAAAAGCGAGGAAGGCCTCGAGAAATATGTGCACATCGCCCAAGGCTATGTATCGCCGGAGATGAGTCAGAAAATTTCGGGTGCCCAGTATCAAGTGTTCAAGGCGCAAGTCGCAGTGAATGACGCGGGCACCGTGGCGGGCGGATCACCTGCCAGGCAGGGGCTTAGCCTGAATATCTTTTTCGATCATGATGTGGTCCAGGGCTTCAGCGTGCCCCAGTAGTGACCGCGATCGGCGGGGTGCCCCTTCAGCCTCCGATTGCCGAATACTTCACCGCTGCTGCCGCTCGTGATTTTACGTTGAGACTGCGCAGCAGCGATGACACGTGAATGCGCACGGTGAAGGGCGAAATTTCCAGCGCCTTGGCAATTTCCTTGTTGGTCTTGCCCTCTGCAATCAGTCGCAACACATCTTGCTGGCGGGGCGTGAGCGCATTGGTTTCCAATGGCAGCAGGCCGGAGGGGGCGAATTTGACCAGCACCTCGCCCTGGCGGATTGCCAGTAACGCCTCGCCGATCTCGTCGGTCGCAATGTTCTTGCCGATAAAACCGTCGATGCCCAGCGCCATGATTCTTTCGATCAGCGCCGGATCGTCCACCATCGACATCACGATCAGCGAGGTACGGGGCAGCTGTTGACGCAGTTGCGTCAGGTGACCGAGGCAGGTCAAGCCGGGAAAACGCAGGTCCAGAATCAAGGTATCGATGTCTTCCCCGTCCTGAAGCATGGCTTGCACACTTTCAAAGTCGCCGGCCTGTTGCACCTCTACCTCAGGCAACAGCCGTTGCACGGTGCGCATCATGGCCTCGCGAAACAGCGGATGATCGTCAGCGATAATTATTTTACATGGCATTTGTTTCTTCCCTGAGGCTGTTTTCAGCTGAGGTGTCAGGTGGGGACGCCGAGCGGCAGTAAGTAGGGCCGCAGAGATGCGTTAAAAATAACGGGAGGCCTTCATGGCATTCGAGAAGAGCGCAGAGCTCGACCAGGCCAACTTGCGAATCATCGTGACATTGGTAGCGATTGTATATGTCGGCATGCTCGGGTTTCTGCCTGAACACAAGGCAGAAACCTATCTTCCGATTATTCTTTATTACATATTATTTCTAATAGCGTCGGTGGCTTTTCGCTATGTCATCGTCCGTTGGCCGGGGCATTATCCGCTGCGCCGCGTGCTGGGCATGGTTCACGATTACGCGGGGGCGTCGTTCGGCTTGGTGGTCGGGGGAGAGGCGGCGCTGGCGCTGTACGCCGTGATCGTCTGGGTCAACCTGGGCAACGGCATGCGCTACGGGTCGCGCTATCTGGCCATTGCCACGGGGTTGGCATTGTTGACGCTTTGCGTCATCTATCGCCTGACGCCCTACTGGCAAGCGCAACCCTTCATGGTGTTGATGCTGATGATTACCAGCGTGGTGATTCCAGGCTATGCCCACTTGCTGTTGGAGCGTTCCCGCAAAGCGCTGGAGCAGGCTGCTGCTGCCAATCGAGAGAAATCGCGCTTCCTGGCCCAGGCCAGCCATGACTTGCGCCAGCCAATCCACTCCATAGGGCTGTTTACAGCCTGCTTGCGTGAGGCGCAGCTGGAGGATAACGAGCGGCGGCTGGTGGACAGCATCGATCGCTCGCTCCTTAACGTGTCTCAGCTGTTTCGATCAATTCTCGATCTCTACACCCTTGACAATAATCGGGTGCAGCCCAGGCTGCAGGCGCTGCATCTGGGGGAGCTACTGAGCGATCTGGTGCGTCAGAACGCCGAGGCGGCTCGCTGGGCGGGCGTGGAAGTACGCTTGCGGCCCTGTGCTCATTGGGTTCGAGTGGATGCCACGCTGCTTTCCACGATGGTGCAGAACGTACTGTCCAACTGCTTCAAATATGGCGCTGGGCAACCGGTGCTGATGGGTGTGCGCAGGCGCGGCGACACGCTGGCGATCATGATCCACGACTGTGGCAGAGGGATTGCGCAGGCGGATCTGGCGAAGGTATTCGAAGAGTTCTATCGCGTGCGTCAGCGGCGCGACAATGATATCGAGGGCGTAGGCCTGGGGCTCTCGATCGTCAAGCGCCTGGGGCAATTGATGGGCGTGGAGGTCGTCATTCGTTCGCGTTTGGGCCGAGGCACGTCCGTCTGCCTCTCCGGCATGCCGTTGACCAGCCCGCCGGCGCAACGCGGCCACCGCCAAGACCCGCGGCGGGCCGGGCTGCTGACGGGCCTGCGGGTGTGCCTGATCGAGGATGATCGCAACGTGCTGCTGGCTACCCAGGCGCTACTGGAGCGCTGGGGATGTTCGGTGCAGGTGGCCTCGAGTGGTGAACATCTGAACAGCGATTGCGATGTCATCGTGGCCGACTACGACCTGGGCGACCAGGCCACCGGCATCGAGTGCATAGATCAACTACGCCTGAAGCGCGGCCAGGCGGTGCCGGCATTGATCCTCACTGGCCACGACAGGGACGCCGTCCAGGCCGAGTTACGCGACCGTGATATCGCTATCCTTACCAAGCCCGTACGGCCTGCAGAACTGCGGGCCACGTTGCGCGGGCTTTGGCAGGCAGCCAGTGGAATCGATCAGACGGCGAGGGTGTAATCATCAGCCAGGATGATATCCACAGTGAAAGATCCGCGCCCTGGCAGCACAGCCAATCCGAACAGTTACCATTTGTTTCAGATGAAAATCTCTCTCAACCAGCGGTGTATCGTGTGCGGCTTTCCTGGATTGCTGATTTCCAGAGGTACCTGCAGACATGTCTTTCACCCGTCGACAACTTCTCACCGGCCTGGTCGTAGTGGGCGCGGCCGGGGCGGCGCGCTATTGGCTGGGGCGGGCTGACTCGAACGCTGGCCACGACTACGAGTTGATCGCCGCGCCGCTGGACGTGCAGCTGATACCTGGCCATCAGACACCGGCCTGGGCCTTCGGCGCGTCGGCGCCTGGTACTGAATTGCGTGCCCGCCAAGGTGATTGGCTGCGGGTGCGATTCATCAATCGGCTGCCGGTCGAGACCACCATTCACTGGCACGGCATCCGCCTGCCGCTTGAGATGGACGGCGTACCTTATGTCTCGCAGCTGCCGGTCAAGCCGGGGGAATTCTTCGATTATCGCTTCCGGGTGCCGGATGCTGGCAGCTACTGGTATCACCCCCATGTCGCCAGCAGCGAGGAACTGGGGCGCGGACTGGTTGGGCCGCTGATCGTCGAAGAGCGCGAGCCCACCGGCTTCTTCCACGAGCGCACGGTCAGCCTGAAGAACTGGCACGTGGACGAGCGGGGCGGGTTCCTGCCTTTCAGCATTGCGCGTGAAGCCGCACGCAATGGCACCCTGGGGCGCTTGTCCAGCGTCAACGGCAAGCACTTGGGCGTGGTCGATCTGCCGGCCGGCGAGGTGGTGCGGGTGCGCCTGCTCAACCTGGACAACACCGCGACCTACCGTATCAACCTCCGGGGCGAGTTCGAGGCGCGTATCTATGCCCTGGACGGCAATCCGATCAAACCTCGCGAATTGGATAAGGAATACTGGCTTGGTCCGGGAATGCGTATCGACCTGGCCATCCGTGCGCCGGCGGCCGGCGAGGTGATCGCTTTGCGCGACGGTCCGATGCGGTTGGGGACATTTCGCGTGGTCGCGCCGGCGGAGCATTCGGCGACCACGCGCGACTGGCCGCCAGCCTTGCCCGCCAATCCGGTGGCCGAGCCGGACCTGAGCAATGCCGAAAAACTCAACTTCAACTTCGAATGGGTTGGCGCAGTCTCGGTAGACACCGATAATGCTCGCCCGCCCAGCCTCTGGCAGATCAACGGCCAGGCCTGGGACATCACCGACAAGACCTGCGCCGATCGCCCCATCGCGCGGCTGGTCAAGGGCAACAGCTACATCCTCGAATTGAAGAACATGACCCAGTACCAGCATCCGATTCACCTGCATGGCATGACCTTCAAGGTGATCGCCTCCAATCGCCATGAGGTCGTTCCGTACTTCACCGACACCTATCTGCTGGGTCGCAACGAGCGGGCGCAGGTGGCGCTGGTGGCGGATAACCCCGGTACCTGGATGTTCCATTGCCATGTGATCGACCACATGGAAACCGGCCTGATGGCCGCGATCGAGGTGGTCTGATGCGTCAGCCGATGATCGTCGATCGCAGTCGCGACCGCGACTTCATGCTTGAAGCGCTGGCGCTGGCGGCCCAGGGCGCGACCATGGGGGAAGTGCCAGTGGGCGCGGTGCTGGTGCAGAACGGCGAGATCGTCGGTCGCGGCTTCAATTGCCCGATCAGCGGCAGCGATCCCAGTGCTCACGCTGAAATGGTCGCGATCCGCAATGCCGCGCAATCGGTGCAGAATTACCGGCTGCCGGGCAGCACGCTGTACGTCACGTTGGAACCCTGCAGCATGTGCGCAGGGCTGATCGTGCATTCGCGTATCGCGCGGGTGGTGTTCGGCGCCTTGGAGCCCAAGGCAGGGATCGTGCAGAGCCAAGGGCAATTTTTCGCCCAGGGCTTCCTCAATCACCGTGTGGCCGTCGAGGGCGGTGTGCTTGCCGAGGAATGCGGTGCCATTCTGCGTGAGTTTTTCAAGGCCCGTCGCATGGGGGCTTGAGGCTTTCTGACTGGTCATTCTGGCAGTTATGGGAGTTGCCACAGTGTCCTGACATCCCGAACCCCGAAGCCTGCCGATAAGTAGTCATTAAAGCGGCGGCGTCTGCTCGGGTGGTTTGGTCTTGTCGATACCCGGCACATGCAGATTGCCATCCGCTACCTGGCTGCCTTCGAGCTGCGGCTGGGTCACCCAGGTGAGGATGTCGTAGTAGCGGCGGATGTTGGCCACGAAGTGCACCGGTTCGCCGCCACGGGCGTAGCCGTAGCGGGTCTTGCTGTACCACTGCTTCTGCGCCAGGCGCGGCAGCATTTTCTTCACGTCCAGCCACTTGTTCGGGTCCAGGCCTTCGTTCTGCGCCAGCTTGCGGGCGTCGTCGAGGTGCGCCGAGCCGATGTTGTAAGAGGCGAGGGCGAACCAGGTGCGGTCGGGCTCGAGGATGCTGTCGTCGAGCTGATCGCGCACATAGGCGAAGTACTTGGCGCCGCCGATGATGCTCTGCTTGGGGTCCAGCCGATTGGACACGCCCATGGCCTGGGCGGTGCTCTGGGTCAGCATCATCAGGCCGCGCACGCCGGTCTTGGAAGTGACGTCGGCCTGCCACATGGATTCCTGATAGCCGATGGCCGCGAGCAGGCGCCAGTCCACCTCTTCGGTCTTGGCCGAGGTGCGGAACTGCTTCTCGAACTTCGGCAGGCGCTGCTGCAGGTGCTGGGCGAAGGTGGTGGCGCCGACATAGCCCAGCACATCGACGTGACCGTAGTAGCGATCCTTGAGGCGCTGCAGCGTGCCATTCTTGTCGACGTTGTCGATGTAGCGGTTGAGCTCGTCGAGCAGGCTGTTGTCTTCGCCAGCCGCCACGGCCCAGCGCTGCTGACGGGCATCGCCGAGGTCGAAGGCGACACGCACGTTGGGGAAGTACACCTGGTTCATGGCCACTTCGTTGGAATCGACCAGCGTCAGATCGATCTGACCTTCGTCGACCATGCGCAGCAAGTCGACCACTTCAACGGCGTCTGACTCTTCATATTGAATGTCGGGATACTGCTTTTTCAGCTCGGCGAGCTGTTCGGCGTGGCTGCTGCCCTTGAGCACCATGATCTTCTTGCCCACCAGATCGGCCGCTTCGGTCGGCCGCGACTGGCCATTGCGATAGATGATCTGCGGGGTGACTTCAAGATACGGGTGAGTGAAGCGAACCTGTTTGTCGCGCGTCGGCGTGCTCACCAGGCCCGCCGCGGCCAGTGCCGGACCGCCCGGTTTGCCCAGGCGCCCAAACAGATCGTCGAGATTGTCGGCGGTCTCGATTTGCAGCTTGACGCCCAGATCGTCGGCGAAATGCTTGACCAACTCATATTCGAAACCGGTTTCGCCGTTGCGGTCCTGGAAGTACGTCGCCGGGCTGTTGCGGGTGACGACGCGCAGGACTCCATCCTCCTTGACGCGCTCCAGAGTGGTGGTTTTATCCACGCAGCCATTGAGCGCCAGGAAGATACCGAGGGCGCCGAGCCATTTGGCGCAACGCGAGCGTGAAACTCTCTGGGCAAACATCGGTGCAGTATACGCAAAGCGCGTCTGTCGCCATATCTCGACAGAATGGGGGTTGTCTGCTATGTCCGCCCCTTCGAAGGCGGCAGCGCAGGACAGTCCGACATGCGGATTGGCGCTGCGACACCGTTTCGGGTGCCCTGAGCAGCGCTTTAGGCTAGAATGCACGGCCTCAAAGCACACCCCTTCTCGAGGCTGTCCCGAAGATGTTGATCCTGCGCGGCGCTCCTGCCCTTTCTGCCTTTCGCCACGGTAAATTACTCGAGCAACTGAGCCAGAAAGTCCCCGCTGTTACTGGCCTGTATGCTGAATTTGCCCACTTCGCTGAAGTCACTGGCGAATTGACCGACGAGCAACAGCATGTCCTGGCTCGTCTGCTCAAATACGGCCCGAGCGTGCCGGTGCAGGAGCCTGCAGGGCGCCTGTTCCTGGTCATGCCGCGCTTCGGCACCATTTCGCCCTGGTCGAGCAAGGCCAGCGATATCGCCCACAACTGCGGATTGAGCAACGTCACGCGTCTTGAACGCGGCATTGCCTTCTATGTAGCCGGCGAGTTCGATGCTGCTCAGGCCGCGCTGGTGGCAGACGTGCTGCACGATCGCATGACCCAGATCGTGCTGGGCAAGCTGGAGGAGGCCGCCGGCCTGTTCAGCCACGCCGAGCCCAAGCCGCTGACCGCCATCGACGTGCTGGGCGGTGGCCGTGCCGCGCTGGAAGCCGCCAACGTCTCCCTGGGCCTGGCCCTGGCCGAAGATGAAATCGACTACCTGGTCACCAGCTTCGAAGGATTGGGGCGCAATCCTCACGACATCGAACTGATGATGTTCGCCCAGGCCAACTCCGAGCACTGCCGCCACAAGATCTTCAACGCCAGTTGGGACATCGACGGTCAGAGTCAGGAAAAAAGCCTGTTCGGCATGATCAAGAACACCTACCAGATGCACAGCGAAGGCGTCCTCTCGGCCTACAAGGACAACGCCTCGGTGATCGTCGGCAGCGTTGCCGGGCGTTTCTTCCCGAACCCTGAAACCCGCCAGTACGGCGCGGTGCAGGAGCCCGTGCACATCCTGATGAAGGTCGAGACCCACAACCACCCGACCGCGATCGCCCCGTTTCCGGGCGCGTCCACCGGTTCCGGTGGCGAGATTCGCGACGAAGGCGCCACCGGTCGTGGCGCCAAGCCCAAGGCCGGCCTCACCGGTTTTACCGTATCCAACCTGAACATTCCGGGCTTCGAACAGCCATGGGAAAAGGCCTACGGCAAGCCCGAGCGCATCGTCACCGCGCTGGACATCATGATCGACGGCCCGCTGGGCGGCGCCGCGTTCAACAACGAATTCGGTCGCCCGGCCCTGACTGGCTACTTCCGCACCTTCGAGCAGACCATCAACACCCCCCATGGTGAAGAAGTCCGCGGCTACCACAAGCCGATCATGCTCGCCGGCGGCATGGGCAACATCCGCGCCGAACACGTGCAAAAGGGCGAGATCACCGTCGGCTCCAAGCTGATCGTGCTCGGCGGCCCGGCCATGCTCATCGGCCTGGGCGGCGGCGCTGCCTCGTCGATGGCCACCGGTGCCAGCTCGGCTGATCTGGACTTCGCTTCGGTACAGCGCGAAAACCCGGAAATGGAACGCCGTTGCCAGGAGGTCATCGACCGCTGCTGGCAACTGGGCGACAAGAACCCGATCAGCTTCATCCACGACGTCGGCGCGGGCGGCCTGTCCAACGCCTTCCCGGAACTGGTCAACGACGGCGGCCGTGGTGGTCGTTTCGAACTGCGCAATGTGCCCAACGACGAGCCGGGCATGGCGCCGCTGGAAATCTGGAGCAACGAATCCCAGGAGCGTTACGTCCTGGCCGTCGACGCTAAAGATTTCGAGCGCTTCCAGGCCATCTGCGAACGTGAGCGCTGCCCGTTCGCGGTGGTCGGCGAAGCCACGGCCGAGCCGCAACTGACGGTGACCGACAGCCACTTCGGCAACAACGCCGTGGACATGCCGCTGGAAGTCCTGCTGGGCAAGGCGCCGCGCATGCACCGCAGCGCCGTGCGCGAAACCGAGGTGGGGGACGATTTCGACCCGAGCACGCTCGACCTCGCCGAGTCGGTGGAGCGCGTCCTGCACCACCCGGCCGTTGCCAGCAAGAGCTTCCTGATCACCATCGGCGACCGCACCATCACCGGCCTCGTGGCCCGTGACCAGATGGTCGGCCCATGGCAGGTACCGGTGGCCGACGTCGCCGTCACTGCCACCAGCTTCGACGTCTATACCGGTGAAGCCATGGCCATGGGCGAGCGCACGCCGCTGGCGCTGCTGGACGCTCCGGCCTCCGGGCGCATGGCGATCGGCGAAACCCTGACCAACATCGCCGCCTCGGCGATCGGCAAGATGTCCGATATCAAACTGTCCGCCAACTGGATGTCCGCTGCCGGGCACCCGGGTGAAGACGCGCGTCTGTATGACGCCGTGAAGGCCGTCGGCATGGAACTGTGCCCCGAGCTGGGCATTACCATTCCCGTGGGCAAGGACTCCATGTCCATGAAAACCCGCTGGAGCGAAGAGGGCGCCGAGAAGAGCGTGACCTCGCCGATGTCGCTGATCATCACCGGCTTCGCGCCGGTCACCGATATTCGCAAGACCCTCACCCCGCAACTGCGCATGGACAAGGGCGAAACCGACCTGGTGCTGATCGACCTCGGTCGCGGCCAGAACCGCATGGGCGCCTCGATTCTCGCCCAGACCCACGGCAAGCTCGCTGCCCAGGCGCCGGACGTCGACGATGCCGAAGACCTCAAGGCTTTCTTCGCGGTGATTCAAGGCCTCAACGCCGACGGCCACCTGCTGGCCTACCACGATCGTTCCGATGGCGGCTTGCTCACCACCGTGGTCGAGATGGCTTTTGCCGGTCACTGCGGCCTCAATCTGCACCTCGATACCCTGGCCCACAATGCCGCGGAAATCCCCGCCATCCTCTTCAACGAAGAGCTGGGGGCGGTGATCCAGGTTCGCCAGGACGCCACCCCGGACATCCTCGCGCAGTTCAGCGCGGCCGGCCTGGGTGGTGACTGCGTTGCGGTGATCGGTCAGCCAGTCAACAACGGCGAAGTGCGGATCAGCTTCAATGGCGAGACCGTCTTCACCGGCGAGCGTCGTCTGTTGCAGCGTCAGTGGGCCGAGACCAGCTATCAGGTCCAGCGTCTGCGGGACAACGTCACGTGCGCCGAGCAGGAATTCGACGCGCTGCTGGAAGAAGACAACCCGGGCCTGAGCGTCAAGCTGGGCTTCGACGTCAACGACGACATCAGCGCGCCGTACATCAAGAAAGGCGTGCGCCCGCAAGTGGCGGTGCTGCGCGAGCAGGGCGTCAACGGCCAGGTCGAGATGGCTGCGGCCTTCGACCGTGCCGGGTTCAACGCCATCGACGTACACATGAGCGATATCCTTGCCGGTCGCGTCGACCTCAACGAATACAAGGGCCTGGTCGCCTGCGGCGGCTTCTCCTACGGCGACGTACTGGGTGCCGGTGAAGGTTGGGCCAAATCGGCACTGTTCAACGCCCGTGCCCGTGATGCGTTCCAGCAGTTCTTCGAGCGCACCGACAGCTTCACCCTCGGCGTGTGCAACGGTTGCCAGATGATGTCCAACCTGCACGAGCTGATTCCGGGGTCGGAGTTCTGGCCGCACTTCGTGCGCAACCGTTCCGAGCAGTTCGAGGCGCGGGTAGCCATGGTGCAGGTGCAGGAGTCCAACTCGATCTTCCTGCAGGGCATGGCCGGTTCGCGCATGCCGATCGCCATCGCCCACGGTGAAGGTCACGCCGAGTTCGCCAACGAAGACGCCTTGCTGCAAGCCGACCTGTCCGGTTGCGTGGCCCTGCGCTTCGTCGACAACCACGGCAAGGTCACCGAGACCTATCCAGCCAACCCGAACGGCTCGCCGCGCGGGATCACCGGCCTGACCAGCCGCGACGGCCGCGTGACCATCATGATGCCGCACCCGGAGCGCGTGTTCCGTGGCGTGCAGAACTCCTGGAAACCGGACGACTGGAACGAAGACGGCGCCTGGATGCGCATGTTCCGCAACGCCCGTGTGTGGGTGAACTAAGGCGTGTACAAGCTGGCCTTTTTCGTCCCGCCCAGCCATCTGGAGGCCGTCAAGCAGGCGGTCTTCACGGCAGGCGGGGGACGCCTCGGTGCCTATGACCAGTGTTGCTGGCAGGTGTTGGGGGAGGGCCAGTTCCGGCCGTTGAATGGCAGCCAGCCGTTCATTGGCCAGAGCGGCATCGTCGAAAACGTCGTGGAGTGGAAGGTCGAGCTGGTGGTCGATGAAGCGGTGATTGCCGATGTGGTCACCGCGCTCAAGGCCGCCCATCCCTACGAGACGCCAGCCTATGAAGTCTGGCGGCTCGAGACGTTCTGATTCGGCTCAGCGCTCCTGCACGGTTGCGTTGAGCGTTTGCGTCTGATTATGCCCAGCCCCTCTGATCAGCCCCAGATTGACCCCGTTATCGGCACCCTTGCCGAATGATTCCTTCACTCCGCTCACCAGATCCAACGGCGCATTCGATCCGTTGATACCCCCTTCTGCCCGATAGTCCTGACCGCTCAGGTCGATTTTCGTCACGTCGCCAGCGCCCAGATCGATGTTGTCTGCGGCCAGATTCGCGCCGGTCAGCGTGGTGTTGCCTTGCACCTGCAGATCGATGTTCTGCCTGGCGTTCAACGCGGTTGCCTGAGGAGCGGTATTGCGATGCTGTTGCACCACGTCGATGGCCGCGGTCGGGGTGATGTTCGGATCGACCTTCGACAGCCGCTTGCCAGCGGCGTCCTGCACCTTGGCACCGAAGGGGCCGGCCAGCGAGGTGGCGCCGTTAACCAGGCCCTGGGGGTTCTTCTCCTTGCTCAGTTTCAGATCGACGTTCACCGCCAGGCCGTCGACCTGATCCTGGCGGGTCTCGACATGCAGGTCGCCGCCGACAGTGCCGGTGATATTGCCGGCTTCCAGGTTGGCACCGGCCAGCCGGGTGTCTGCGGCGCTGTTGATGGTCAGTGAGTCGGCTTTGAGTCGAGCGTTGCTGTGAGTGGTGCTATCCAGTTGCTCGAGTCCCAGCTTCACCCGCCCATAGAGCCCGGAAGTATTGGCGCTCGTATCGGCTGGGTTGTTCTTGGCGCTGATCCCCGCACCTGCGGCGAGGTCGATGTTGTCGCGGTGATCGGTCGATTGCGCCGACTCGACCAGCACGCCGCCATTGCTGGCGCTCACCTGCAGCGCGCGGCTCTCGGTGTTGAGCCCCTGCAGGTGGACAGCGTCGTCGGCCTTGGCCGCACTGCCGATGGCGATGCGTTCACGACCACTCAATTGTGCCCCGTGAGCGGTCTGCGCCTGCTCGTCAACCCGGGATGTGGCGAAGGCACCGCCAAGGCTGGCACCTTTGGCCCCCGAGGTCGGGTTACCGGATACCCCGGCCTGCAGCGCACCGCCCATGCCATGGCCGCTGGCTTGATGATTATCGGTACTGGCCACTACCTGCATGCGGCCGCCAGCGTACAGATCGATATCCGCCGGCTGCTGGGCCTCGCCGATGTGCGTGCCTTCGAGGCGCATATCGCCCTGGCTCTGCAGCTTGACCGTGCCGGTCGTGTCGATCTGAGCGACACGCGCCTGAGAGTCCTCGGTGTGGCCCTGTTTGCTGTCGAGCTTGCCGAGCAGCAAGGCGCCTTTGCCGGCGCCGGGCGTGGTACTGAGCTTGAGCTGGCCAAAGCCGCCCAGAGCCTGTTCGTCGGTGCTCTGTCGGTCATTGGCCTGAGGCATTGCCAGCGCGCCACCGCTGGTGATGGATACATCGCCGGTACCACCGTCGATTCGGGTGCCTTCATAGAGGCCCTGGGTGCCGACCTGGATACCGATGCCTTGCTTGCCAGTCAGGCTGCCTGGCACCGCGGTCTCCTTGGTGGATGCGCTGTTCAGCGAGCTGCCGACGCCCAGTACCTTGGCATTGATATCGCTGCCGGTCACGGTATCGACCCGCAACGAGGTGTCGACGTCCAGGCGATCGAGGGTGCTGCCGGTTTTGCTGACGGCAGCACGCAATAGGTGCTCATCGGCGTGGATATTGATCTTGTCCGCTGCATAGTGAGTGCCGACGTCATCGAGCGCCCCGGCGACATCGATGTCGATGCGCTTGGCGTTGATCTCGGTTCCCCGAGCAGTGCTGCTCAATTCGCTGGCCGCGCGTTGCTGGTGAGCGACGGCAATGTCGATGCCGAGGCTGGGCGGGTCCATGGCATCCTCGACGCCATTCTGCTGCAGGCGAGTCTGTTCCTCTTCATTGGCGACCTTTTCCAGCGGGCGGGTGATGTCCTTGTACTCGACGCTCAACCCGGCCTTGCCTTTCCAGCTGGTGCGCTCGGTGCTGGTGCTGGCGGTATCGTGGACGGCGCTATTGTCGACCGCGCCGGCCTGCTCAGTGAAGGTACCGGCGACCTCGACCTTGGCGCCTTGTTTTTCAATCAACCCCTGACCGTTTCCGGCAATCATCTGCAGATCGCCGTTGATTTCCAGTTCGGTGCGACCGGCCTGGGTGCCCTGCACCAGGGTACGCTGGGTCTCATGCTCGCCGAGTGAGGCGCTGCCGATGCGATCCATGCCGCCCTCGACGCCGATATAGCCACCTGAGCGGGTGCTTTGCCGTTCGTGGGTCTGGTGGGCATCGGTGCTGGTGAAGCGCAGGTTGTCGCCGGTAATCTTGCCGTTGCCCTGGGTGGTTTTCACCTTCGAGGAATCAATGACGACGTCACCCTTGGCCATGATGTCCAGGTTTTTGCCCTGGACCAGGCTGCCCTGCAGCTGCTCGCCGACGGTTTCGGTGCGGTCGCTGTTGACCTCCCAGCCCACCTGCGCCATGAACTGCTTGCTCCCGGGCTTGCCGTCCTCGGCCACTTTGGTCTCGCCTGCCGAGGCGGAGAAACCGTGGGTGATGTGCTCGGTTTTTTCAAGGGTTCGATCCTTGACCGCTTCGATTTTCACATCGCCTCCCGCGTCGAGATCGAGCGCGCCATCGGCAATCACCTTGGAGCCGCGCACGACGATCTCTTGCGGGCTGACGACCTTGAGATTGCTCTGCGAGTGCACTTCGCTGCCCTGGTTGCGGGTGTCATCGTGCGCCTGGCTGCGGTCGTCCTTGAACAGGCCGAACACCTGGCTGCTGTCGGTGCTGCTCTCGACCTTGCGGATGTTCTCGACGCTCTCGATGAACACCCCGTCCGCCTGGCTGATCAGTTGCGCGTCTGCGCGGCCCTTGACCTGGCTGCCACGTACCGCCAGGCGCTCGGTCTCGATGATCAGCTTGCCGCCGGCATCGACCTTGCTGCCCTGATGCGTCACGCGCTGGTCGCCGTCCTTGGCGGTATCGCCAAAGAAATGCCCGGACACCAGGTCGCCGCGATAGCTCTTGTCGCTCTTGCTGTCTTTCAGGGCGACCGTATCGATATCGACGCTGCGCGCCTTGATCGCTATATCGTTGCGGCTTTCCAGGCTGCTGCCGCCGATACGCAGCTTGCCGCCGCTGTGCAGGGCGATGTCGCCGCCGAGCAGCAGGCTTTGCTCGGCAGTTTCCTCGATGGTTTCGCTGCGGCTGTCCTGGCGCCACAGGTGCTTGCGGTGGGCGCTCTGTTGCGCCACCAGCGTGCGGTCGATAGCCGCCTCGATCTGCAGATCGCCGCCCGTCTTGATCCGCAATTCGCCATTGGCGCGCACGAAAGCGCCCCGCACGGTAGCGTTTTCGCCCACCTCCACGTCCATGTCTCCGGAGGTGGAAAACAGGCTGCCGAGCTGCCGGGTCTCGGTGGTGGTGCGCTCGCGGTCATAGGTTTCGGTGGTCACGAACCAGGCTTTGTTCTCCCAGTTTTCGTTGTCCTTGGCGATGGTCTTGCGGGTAGCGGCGTCCAGATAGAGGTTCTTGCTGGTGCGCACATTGATGTGGCCCCCAGAGGCGTCCAGCGCACTCAAGTGCATATCGCCCTCGCTGCGCAGATCCAGGTGGCCGGCGCCGGCGTCGAGTCGGGTCAGCTTGATGTCATTGGCGTCGCGTCTGTCCCCGATGAGCTGCAGTTCGCCGGCCGAATGGATCTGCACACCGTCATCGGCCTGGATCAGGGGCGAGGCGAGGCGTACCCCGGCGCCCTGGGAGGTACTGACGATACGAATGCGCCCGGCACGCATGGCGCCGAACAGGCTGGCATCGTAGCGTTGCTCGGCCTGACTGCGCTGGGCCGACTCGGTCACGCTGTTATCGGCATGGCGGATGCGATTGCGCCCCGCGAGGATGTCCAGCGGCTTGCCGGGTGCAAGTACGTCACCCTGGGCCTCGATGCGGGGGGCGATCAGGGCGATGGCGCCTTGATCATTGCGCAGGCCTTGCGGGCCGACTTCGAGCAACCGCTCGGCCTGCAAGGTGTCGAGGTGCAGCTGACCGACGCTGTCGAATTGCGGGGAACCGACCACAAAGGAGGCACGCGGCGCATTGATGAAGGAGGCACCATTGATATAGATGCCATTGGGGTTGGCGAGGATGTAGTCCGCCGCCTGGCCGAAGATTTCCTGGGGGCCGTTGATGGCCGAGCGCTGCAGGCTGGTGACTTCGTTGAGGATGGTGGAGGCGGCCTGGCCGCTGAACTGGCTGTTGGCAGGTAGTTGGCCGGCGAGCTGCGAGGCCCCGGGAGTCAGGGAATTGTTGAGCACAACGCCCTCGGCGCCGACGTTGTACTGCTGATACTGATTGTGCGAGATACCCTGTGGGCTGGGCGGCACGATACCGACCACCGGCACCGACCGGGAGGTGTCCACCAGCGGCATTCCCCCGGGGCCGGCCACGGCTTCGATGCCTTGAGGGGCGCTGGCGTGGGCCAGCCCCGGTGTCAGCAGCAGGCTGGAAATGACCCAGCGCAGCGGGTTCGGGCGCAGCGGCCAAGCGGGGTGTTTTAGCTTGATCATGGAAGGTTCTCTTGTTGTTGTGATTCACAGTTTCAGCGACAGCTCCAGGCGCCAGTAGCCGGGCGGCAGGCGGGCGTCTTGCAGATACAGGCTGTGTTGGTAGGCGAGACTCAGGCGGGCGCGGCGCTCGATCAGCGCCACGCCCAGAGCGGCACCGGCGATTTTCCCGCTGCTGGCCAAGGGCTCGGCGCTGTTGCGTTGCCAGCCTTCGATGCGCCGCCAGCCCAGGTCCACGCCCAGATGAGGCTCCAGCGACCAGCCGACGGTCAGCGGCAGATTCAGGCTCAGGGTGTTGCGCCAGTTAGCCGCCGTGCTGGCGGACAGCGACAGGTCGCGCAGGCCGCGTACGGCGTATTCATCGGTGAGAGATTGCTGCTCGATGGGCGGTAGCGGGTCGTTGCTGTATTGGCCGCTCAGTTGGCTCTGCCACTGCCAGGTTCGCCCTGCCCAGGGGCGCTGGTTCAGGTAGCTCAACGTGCCGCGCCATTTGCCGAATCGGGCGCGGGGTGCGTTCGCTTGCGCAGCGACGGTATCGCGGCCGTCCCAATTGCCCAGGCCGCGGCTGTAACCCAGATACGCGGTCCAGATGCCCTGTTGCACCCACAACAGGTTCAGGCCTGCTTCGGCATTGAGGAGTCTCGGGCTCTGGATGCCCAACTGCTGGTCGCCTAAAAAGGTATCGGAGGCCTTTTGGTCCAGACGCAAGGTAGCGCTGAGCAGGCGTTGTTGATCCCGCCACAGGCTGCGCTCCACCCCGGCCCCCAGCAGGGTGCTGCGGCCATGCAGATCGTGCTTCAGCGGTATGCGGAATTCGGCATGGGCGGCGTTGAGGCTGAACGTCCAGGCTTGCCACGGGAGGCTGTAGTAGAGGCTCGCACTGCGGCTCATGGCCGGACCGGCATCGAGTGTCTGGCCGACGCTGGCATGGATCAAGTCATTGAGGTGCAACGGGCTGTCGAGGCTGGCGGCAACCTGCAGTTGCTGGCGGCCGATGTCGGGCTTGCCGCTGTTGTTGAAATGGGCGCCCAAACTCCAGCGCGACGATCGGCTTTGCGCCCGGATGACGATGCGGCTGGCGCCTGCGGTGGTGCCGGGTTCGATGTCGGCGGTGAGGTCGAAGGACCGCAGGCGGTTGAGTTGCTCCAGGCCGCGCTCCAGCGTGCGCAGTTGCAGGGGCTGGCCAAGCAAGTCGCCGAAGGCGCTGCGCAGCGACAGTGGCAGGTTCGGGTCGCCGAGCTCGATGGCTTCGACGAAGCCCTCGGTGATGACGATGTCCAGCGGCTGCCGATCCTGAGGTGACCCCAGCAGTTGCGGGCGGCTGGCGATATAACCGTCCTGCACGTAGAGCCCGGTGATGGCCGCGAGCAGGCGATTGATCTGTGCGCTGTCCATGCAGGGTGAGAGATGCGCTTGCAGCGCGGCGGTAATGCGATCTTGGGCAATCAGCTGATTGCCGGACAGCCGCACACCCTTGATCCACCAGCATTGAGCACTGGGCGATTGCGCTGTCGTGGGGGCGGGTTGTGGCGCGTCTGGCCGCAGTGGCTGGCGTTGCAGGCTGCGCAGGCGCTGCTGGTATTCCAGCTGTTCGCGCTCGCGCACCGAGCGGCGTTCGTCGGTGAGGTCCTGGGCGGCGATATCGGAGCTGAACAGCAGGCCGAGAGCCAAGGCACTCAACGTGCTGGTGCGCGCCATTACCCCTTGTGGAAGGCGGCCGCCGATGCCTTGCCTCATGTGCATCACCCGAGTGGATTGGTAGCGGGTGACTCTACTCAGCGGCGCTGCGGGCGTCGGCCGGACGCTTCCTACGCCCTCGTCAGGCGCAACCGAGAGGCGCGTAGGGCAATTCCTACGACCGTTTCAATGGGTTCAATCCAGGATGGCCCTCGACACAGGGCGGCGGTTGCTCAGGGGCGGATTTCGATCATCGTGCCGTCCTTGACCAGCGACCATACTTCGCGCATATCGGCGTTGTTCATGGCGATGCAGCCATCGGTCCAGTCCAGGGAGGCGAAGTACCATTCCGGGTAATCGTCGCTGATCGGCGTGCCATGGATCATGATCATGCCGCCGGGGTTGGTGCCTTCCCGACGGGCGCGGGCGGCGTCATCGATATTGGGGTAGGACACGTGCATGGCCAGGTTGAAGCGGTCGCTGGTCTTGCGCCAGTCGAGCCAGTAGAAGCCCTCGGGGGTGCGGCGGTCGCCTTCGGCGAGCTTGGGGCCGCGGGGCTGCTTGCCCAGGGAAATCTTGTAGGCCTTGACCGGTTCGCCGTGGCTCATCAGTTCGAGGCGATGGGCCGATTTGATCACCAGCACCTTGTCGATGGTGATATCGGCCAGCGCCCGGGCAGGGGTGACGGGCTGTGGCAGGGTGGTCGCAGGGGCGAAGGCCACCGAGGGCACTACCGCTTTGACGGTCGGTGCAGAAGCTGCCGCGCCTGGAACTGCGAGCCGAGCAGGAGGCGGTGCCGGAACGACGCGTTGCTGGGTGGCAGGTTGCTGGGCGGCAGGGGAGGGCGCCGGCTGCGCCACCGAGGTGACAGGCCTCTTGATTACCGTGACGGTGAGCTCTGCGCAGGCGAGCGCCGGAACAGACAGACAAAGCAGGGCAAGCAACCAGCGCATGGAACGACATCCTGAATGAATACGCGCCCCGCAGGGCGTCAGGTAGGGCTGCCCGACGACGCGGCGAGCAGAGGGGGCAATGATTCGTTTCGAACCGGATAGTGATCCCCCAGCCGGTCGGCGAAGTAGCATTCTAGGGTACGTCCGACGGTTGGAAAAGCTAGATCCGACCAGGGAATTTCACTTTGCTTGAACAGGCGGGTTTCGAGGCTTTCGCTGCCCACGGCGAAATCCAGATCGGCCAGCGTGGCGCGGAAGAACACATGCACCTGGCTGATATGCGGCAGGTCGAACAGCGTGTAGAGCGCCAGGTCGCTCACGCGGGCGCAGGCTTCTTCGTCGGTTTCCCGACAGGCGGCCTGTTCCAGGGTCTCGCCGTTCTCCATGAACCCCGCAGGCAGGGTCCAGAACCCGTACCGCGGCTCGATGGCGCGCCGGCACAGCAGCACCTGATCGCCCCAGATCGGCAGGCAACCGGCGACTATATTGGGGTTCTGGTAATGGATGCAGTGGCAGTGCTCGCACACGAAGCGCAGCCGGTTGTCGCCTTCAGGGATCAACTGGCTGACGGGATGGGCGCACTGGCTGCAGAATTTCATGGAAGGCCTCCGGGTCGATGCGCCTATCTTGGCGCCTGCCGGTGCTTCCCCGCAAGCCGCCCCGGCCCTTTCGCGGGCAAGCCCGGCTCCCACAGGTGTGCGCCGCTGGAACTGTAGACTCTGTGGGAGCAAGGCTTGCCCGCGAAAGGGCCGGAAAGGGCAGCGAAGATCCTGGCATGGCGAGCAAACAGCACTTGGGCGCCGCGTCGCTTTGGTGCATCATGCAGGGCAAGCAACGCATTGAGAGAAGCCATGCTGGACGAGCTACTTCGCCGTGTAAGCAGTCATACGCCGCGCACCCTGGAGACGGATCAGCGTTTTCCCGAGGCCGCCGTTTTATTGCCCATCACTCGTGGAGACACGCCCGAACTGGTACTCACCCTGCGCGCCAAGGGGCTATCCACCCATGGTGGTGAAGTCGCCTTTCCCGGCGGCCGTCGCGACCCTGAAGACCCGGACCTGATGTACACCGCCCTGCGCGAAGCCGAAGAGGAAATCGGCCTGCCGCCCGGTCTGGTGGAAATCGTCGGACCCCTGAGCCCGCTGGTGTCCAAGCATGGCATCAAGGTCACGCCCTTCGTGGGCATCATCCCCGACTTCGTCGAATACCGCGCCAACGATGCCGAGATCGCCGCGGTCTTCAGCGTGCCGCTGGAATTCTTTCGCCAGGATCCGCGCGAGCACACCCACCGTATCGATTACGCCGGACAGAGTTGGTATGTGCCCAGCTATCGGTATGACGGCTACAAGATCTGGGGCCTGTCGGCGATCATGATCGTCGAATTGATGAACCTGCTGTATGACGCCGATATCAGCCTGCACCGTCCGCCTGCGCACTTCACGCCGGTGTGACGCTTCGACCGAGGAATCTCTCCATGATCTACCGCCTGGGCGATGACGCTCCCGAACTCGACGCCAGCAGCTGGACTGCGCCCAGTGCCACGCTGATCGGCAAGGTGCGCCTGCAAGCCGGCGCCAGCGTGTGGTTCGGCGCTGTGTTGCGCGGCGATAACGAGCTGATCGATATCGGTGTGAACAGCAATGTGCAGGATGGCACGGTGATGCATACCGACGAGGGCGTGCCCTTGACCATAGGTACCGGTGTGACCATCGGCCACAACGCCATGTTGCATGGCTGCACCGTTGGGGATTACAGCCTGATCGGCATCAATGCGGTCATCCTCAATGGTGCGAAGATCGGCAAGCATTGCATCATCGGCGCCAACTCGTTGATCGCCGAGGGCAAGGAAATCCCCGATGGTTCGCTGGTGATGGGCTCCCCCGGCAAAGTGGTGCGCGAGTTGACCGAGGTCCAGAAGCAAGGCCTGCGGCTCTCGGCCCAGCATTACGTCGACAATGCCCGGCGCTACGCCCGCGATCTCAAACCCGTGGACCCGGCATGAACACTGAGCGCGAACGCCCGGTCGCCTCGCCCTGCATCAGCGTCTGCGCGCTGGATGACCACGACATGTGCACCGGTTGCCAGCGCACCGCGGCGGAGATCACCCGTTGGGGGCGTATGGACAACACCGAGCGGCGTGCAGTATTGGCTCAGTGCCACGAGCGGGCGAGGACGCAGGGGTTGCTGTTCAGTCAGTGACATCGGTGTGGAACGGGCCGTCCCTGTCGCGGGCAAGCCTTGCTCCCACAGTAGCGAGTCGTGCACCGGTGGGAGCAAGGCTTGCCCGCGATGAGGCCCTGGAGCCAAGCGCACAGGTGTAAACTGGATACCTTTCTCGTTGCCTGCCCACAATCCCATGCCCTTTCTGATCGCTTATATCGCCAGCGTCGTGCTGATCAACTACGCTTTTTCTGCGGCGCCGCATCTGGATGTCATCTGGTCGGCCTGGGGCGGGCTGGTGTTCGTCTTGCGCGACATGGTCCAGACCCGCTTCGGTCACGGCACCTTCCTGGCGATGCTGGCAGCACTGGTGCTGTCCTATGTCACCTCCGACCCTGCCATCGCGCTGGCCAGCGCCACCGCCTTCGGGCTCTCGGAGCTGATCGACTGGCTGGTGTTTTCCATTACCAGGCGACCGCTGCATGACCGCCTGTGGCTGAGTTCGGCGCTGAGCATCCCGCTGGATACTTTCATCTTCTTCGGCATGATCGGCGCCCTGACCCCGGCCGTGGTCGGCACCGCGCTGGCGTCCAAGTTCGCCGGCGTCAGCGTGGTGTGGATGGCCATGCACTGGCGAGCGCGCAAAAACGTCGCCAGCCGCTGAACAGCGGATGCCCGGTCATGTAAAATGCCGGCCTTTATCGGGTGGCTGCCTTGCGCCCGCGACCCCTCCTTATTGTTCGAGGACCTGAAATGACCCGTATCGGAACCCCCCTGTCGCCGACCGCGACCCGCGTCTTGCTGTGTGGCTCAGGCGAGTTGGGCAAGGAAGTGGTGATCGAACTGCAACGCCTGGGTGTCGAGGTGATTGCCGTCGATCGCTATGCCGATGCGCCAGCCATGCAGGTCGCGCACCGCAGCCACGTTATCAACATGCTCGACGGCGCCGCCCTGCGCGCAGTGATCGAGGCTGAGAAGCCCCATTACATCGTCCCGGAAATCGAAGCCATCGCCACCGCCACCCTGGTGGAGCTGGAGGCCGAAGGCTATACGGTGATCCCGACCGCGCGGGCCACGCAGCTGACCATGAACCGCGAAGGCATCCGCCGTCTGGCCGCTGAAGAGCTGGACCTGCCGACCTCGCCTTATCACTTCGCCGACACCTTCGAAGACTACCGCGCCGCGGTCCTGGACCTGGGCTTCCCGTGCGTGGTCAAGCCGGTGATGAGCTCCTCGGGCAAGGGCCAGAGCCTGCTCAAAGGCGAGGACGACATTCAAACGGCGTGGGATTACGCCCAGGAAGGCGGGCGGGCCGGCAAGGGGCGGGTAATCATCGAGGGCTTCATCGATTTCGATTACGAAATCACCCTGCTGACCGTTCGCCATGTTGGCGGCACCACCTTCTGCGCGCCGGTCGGACATCGCCAGGAGAAGGGCGATTACCAGGAATCCTGGCAGCCTCAAGCGATGAGCCCGGTGGCGCTGGCGGAATCCGAGCGCGTCGCGCGCGCGGTGACCGAGGCCTTGGGTGGTCGCGGGCTATTCGGCGTCGAGCTGTTCATCAAGGGTGATCAGGTGTGGTTCAGCGAAGTGTCGCCGCGCCCGCATGACACCGGCCTGGTGACCTTGATCTCTCAGGACCTGCCGCAGTTCGCCCTGCACGCGCGGGCCATCCTCGGTTTGCCGATCCCGGTGATCCGTCAGTTCGGGCCATCGGCTTCGGCGGTGATCCTGGTGGAAGGGCAGTCGACACAGACGGCTTTTGCCAACTTGGGCGAGGCATTGAGCGAGCCGGATACCATGCTGCGGTTGTTCGGCAAGCCGCAGGTCAACGGTCAGCGCCGCATGGGTGTGGCGCTGGCCCGTGACGAGTCGATCGAAGCGGCACGCGCCAAGGCGACCCGCGCGGCTCAGGCAGTCAAGGTAGAGCTGTAACAGCCGCACCTGACCCTGTAGCGAGGGGGCTTGCCCCCGAAAATCCTGTCAGCGACACCTGTGTCACTGGCCGGGTCTTTCGGGGGCAAGCCCCCTCGCTACATTGACGGTGGTCAGCCAACCTGGCTCAAATTCTCATCCCGCGTTTCCTTCAGGCACAGCACCGCCAGCACGCTCAGCACTGCCGCTGCCGACACGTACCCGCCGACATAACTCAAGCCGCCGATCGCCACCAGCTTCTGCGCAAAGAACGGTGCGGCCGAGGCGCCGACTATCCCGCCGATGTTGTACGCCGCCGAGGCGCCGGTGTAGCGCACGTGAGTAGGGAACAGTTCCGGCAGCAGGGCGCCCATGGGCGCGAAGGTCGCCCCCATCAAGAACAGAGAAACGCTCAGGAATACCAGCACCCCCGCCGTCGAGCCTTGAGTCAGCAACGGCTCCATGGTGAAGCCGCTCGCTACCGCCAGCAGACCGCTGACGATCAGCACCGGCTTGCGTCCGTAACGGTCGCTCAGCCAGGCCGACAGTGGCGTCGCCGCCGCCATGAACAGTACCGCAAAGCACAGCATTGCCAGGAAGCCCTCGCGGGTATAACCCAGGGTTGACACCCCGTAGCTCAATGAAAATACCGTCGAGATGTAAAACAGCGCATAGCACACCACCATGGAGGCAGCGCCCAGCACCATCGGCTGCCAATGCTGGCTGAACAGCTCGACCACCGGCATCTTGACTCGCTCGCGACGGGCGACGGCCTTGGCGAAGATCGGTGTCTCCTCGAGCTTCAAGCGCACATACAGGCCCAGCATCACCAACACTGCGCTGAGCAGAAACGGCAAGCGCCAGCCCCAGCTGCGGAACTGTTCGTCGCTCAGACCCACCGCCAGGGTGAGGAACAAGCCGTTGGCCAGCAGGAAGCCGATCGACGGCCCCAGTTGCGGGAACATGCCAAACCAGGCGCGCTTGCCCTTGGGGGCGTTCTCGGTAGCCAGCAGCGCCGCGCCACCCCATTCACCGCCCAGCCCCAGGCCCTGGCCGAAGCGCAGTACACACAGCAGGATCGGCGCCCAGGCGCCAATGGCGTCGTAGCCGGGCAGGGCGCCGATCAGCGTGGTGCACACGCCCATCAGCAGGAGGGAGGCCACCAGCGTCGACTTGCGGCCGATACGGTCGCCAAAGTGACCGAACAGCGCCGAGCCCAGGGGCCTGGCGAGAAAGGCGATGCCGAAGGTCAAGAACGCCGAGAGCATCTGCGCGGTGCCGGACGTCTGCGGGAAGAACACCGGGCCGATCACCAGGGCGGCGGCGGTGGCGTACACATAAAAATCATAGAACTCGATGGCCGTGCCGATGAAACTGGCAGTGGCGACGCGCGCGGCGGAGTTGGCCGGTGGCGCGGCGCTGGCCTCGTTATGGAGGGTCTGGCTGGTCATGCGGATATCCCTAGGCAGTCGTGCTGCGGCGAAGACGCCTGGGCGCAAGGCCGGGCTTCGCAGCAGCGGATTGTTATGGTTGTGGTGCGGGACAGGCGCCCCGGGGATGGGGGCGGGCGCGGGCCAGGCTCGGGATGGGAGCGGCTGGCGGCAAGCATGCGCACGAACTGTCAGGCGGGCTGACTGGCCGGATCACGTCAAGTGCGGGTGGGCACAGGTGCCGGCGGGCTGGGTAAGCGCCTCGATTATAGGAACGCCACCGCTCTGGATCAACGCTTTGTGGCCCAACAAGGCGCTAAACCCCGTGGCGAGGGGGCTCGCTCCCGAAAATCGTATCAGCGACACCTCTGTCACTGGCCTGCTCAGTTGGGGGCAAGCCCCCTCGCTACAGTGCTGGTGGCAGGCTGCTGGTGTGCCATACCAGCACGCGCGAGACGCGGTTGTCCTCGGTTTCGAGGATCTCCAGGCGATAGCGCCCCAGCTTCAGGCACACGCTGCTCTCCGGGATGCTTTCCAGCGCCTCGGTGATCAAACCGTTGAGGGTCTTGGGGCCATCGCTGGGCAGGTGCCAGCCCAGGCTGCGGTTGAGGTCGCGCAGCGAGGCCGCGCCGTCGATGACGAAGCGCCCGTCGGCCTGCGGATGAATATGAGGATTGTCCTCGGCGTGCTCGTCTTCGAACTCGCCGACGATTTCTTCGAGAATGTCTTCCAGCGTCACCAGCCCCAGCACTTCGCCGTACTCGTCTACCACCACGCCCAGGCGCCGTTGTTGCTTGTGGAAGTTCAGCAGCTGCATCTGCAGCGGCGTGCTTTCCGGCACGAAGTAGGCTTCGTAGCAGGCGCCGAGCAAGGCTTCCAGGGTCAATTCGCGGCGTGGCAGCAGGTGGCTGATCTGGCGGGTGTTGAGCACGCGCTCGACCAGATTGATGTCGCTGTGGAACACCGGCAGGCGCGTATGGCGGCTGGCGATCAATTGATCGGTGATTTCTTCGATGGAGTCGTCGAGGTTGATGCCGTCGACATCGTTGCGTGGCACCAGGATGTCGTTGACGGTGATCTTGTCCAGTGCATGCAGGGTATTGATCAGGTGCGGCTTGTTGGCCCGCGCTTCGCTAGACAGCTCGTCCAGCACCGAGCGCGGTGACGGCGCATCGTGATCGGTGCTGCCGTTTTCGCTCTTGACCTTGAAGGGCTGCGCCAGCAGCCGCGCGAAGCCCGCCAGCACCCAGGCAATCGGGTACAGCAGTTTGAGCGGCAAGCGCAGCAAGGTATTGCCCAGCAAGATGAACGCTTCGGGGTTGCGCCGGGCAAGCTGGCGCGGCAGAAATTCGGCGACGATAAGCAGCACGGCGGCGATGATCAAGGCCCCCACCCAGGCACCGCGATCGCCCCACAGGTACATGCCCAACGTGGTGCTCAGGGTGATGGTGATGATCTTGCAGACCGTGACGCACAGCACCAGGCTGTCGAGCGGCGCGTGCAGGGTCGGCGTTTCCGGGGCCTTGCGCTTGCCCTTGGCGCGTTGATTGAGCTGGTGCTGGGCGGCTTCCACCGCAGTGAACAGCGCGGCCCAGAGCAAGGCCAGCGCCAACAGGCAGAAGAGGGGAGCCAGAGGCAAAGTGTCCATGATCCGCCGTCAGATGTGCAGGATGTATTCGCGTACCAGCTTGCTGCCGAAGTACGCCAACATCAAAAGGCAGAAGCCCGAGAGGGTCCAGCGGATCGCCTTGTGGCCGCGCCAGCCGAGGCGGTTGCGCCCCCACAGCAGCACGCTGAAGACGATCCAGGCGAGGCAGGCGAGCAGGGTCTTGTGCACCAGGTGCTGGGCGAACAGGTTCTCGACGAACAGCCAGCCGGACACCAACGACATCGACAGCAGTGCCCAGCCGGCCCACAGAAAGCCGAACAGCAGGCTTTCCATGGTTTGCAGCGGCGGGAAGTTCTTGATCAGGCCTTTTGGGTGCTTGTGCTTGAGCTGATGGTTTTGCAACAGCAGCAGCAAGGCCTGCACCACGGCGATGGTGAACATGCCGTAGGCCAGCAGCGACAGCAGGATGTGCGCGAGGATGCCGGGCTCTTCATCGATGAACGGTACGGTGCCCTTGGGCACGAACTGGGTCAGCAGCACCGTGATGATCCCCAGCGGGAACAGCAGAATGAGCAGGTTGTGCACCGGCAGGCTGAAACAGGCTACCAGCGTCAGGGCGATGACCGCCGCGGCAATCAGGCTGGCCGAGTTGAGAAAGTCCAGGCTCAGCCCGTGCGCGGTCCACAGCTGAGGAAACAGCGCCGTGCCGTGGGCGAGCACCGCCAGGGTGCCGAGCACGAACAGCAGTCGCCGGCTGGCCTTTTCGCCCTGGCCAAGGCGCAACGCTTGATAGACGGTCGCAGCGGCATATAAAAGGGCGGCGGCGAGGCTGGGTAACAGGCTGGGTGACAAGGGGGGCATAAGTCCTGACGAGCGGGCTCTAAAGGCGCGAGTTTGGCATAGAAAGCGCGCCGGACGAAAGACTGCACTCACCGGCAGTGTCGGCCGGCCTCAGTCTTGGTTATAATCGCCGACCTGCCCTTGGAGCGGGCCCCTTGAGTGCGCTCGAGCCACCCGCTACCAAAACCTCGGTTCAACCGAACCTGTATAGGATCGCGCATGTTTGAAAATCTAACCGACCGGCTCTCACAGACGCTTCGCCATGTCACCGGCAAGGCCAAGCTGAATGAGGACAACATCAAGGACACGCTGCGCGAAGTGCGTATGGCGCTGCTCGAGGCCGACGTCGCCTTGCCGGTGGTCAAGGACTTCGTCAACGCCGTCAAGGAACGCGCCGTCGGCACCGAGGTGTCGCGCAGCCTGACGCCAGGGCAGGCGTTCGTGAAGATCGTCCAGGCCGAGCTCGAAAGCCTGATGGGCGCCGCCAACGAAGACCTGGTGCTCAACGTCACGCCGCCAGCGGTCATTCTCATGGCCGGTTTGCAAGGTGCGGGTAAAACCACCACCGCTGGCAAGCTGGCGCGCTTTCTCAAAGAGCGCAAGAAGAAGACCGTGATGCTGGTATCGGCGGACATCTACCGTCCGGCGGCCATCAAGCAACTCGAAACCCTGGCCACCGACATTGGCGTGACCTTCTTCCCCTCCGACCTGAGCCAGAAGCCCGTCGACATCGCCAACGCGGCGATTCGTGAGGCCAAGCTCAAGTTCATCGACGTGGTCATCCTCGATACCGCCGGTCGCCTGCACATCGACGCCGAAATGATGGCCGAGATCCAGGCCTTGCACGCAGCGGTCAAGCCGGCCGAGACGCTGTTCGTGGTCGACGCCATGACCGGCCAGGACGCCGCCAACACCGCCAAGGCCTTCGGCGACGCCCTGCCGCTGACCGGTGTGGTGCTGACCAAGGTCGACGGCGATGCTCGTGGCGGTGCCGCACTGTCGGTGCGTGCCATCACCGGCAAGCCGATCAAGTTCATCGGTATGGGCGAGAAGAGCGAAGCGCTCGAGCCGTTCCACCCTGACCGTATCGCCTCGCGCATCCTCGGCATGGGCGACGTGCTCAGCCTGATCGAACAGGCCGAGCAGAACCTCGACAAGGACAAGGCCGACAAGCTCGCCAAGAAGCTCAAGAAGGGCAAGGGCTTCGACCTCGAAGACTTCCGCGACCAACTCGTGCAGATGAAAGGCATGGGCGGCCTCGGTGGTCTGATGGACAAGCTGCCGACCATGGGCGGCGTCAATCTGGCACAGATGGGCAACGCCCAGAGTGCCGCCGAGAAGCAGTTCAAGCAGATGGAAGCCATCATCAACTCCATGACCCCGGCCGAGCGCCGCGACCCTGACCTGATCAGCGGTTCGCGCAAGCGCCGGATCGCCATGGGTTCCGGTACTCAGGTGCAGGACATCGGTCGCTTGATCAAGCAGCACAAGCAGATGCAGAAGATGATGAAGAAGTTCTCCACCAAAGGCGGCATGGCCAAGATGATGCGCGGCATGGGCAGCATGATGCCTGGCGGCGGTGGCATGCCGAGGATGTAAAGTATTCGGTTCGATGGCGCTGCTACTGGCGCTGTCGAACGATAGACTCGCCTCGTGCGGGTCGGCCGGCCCAAGGGCCAAAACCCGTTGCATGCAACGGTTTATCGGCAAGTCAGCACTGCGCGCCTGATCCTGCGGAAAAAGGCTTTGCAAAAGTCCGTGTATTCCTTGAGAATATGCGGCCTTTCGGGCACCCGTGTGCCCGCTGTGCATTATGATTTGCAGCACCGACTACAGGAACGATGTTCAATGCTAACCATTCGTCTGGCTCGTGGCGGCTCCAAAAAGCGCCCATTCTACCAACTGACCGTAACCGACTCGCGTAACCCACGTGACGGTTCGCACAAAGAACAGGTTGGTTTCTTCAACCCTGTTGCTCGTGGTCAGGAAATCCGTCTGTCCGTGAACCAAGAGCGCGTCAACCACTGGTTGAGCGTTGGTGCACAACCTTCTGAGCGCGTTGCTCAGTTGTTGAAGGAAGCTGCCAAGGCTGCGGCCTGAGCAATATGAACGCGACGCCCGATTGCGCTGATGACTTGATCGTCGTCGGCAAGATTTTCTCGGTACACGGCGTTCGCGGCGAGGTGAAGGTCTTTTCCTTTACCGATCCGATAGAAAACCTGCTCGATTACAAGACCTGGACGCTCAAGCGTGATGGCGTTGTAGTCAAACAGGTAGAGCTGGTCAGTGGCCGTTCCACTCAAAAGGATCTGGTCGCCAAGCTCAAAGGCCTCGACGATCGCGACGAAGCTCGTCTTCTGTCCGGTTACGAGATATGCATCTCGCGTAGCCTTTTGCCCAACCTGGCTGAAGACGAGTACTACTGGTACCAGCTTCAAGGCCTGAAAGTCATCGATCTGCAGGAGCAACTGCTCGGCACCATCGATCACCTGTTGGAGACCGGCGCTAATGATGTGATGGTGGTGAAGCCCTGCGCGGGCAGCCTGGATGATCGTGAACGCCTGTTGCCCTATACGGCGCAATGCGTGTTGAAGGTCGATCTGGCCGCTGGCGAGATGAGGGTTGATTGGGATGCGGACTTCTAAGCGATGGCCAGCCTTCGTGTAGAAGTGATTACCCTGTTCCCCGAGATGTTCTCGGCCATCAGTGAGTACGGCATTACCAGCCGCGCGGTAAAGCAGGGGTTGATGCAACTGACCTGCTGGAATCCGCGGGACTACACCACGGATCGCCACCATACGGTGGATGACCGGCCCTTTGGGGGCGGCCCCGGGATGGTAATGAAGATCAAGCCTCTGGAAGACGCTCTGGCCCAGGCCAAAAGCGCAGCAGGGGAAGCGGCGAAGGTGATCTACCTGTCGCCACAAGGCCGACCGTTGTCACAAGGTGCGGTGCAGGAACTGGCTAAATCGGAGTCGTTGATTCTGATCGCCGGGCGGTATGAAGGCGTTGACGAGCGGTTCATTCAGGCTCATGTCGACGAAGAGTGGTCGATTGGAGATTACGTGCTGTCTGGCGGCGAGCTGCCAGCCATGGTCTTGATCGATGCGGTTACACGACTGCTGCCCGGAGCTTTGGGGCATGCGGACTCGGCGCAGGAAGATTCCTTCACCGATGGTCTGCTGGATTGCCCGCACTACACCCGACCTGAGGTGTATGCGGATCAGCGTGTTCCCGACGTGTTGCTGAGTGGCAATCACGCACATATCCGGCGCTGGCGTTTGCAGCAGTCCCTTGGGCGGACCTACGAACGACGTGCCGATCTTCTGGAAAGACGCTCGCTTTCTGGAGAAGAGAACAAGCTGCTCACGGAATATCTTCGTGAGCGGGACGATAGTTAACGTATCGATGGTAAATCGAGAGATTTTCCTTAGGAGCACAGCATGACCAACAAAATCATCCTTGCACTCGAAGCAGAGCAGATGACCAAAGAGATCCCTACCTTTGCCCCAGGCGACACCGTTGTCGTCCAGGTGAAAGTGAAGGAAGGCGATCGTGCACGTCTGCAGGCGTTCGAAGGCGTTGTTATCGCCAAGCGCAACCGCGGCGTGAACAGTGCGTTCACCGTACGTAAAATCTCCAACGGTGTTGGCGTAGAGCGTACTTTCCAGACCTACAGCCCGCAAATCGACAGCCTGGCCGTGAAACGTCGTGGTGACGTGCGTAAAGCCAAGCTGTACTACCTGCGTGACCTGTCTGGTAAAGCCGCACGTATCAAGGAAAAACTGTCCTGAGTGCAGTTTTGATCTGATAAAAAAGCAGCCTTCGGGCTGCTTTTTTTGTGGTGCGCCAGGCATGGCGCGTTGCGCGTAAGCGCAACCAGCTTGGCTGTGGTGGCCACGCTGGTGACTTGGAGGTG
>NZ_JBYSWB010000032.1:0-57428 GCF_058986725.1 Pseudomonas sp. GW821-FHT01A09
TGACGCACGACGATGGTGGCGACGATGCCCAGCAGCACGATCACCGCGAGCATTTCCAGCAGAGTGAAGCCGCCTTGGCGACCACGGCGTGCAGCGTTGAAACGAGACATGGAAAATCCTCAGATATTACTGGTAAGGCTCATCAGCGGCAGCATGATGGCGAGCATGATCAGGGCGACCATCACCGCCATGATCACGGTAAGCGTGGGCACCAGCGCGGCGAGCAGACGATCGATACCACGCTTGACCTCGACATCGAACACGTCGGCCGCCCTGAGCAACATCGCGCCCAACTGGCCAGACTGTTCGCCGACTTCGATCATCTGGATCGCCAGCTCCGGCAGCAGCGGTTGCTCGCCGAAGGCGCTGGCCAAGGTACCGCCGCCCTTGACCCGCTCGGTGGCCTGTTCGATCTGGGCGCGGATGGCGAAATTGCCGCTCACCTGACGCACGATGAGCAGCGCTTGCAGCAGCGATACGCCGTTGCCCAGCAGGGTGCCGAGCGTGCGTGCCAGGCGCGCGGCTTCGAGGCGCTGCAGCAACGGCCCCAACACCCGGACCCGCAGCAGGCGCAAATCGTGTCGACGCCGTCGGGTCGGCTGGCGGCGTGCGATCGCGAACGTCCACAGCATCGCTACCACGGCGCCCAGCACCATCAACCCATAAGCGCTCATGAATTCGCCCAAGGCGAGAATGGCTTCGGTAATCAACGGGATCGGCACGCCCAGATCGCGAAAGATCGGCACGAACTGCGGCACCACATAGGCCAGCAGCAGGGCCAGCGAAGCCAATACGCCGACCACCAGGAACGCCGGATAGATGAGCGCGTTGACGACTTCGCCGCGCAGCTTCTGACTGCGCTCCAGATACTCCGCCAACTGCGCCAGCGTCACGTCCAGCGCGCCGCCTGCCTCACCGGCGCGCACCAGGCTGATGTACAGCGTCGAAAACTGCCCGTGCTCTTCTTCCAGCGCCTGGGACAGTGGCTTGCCACCTTTGACCTGTTCGCGAATACGTCCGATCAAGCCCGCCCGCCTGGCCGCGCCAGCCTGTTTGTGCAATAACCCCAGGGCGCGCTCCAGCGGTTGCCCGGCACCGAGCAAGGTCGCCATCTGTTGGGTAAAGCTGAGCAACCGAGCGCCATCGAGCAGGCTGGCCGCACCTGACCGGAGGGCCGCGGCGGTGCCTGCTTCGAGTCTCAGCACCAGCAAGCCGCGGGCCTGCAATCGGCTCGCCGCCGCCTGCTCGTCTGCCGCTTCGATGCTGCCCTTTTGCATCGCGCCATCGGCGTCCAGGGCGCGAAACTTGAAGGTGTGCCGATCAGTCACCGCGCGCCACCCGCAGGACTTCTTCGAGCGAGGTGATACCCGCCAGGGCCTGACGCAAACCGTCCTCGAACAGGGTTATCAGGCCATGCCGACGGGCAGCGGCCTCCAGCGTCGCGGCATCGGCCTGGCGCATCAGCAGGCTGCGCAGTTCATCGTTCATGACCAGCAGTTCGGTGATGGCGCTGCGCCCGTGATAGCCACCCCCACTGCCCTGCTCGTCCGGTTTGTACAAGAGGATCGGGCGGGCATCGGTGTAGCGTTCCAGGTCGTGTTGGGCGATCAGCTCGGCGGGGGCTTCGAAAGCGATGCGCGTGGCCGGATCGAGCCGGCGTACCAGGCGCTGGGCGACGATGCCCTGGAGCGTGGAGGCAATCAGGTAATGTTCGACGCCCATGTCCAGCAGGCGGGTGATACTGGCGGCAGCGCTGTTGGTGTGCAGCGTCGAAAGCACCAGGTGGCCGGTGAGCGACGACTGGATAGCGATGCGGCAGGTTTCCAGATCGCGCATTTCACCGATCATGATGACGTCCGGGTCCTGGCGCACGATGGAGCGCAGCGCCGCCGGAAAATCCAGGCCGATGGCCGGTTTGACCTGAATCTGATTGATACCCGCGAGTTGGTATTCCACCGGGTCTTCGACGGTGATGATCTTGCGCTCGGGCGTGTTGAGCCGCGACAGCGCGGTGTACAGCGTGGTGGTCTTGCCCGAGCCCGTGGGCCCGGTCACCAGCAGGATGCCGTGGGGGCGTTCAAGCAGTTCGAGCAGGGTAGCCAAGCGCGGCCCATCGATACCGAGGGTGGGGAAATCAAAGCTCAGGGTCTGGCGATCGAGCAAGCGCATCACCACCGATTCGCCGAATGCGGTGGGCACCGTCGACACCCGCAGGTCCAGCTCACGCCCCTGGATACGCAGCATGATGCGCCCGTCCTGGGGCAAGCGCCGCTCGGCGATGTCCAGGCGCGCCATGATCTTGAGGCGGGAAATCACCGCCGCGGCATAAGCGCTAGGCGGCGCCTCACCCTGGATCAACAGGCCATCGATGCGATAGCGCACCTGCAGCTGGCCTTCGAAGGGCTCGACATGCACGTCGGAGGCACGGTCCTCCACCGCACGCTGCAGAATCATGTTGACCAGGCGGATCACCGGCGCTTCCGAGGCGAGGTCCTTGAGGTGCTCGATGTCATCCTGCTGCCCGCCCTCTTCATCCAGAGACTCGATCAACGCGTCCATGGCGCTGCGGCCCTGACCGTAGAATCGCTCGATCAAGGCGTTGACCTCAGCGGCCGTGGCCACCTGCAACGTCAGCGCCTTGCCCGCGCAGTAACTCATTGCGTCAAGCGCGTATTGCGACAGCGGCGGGCTGGCGGCCACGGTGACCTCGTCGTCACCGACAGCCACCGCCACCACCCCGTAATGGCGCACGAAGCGCTCGCTGCCGATGATCTGCGGGGGGCTGACGAGCAGCGCCTCATCCGCCGCCAAACGCGGTACTTCGAGCAAGGTGGTGTAGGCCTCCACGGCCTGCTCGTCACGCACCGCCCCCAGACGCAGGAGGATGCTCAACACCTGGCCATCGTTGCCGCTTTCGGCCAGGCACAGTTTGCGAGCACGGTTGAGGTCCGCGATCTTGAGGTCGGAGTTTTCAATCAACCAATCGCAGACCAGTGATTGCGAGGGTATGGGCAAAGGGCTGTTTGAGATCATTTAACGCTACTGCCAAATAACCGCTCAGAGACCGTTACCCGGATTCGGAACGGCCTGGAGTTTAATGATCTGATTAATATTAAAGAGGTAAACACCGCGATCTTTTCAGGAACACATCGGCAACTTTCACCCGCGCACAAGATGAACTAATCATCGCTCAACAAGAGACCAGGATGATCGCCGAGGAAGCTTAACAGACCGCTAAACCTAATTGCAACTAGGTTTACTGAATAAAATAAAATGCCGTTAAATCGCTACAAACAGCCATAGAAAACCTGTATAACCGATTTGCACGACGTTTTATTCTAATTTATTTCGTTTTTTTGGCATCAAACCTTAACGAACGAAACGCGCAGAGTCGGTTTTCCTCCGCGTTTTTTTCGTCCGGGGAAAATATCTTTGCGGCCATTGAACTTTTAAGTGCATCATCGAGACTTATGCTTCGACCAACTTCGGGACAATCCCTGCCCCAGGTCGATCAACTACCGCCTCTTCCACTGATCGAGTCAATATCGATGATCCGACCCATGCTGCCTGTCGTGGGCGCAATATTCCTTTGCGCTCAAAGTTTCTCCGTGTTCGCTGCAGATTCAACTTCGGCATCCGCCAGTGCCACTTCCGCGTCCACCTTGCGCGAGCAGGTCGAAGCGCAACGCGATCAACTTTCAGGCGTTTCGCAGATCAGCCAGACCACCCAGAAAAGCTCTTCGGCCCTGCTCGACGCGCCAGTGGCGACCGACGATGCCCCGGCACAGGTGCAACAGCCATGAGCCTATCGCGCCCCGCCCATTCGTTCGCTGCGCCTAAAAGGACGTGTGCCTTGTCCACTTTCAAACAGACCCTGAGCCTGAGCCTGCTCGCCTTCAGCGTTGGCCAGGCCAACCTGGCGCTGGCCGAGGTCACGCCTGCCACCGGTAACGCCGTCGAAGCGCGCGTCAGCTCGATCCTCGACAACATGAGCGAGTCGGAAAAAATCAACTTCACTCGTGTCAACGACGGTCATATGATCCCGTCGCTGCTCAAGTGGGGCATCCAGGGCACGGTCGCCTACGACTCCTCCATGGGCGTACACGTCAACAACGCTACCTTCGGCGCCGCGTACCCATCGCAGTCTGCACTGGCAGCGACCTGGAGCATCAACCGCGCCAAGGAATTCGGCCTGGCCATCGCCTACGAAACGCGTATCTCCGGAGGCCAGCAGATGCTCTCCCCGGGCGTCAACCTGTACCGCACCCCGTATGGCGGCCGTTCCGCCGAGTACCTGAGCGGCGAGGATCCATTCCTCGGCGCGGTGCTTGCACCGGCAGTGGTCAACGCCATCCAGGCCCAGGGTATCCAGGCCAGCGGCAAGCACTACCTGGCCAACGAACAGGAAGCCAACCGCCAGGCGCTCAACGTTGTCGTCGACGAACGCACCCTGCGCGAGATGTACCTGCCGGGCTTCGAATCCATGGTCAAGAACGCCAACGTCGCCTCGATCATGTGCGGTTTCAACAAGATCAACGGCGATTACGCCTGCGAAAACCACCACCTGATCACCGACGTGCTCAAAGGTGAGTGGGGCTATCAAGGCATGGTGATCAGCGACTTCAACGCCATCCACGATGCCTTCAAGGGCGCCTGGGCCGGCACCGACATCGACATGCCGTCGGGCCTGCAATTCACCGAAGCCAACCTGATGCCGTACCTGTGGAGCGGCCAACTGACCCAGAACGTCATCGACGACAAGGTCAAGCGCAACCTGCGCGGGATCGTCAGTTACGACCTGCAGGAGCACCCGAACAGCGCGCAGACTCTGGTGCACACCGAGTACGGCGCACGCGCGGCACTGAACACCGCTCGCGAAGCCATGGTGCTCCTGCGCAACGAAAACACCAGCGCAGGCAAGCCGCTGCTGCCACTGGCCAAGTCCGCCAAGATTGCCGTGATCGGCGATTGGGCCGCCCAGGCACCAGCATCGCCGTTCGGCACCGCCAACTCGCCGCCCAACAGCTACGTCACCGAGTTGAGCGGCTTGCAGCAACTGGCCTCCAGCAGCTCCAATGTCACCTACCTGTCGGACCTGAGCCTCAATCCGCAGGCCTCGGTGTGGTACCAGCCGGCGACCGGCAGCAGCGGCATCAGCAACTCGGGCGTCAAGGCCGAGTACTACGCCAACACCAGTTTCTCCGGTGATCCGGCGCTGACCCGCGTCGAGCCAGGGGTGAACTTCAACTGGACCACCAGCACCAACGTCACCAACGCCGGCACTACCTCGGTGTCCGGCTTCACGCCAACCGCCGGCGCCTTCTCGGCGCGCTTCACCGCCAAGATCAAGCCGACCGTCTCAGGCGTGCAGGTGTTCAAGGTCCGTGCCGATGGCCCGTACAAGGTCTGGGTCAACGACGAGCTGGTCATCGACAGCGACGGCGTGCCGCACTCCGGCGACGTGGTTAACGCCATCGTCACCTCCGGCAAGACCGCCGCACTGGTGGCTGGCAAGCAGTACACGGTCAAACTCGAATACCGTCGTTCGGCGGCCAACTTCACCCCGGCGCTGGGTGGCCTGGCAGGCGTGCAGATGAGCTGGGCGGCGTTGCGTCCACCCAAGGATCTGTCGAAGTACGACGCGGTGGTGGTCGCCGTCGGTACCAACTATGAAAACGAAGGCGAAGGCTCCGACCACGGTTACGAGCTGCCTGACCAACAGGCCGAGCTGATCAGCTACGTGGCCAAGGCCAACCCCAACACCATCGTGGTCATGCACGGCGGCGGCATTGCAGACATGCAGCCATGGGCGAAGAAAGTCGGCGCCTCGCTGCAGGCCTGGCTGCCAGGTCAGCAAGGCGGTCAGGCACTGGCCGAGATCCTCTACGGCAAGGTCAACCCGTCGGGCAAGTTGCCGGTCACCATCGACAAGAGCATCGAGGACAACGCCAGCTACGCCTCGTATCCGGACCCGGCGGCCTATCGCGGCGACAACGCCCTGACCAGCATGACCTACAGCGAGGGTCTGTATCTGGGCTACCGCGCTTACGACAAGAACCACACCAAGCCGCTGTACCCGTTCGGTTTCGGTCTATCGTACACCACCTTCGGCTACAGCGACCTGAAACTGTCGTCCAATGTGCTGACCCCTGGGGCCACCGTCAACGCCAAGTTCACCGTGACAAACACCGGCGACAAAGCCGGCTATGAAGTCGCACAGCTGTACGTGCAGCCGGTGAATTCGACCGTCGACCGTCCGGAGAAAGAACTCAAGGGCTTCACCAAGGTGTACCTGCAGCCTGGCGAGAGCAAAACGGTAAGCATCCCGCTCGACTCGCGCTCGCTGGCCTACTACGTGGACAACACCGACAGCTGGAACGTCGATGCCGGCAAGTTCAAGATCCGCGTGGGCACCGACTCGGAAGATCTGTCCCTGAGCCAGACCTTGACCACGCTCTATCCCGAGCAGTTGACCACTCGTGACAGCAACCCGCTGCCGATCCCGCTGCGCAAGGCAGTGCAGGTCAACACCGCACAAACCTACTGAGGATGTCAGGGCTCAGGGACGAGCCCGTCAGTCTGGCTTGAGATCTCTGGCCAGGCGCTGCAGGTAAAGGTCGAAGACGTGCTTCACTTCGACCTGCTTGCGGCCCCTGAGCCACTGGATCTGCAGCCCGTCCATCATCGAAAAGATCTCCTGGGCCAAGGCTTTCACGTCGACGCCTGCGCGTATCTCCCCCGCTTCGACCAGCGCCGCCAGGTGCGCCTGCGCATGGCCGTGGACGATCTCGAACTTTTCCTGATACCAGGGGAACGCCGGGTGCTTGTCCGAGAGGCTTTCGGTATTGATCATCACCGAGGCCTGGCATTCACGCCGGTCTTCGACACTGAAACTCATGCTCAGCGTGAGGAACTTCACGAAGCCCTCCAGCGTCGGCGCCGTCTCCAGGTCGCTGAAGCGCTCCGTCACGCGCTCGTCGCGCCGATCCAGCAACGCGCGCAGCAGCGCCACCTTGTTGGGGAAGTGATGCAGCAGTCCGACGGTGGTGATGCCGGCGATATCGGCGACATCACGCATCGAAGCGCCCAGGTAACCGTCGCGGGCGAACACTTCGGTCGCCGCATCGAGCAAGGCCATACGGCGCATTTCGCCTTTAGGTGCCCTTCGGCGCTTGGGGCCGGCGGGCGCTTGCGGGGAGTCAGGAGTATCGGTCACAGGCATGCGATTCCATTAGCTGTCGGCCGTATTGACTGCTCGCTCTGGCAGCGGCCGAATGATTCGATCAAGGACAAGCCGCAGTCCGACCACGCTGGCCAACGCGGCGCTCGGCAAAAAACTGCCGCGCCTGGCGCGACGCAATGACGACGGCCAGCGCCGCCACCAGGGCATTGCCACACCACATGCCGACCACCGCTCCGGTAGCACCGTACAGGTATGCACCGGCGTAGACGAAGGGCACCGAGCCCAGGGTTCCGCGCAGCCAGCCCAAGGCCGGCACCCACCAGGCCCGGCCCATGGTCAGGAACATGGATTGGGCGACGAAATCGAGCCCATAGAGAATCCACAGCCCTGCCCCGTATCGGCAAAACGCCTGGAACATGGCCCGGCCACTGTCCTGCAGGTGAAAGTAGTCGGCGGCGTACGGCCCGAACACTATCAGCAAAAGCCATATCGACAAACCATAGAGCACCACCAACCGGCGAATGACCTTGATCACGGTGTGTGCCCGGTCATCGCATCCTGCGCCCAGATTCTGTGCCAGCACCGGCACCAGCGCACTGGGCAGGGCAAAGAAAACGCAGAAACCGAATTGCAGAATGCGGTCGATCACGGCCATGCCGGCCAGCGCCGAAGCGCCCAGGCCGGTGAGCACGATCATCAGGCAGGTGATGCCCACGGGCATGGCCAGATTACCCAACATGGCCGGTAGCGCAATCGGCAAGGTCAGGCCGACGTGCAGCTTCAGGCGCTTGAGATTGACCGTCGCCGACAAGCCGATATGCCGCTTGACCAGCACCAGCCCGACCGCCAAAGACACCAGCGCCGACAGTAGATAGGAGAGTGCGGCGCCATCGAGGCCGAGCCCGCAGACGAAAATCAACAACGGATCCGCCAGCCCCAGCGTCGCGGCTCCCGACAGCAGCACCGCCAGGGCCAGGCGCACGTGGCCCTGGGCACGAAGCATTTGCGCGCACATCTGCATGGCGGCGATCAGCATGCTGGTCGGCAGCACACTGGCGATGAAGCGCCGTGCGGTGCCGTAGCTTTCGGGGTCGGCCCCCAGTCGCTGCGCCAGGTAGACGACAAACAGCCACTCCAGGGCCGCCACCGCCGCCGAAACGCAGAGCACCATGATCAGCAGATGGCTGACCAGCCGCGCCAACGCCTTGCTCGCGTGCTTGCCGATACGCTCGGACAGCACCGCACCGGCGGCGATCACCACGCCTGAAACGAAGGCGCCGTTGATGAAGGTCAGGGTCTTGGCCAGGCCGACGGCCGCCAGCGCCACCTGGTCATCGAGCCTGGCGACGTAGACCAGGGTCAATATATCCACCAGAAACATCGCCAGCAGGCTCAAGGCACTGGTACTGGCGGCGGCGATGATGTGGCTGAAAACCGAGCCCTCGGTAAATCTGGCGCGGGCGGGCGTCATGGTCAGTACTCGAACGAAGCGGTAGGGAATGGCCCTTTGCGGGCGGCGCGACGAAAGCCGCGCCCCGTGGGCGAACGGAGCTTGGCGGGCAGTGCCGAGTGGCCGCGCGGTGCGAACGATACGCGGGTCTGCGGGCAGCTGCCAGCGGCGATGCGTTAAAGACCCTGCGCGCCGACCATTGTCCTGTCAGGGTGACGCATCCTCGCGGACACCAGGCTGTGATCCAACCGTTCAGCCTCGGGCACTTGAGCGATGCGCTGAATGAACTGATGCCGCCCAGTGGGGCCACGCCTGAAGCCTGTCGATGCGCAACGGGACGCTGCCGGAGGTGGAGATGGCGGGTTATCTGGCCAAATACTCCCGATAAAACGCCAAGGTCGCGAGGTTCTTGTCCTTGGCCTCGAACATGATGTCGAACCGCGGCAGGAACTGCAGCGCATACCAGTTGGTCCAGTGGTTCCACATGAGGTCACTATGGCCATAGAGGTCGCGCTTGCTCACCGACTGCAGCAGCGCAGGCATCTCCAGCTTCTGTTCGGCCGAGAAACCCAGGGTCTGCAGATGCTCGGGGGGCTGGGAATAGTGCATGGTCGGGCGCACGCCGCGCCAGCTGTCGATAATGCGCTCGACCCGCGGATCGTCCGGCGCGATGTAGTCGTTCTCGTTGATCCAGCAGTGGTGGATGTCGAGCACCACCGGTGCCAGGTCGGCGAGTTGCAGGCAATTGTCGACGCCGTAGGTCTTTTCTTCGTTCTCGAAGGTGATGCAGTTGCGCGCCACTTCGGACAGCCGCGACCAGATACCCCGTATGCCCTGCGCGCCCAAGCGGCCGGCGATGTGCACGTTGCATTTGAAGTCCTGAAAGCGCGTGCCGTAGCCCATCATGCGGATCATGTCGGCGTGGTATTCGAATTCGGCCAGGCTGTTGTCCACCACTTCAGGTCGGTCGGAACCCAGCACGCAATATTGCCCGGGGTGAAACGACAGGCGAATCTGTGCCTGGCGCGCCAGCTCGCCGATGGCGGCGAAGCCTTCGCCGAGCCAGGTTCGAATGGCCGGTTCCTGGTAGAACGCGTGAACCTTGACGTGGCTGTAGAACGGCAGCAAGTCGCTGCTCAAGCGCAGCATGCGCAATGGCGCAGGCAGCTCGGCGACATAGGCCAGCAGGCGCAACTGCGCTGCAAGGTTGTGGGTGACCACCTCGACCAGCTTGTCCCGCGCCTGCTGTGGCGACACGCTGTCCATCCAGCGCAAGGTGGTGGTGCGCGGGTTGAACGGCGCCTCGATAAGTTTCAACGCGCTGGCCGACAGCGACCGCTCGGGGTGGCGGTACATGCAGGCAAAGCCGATACGGGGGTGAGTCATCGAAGGTCCTGATGCGGCGAAAGTGTCGGGTGATGTTAAGACAACCTTCGCGCCCAGAGTACTCAGTGCACTTGGCTCAGCCGTCAATCACCCTGCGCCGGGGCAATCTCCACCCGCTCGAAACGCCCGGCCAGCACCACGTAGGCGAAGATGCCGATCAGGCCATGGGCGGCGACGAACCACAGCGCCGAATTGAACGAACCGGTGGCGGCCACGAAATAGCCGATCACCACCGGCGTGACGATCCCGGCGATATTGCCGATGCCGTTGAACACCCCGCCACTGAGGCCGACCATGCCTTTGGGCGCGGTGTCGGACAGCACTGCCCAGCCCACTGCGGCCAGCCCTTTGCCGAAGAACGCCAGGGCCATCAAGGCGATGACCATCCAATTGGCATCGACGTAGTTGGCCGATACCAGGCTCGCTGCCAGCGCCATGCCGAACACGAAGGGCGTCTTGCGCGCCCGCGAAGGGTGCATGCCGCGGCGGATCAGATAATCGGACACCACCCCGCCCAGCACGCCACCGGAGAACCCGCAGATCGCCGGCAAAGCAGCCACCCAGCCGGCTTCCATGATGGTCATGCCGCGGCCCTTGATCAGGTAGATGGGGAACCAGGTGATGAAGAAGTACGTCAGCGCGGTGATGCAGTACTGCCCCAGATAGATCGCCCACAGGGTGCGGTTATTGAACAGCTGCATGACTTCAGCGGCCTTGAGCTTGGGCTTGCTGGCCTTGCGATTGGCCTCCAGATCGACCAATGCACCGCCCTCGCGCATATAGGCCAGCTCGGATTCGCTGAGGCGCGCATCGCTCAACGGCTCACGGTAGAGCACGAACCAGAACACCGTAGCCACCAGGCCCAGCACGCCCATCCACAGGAACACATGCTCCCAGCCCAGCGTGTGGGTCAGCCACGCCATCAATGGGGCGAACACCACCACCGCCATGTACTGCGCCGAGTTGAACAACGCCGACGCAGTGCCGCGCTCGCTGGTAGGAAACCAGCACGAGACGATACGGTTGTTGGCCGGGAACGCTGGCGATTCCACCAGACCGAGCATAAAGCGCATGCCGAACAAGGTGATGGCTGCCGTGGAACCGACCAGCCCTATCCAGCCGACGGTACCCTGCAGTATGGTGAACAGCGACCACAATGCCAGGCTGCAACCGTAGACCCGCCGCGCACCGAACTTGTCCAGCAGCCAGCCGCCGGGAATTTGCCCCAGCGCATAGGCCCAGGCGAATGCGGAAAAGATCATCCCGAGCATGATCGGGTCGAGCCCCAGGTCCTTGACCACTCCGGTGCCGGCAATCGACATGGTCGCCCGGTCGGCGTAATTGAGGACGGTGACGATAAAGATCAGCGAGAGGATGACGAAACGGCGGCGGCCCACTTTGGCCTCGGCGATGGGCACCGCCAGGGAAGCGGTCTTGGCATTCATGGGGCTGGTGTTCATGAAGCTCTCCGGCCCCCTGCGTGGAGGGCTGTGTTGTTATGGCCACAGACACCCAAGCCTGCGGATTGCAACCAGAGTAGGAAAACTGACGATGCGCGTCTAACATAGAGACTGAATCGATCAATACAAGAATTGAATCATGGAACTGCATCAACTGCGCTGCTTCGTGATGGTCGCCGACGAATTGCATTTCGGTCGGGCCGCCCGCCGCCTGTTCATGACCCAGCCGCCCCTCAGCCGACAGATCCAGTTGCTCGAGCGTTCGCTGGGCGTGACCCTGCTCGAACGCAGCAATCGGCGGGTCAAACTGACCATTGCCGGTGAGCATTTCCTGCGCGATGCCCGCCACGTCCTGGCTTACACCGAGCAGGCCGCCGACAGCGCGCGACGCCTGGAGCGCGGTGAGGTCGGGCAGTTGCTGCTGGGCTTCACGGCGGTCAGCAGCTATCGGATGATCCCGGGCCTGCTCGAATACACCGCTATCGAGCTGCCGGATGTGCGGGTGGATCTGCGCGAAATGGTTTCCGGCGCGCAGATCCAGGCGCTGGAAGCGAACATGCTGGATATCGGCTTCGTGCGGTGGTCCCACTCACACGCCGGGTTCAACTATCAGCTCATCAGTCAGGAGCCGCTGCTGGTGGTCATGGCCAACGAGCATCCGCTGACGACGCACGCACAGGTGGGGATCGCCGACCTCGATCAGCAGCCGTTCGTGATGTATTCACCGGATGAGGGCCGGTACTTCCATGATTGCATCGCCGGCCTGTTCGCCATGGCCGGGGTCAGCCCGCGCTACCGCTACTACCTGGGCCAGACGCACTCGATCCTGGGATTGGTGCGCGCGGGCCTGGGCGTTGCCATCGTGCCCGCGGCGGCGCGCCATCTGTACCCCGGCCAGTTGCAGTTTCGCCGCCTGCGCGATGCCGACCCGGTGGCGCAGATCTACATGGCCTCACGCCTGGACAACGACAACCCGGCGGTCAAACCCTTTATCCAGATGGCTGGCGAATATTTCAAGCGTGTGGAATCCGCTACCGGCGAGCCGCACTTCCCCGCCGCGCCGTGATCAGAAAAGTATCAGCGCGACGGCATCGCGATACTAGTCATCGGCCGCCAAGCCAACGTATGGTTGGCGCTGCGCGAGCAGCATGTCGATAGAACCGCGCCACGCACGCAAAGGTGCGCCTCGGCCCTCGCCGAGCGAACGCACCTCGAACCCAGGAGAACAAGAAATGGCATTGCCCCACGTAGTCGTCTTCGGCGAAGCCTTGACCGATATCGTTCAAGGCGCCCCCGGGCATTGGCAGGGATACCCCGGCGGTGCGCCGTGGAACGTCGCCCGGGGCCTGAGCCAGTTGGGCGTCAGCAGCGCCTTCGCTGGCGCGATCAGCAGCGATTCGCTGGGCGATGAAATCGCTCGTCAGTCCGTCGCTGCTGGGCTGGACATGGGCTTTATCCAGCGCGTCGATTGCGATCCACTGGTGGCCATCGTCGCTTCCAGCCAACCGCCGCGCTATTTCTTCGCCGGTGAATCGGATCTGCATTTCGACGGCCAGCAACTGCCCCACGGCTGGCTCGACGCTGCGCAACTGTGCCATTTCAGCTGCATCAGCCTGGCCCGCCAGCCACTGGGTGACAAGCTGGTGGCCATCGCCCGGCAGGTACATGAAGCTGGCAAGCAGATCAGCTACGACCCCAACTGGCGCAACCTGATGGACAACCACTACCGCGAGCAGACCTTCCCGACCATGGTCGCGCTGGCCACCATCATCAAGCTGTCGGATGAAGACCTGCGCCAGATCTATCCGGGCCTCACCGAGCATCAGGCGCTGGATGAACTGCGGGCGCTCAACCCCAAGGCGCAGATCCTCTTCACCCGCGGTGAAAAAGGCATGGTGCTGCATACGCTGGAGGGCGAGTACGAACAGGCCGCCATCGCGGTCAAGGTAGTCGATACCGTGGGCGCCGGCGATGCCAGCATGGCGGGCTGGCTGGCCTCGGGGTTGCTGGGCATCAGCGATTACCAGCAACGCCTGCGCTTCTCGGCGGCCTGCGCGTCGGTCTCGTGCAGCCATGCCGGCGCCCAGGCGCCGACCACGGCCGAGGTGCAAGCGCTGCTGGGCTGATAGCGGCTGCCGGTGGATTTAGGTTGATGCATCTGGCCTCTTCGCGGGCAAGCCCGGCTCCCACAATGTTGGACTTCCGGCAGTCCTACCCTGTGGGAGCGAAGCTGGCTCGCGAAGAGGCCAGCCGCCATTAAGGTGAAACCGGTTTCAATTTAATTCACAAATGGTTACATTTGCGCCCGACCGATTTCGCGGCTGATTGCCGCAGCCTTGGTTTCAAGTCGTTGCGTACGTCCCTCTAATAATATCCCCCATAAAAATCCACTTACGTCGCCGCATCGCCTGAACCGCTGATGAGGATCCACCATGTCCGATCGAGAAGACAACCCGCGCCGGGAGTTCCTGCGCAAGACCTTGACCCTGATCCCCGTGGTCACCGTCGCCAGCACCGGGCTGGGCATGAGCGCCCAATCGCTGCTCGCCGCGCCGGCCGCTCCCGAGCACAAGGTGCCGCCGACTCCCCCCAAGGACGACTACCAGCCAAGTTTCTTTACCGCCGAGGAATGGGACTTCATCCAGGCTGCGGTATCGCGCATCATCCCCGCCGATGACCTTGGCCCTGGCGCCCTGGAAGCCGGCGTGCCGGAATTCATCGACCGGCAGATGAACACTCCCTACGCCACCGGCGCCCTCTGGTACATGCAAGGTCCGTTCGTGACCGATGCCCCGGCCGAGATGGGCTATCAACTGCAACTGGTCCCGCAGCAGATCTATCGCCTCGGCATCGCCGCCGCGGAGGCCGCTTGCAAAGCGCAGCACGGTAAAACATTTTCCGCACAAGACAGCGCTACCCGAGACCATTTTCTCAGCACGATCGAATCAGGTGAGCTGCAATTCGACGAAGTGCCGTCCAAGGCATTCTTCAGCCTGCTGGTGCAGAACACCCGCGAAGGCTTCTTCAGCGACCCCGTGCATGGCGGCAACAAAGGCATGGTCGGCTGGACCCAGATCGGCTTCCCTGGCGCGCGCGCCGATTTCATGGACTGGGTGGAGCGCAACGAAGCGTATCCCTTCCCGGCCGTTTCCATTCGCGGCGAGAGGGCATGACCATGGCGACCGTATTGAAAAAAGTCGATGCAGTGATCGTCGGTTTCGGCTGGACCGGCGCCATCATGGCCAAGGAACTCACCGAGGCGGGTCTCAACGTGGTAGCGCTGGAGCGCGGCCCGATGCAGGACACCTACCCCGATGGCAACTACCCGCAGGTCATCGACGAGCTGACCTACAGCGTGCGCAAGAAGCTGTTCGTCGACGTGTCCAAAGAGACCGTCACCGTGCGCCACACCGTCAATGACGTGGCCCTGCCCAACCGCCAACTGGGCGCCTTCCTGCCCGGCAAAGGCGTCGGCGGCGCCGGCCTGCACTGGTCCGGCGTGCACTTTCGGGTCGACCCGATCGAGTTGCGCATGCGCAGCCACTACGAAGAACGCTACGGCAAGAAATTCATCCCCGAAGGCATGACCATCCAGGACTTCGGCGTCAGCTACGAAGAGCTCGAGCCGTTCTTCGACTATGCCGAAAAAGTCTTCGGCACCTCGGGCCAGGCCTGGACCGTCAAAGGCCAACTGGTCGGCGAAGGCAAAGGCGGCAACCCCTATGCGCCTGATCGCTCGAATCACTTCCCGCTGGTCTCGCAGAAAAACACCTACTCGGCGCAGCTGTTCCAGAAAGCCGCTGCGGACATCGGCCTCAAGCCATACAACCTGCCCTCGGCGAACACTTCGGGGCCTTACACCAATCCCTACGGCGCGCAGATGGGGCCGTGCAACTTCTGCGGATTCTGCAGCGGCTACGTCTGCTACATGTACTCCAAGGCGTCGCCCAACGTGAATATCCTGCCGGCGCTGCGCCCACTGCCCAACTTCGAGCTGCGCACCAACGCCCACGTGCTGCGCGTCAACCTCGACAGCACCAGGAGCAAGGCCACCGGCGTCACCTACATCGACGCCCAGGGCCGCGAAGTCGAGCAGCCTGCGGACCTGGTGATCCTCGGCGCGTTCCAGTTCAACAACGTGCGCCTGATGCTGCTGTCCGGCATCGGCAAGCCTTACGATCCGATCACCAACGAAGGCGTGGTCGGGCGTAACTTCGCCTATCAGAACATGGGCACCGTGAAGGCGTTCTTCGACAAGGACACCCACACCAACAACTTCATCGGCGCGGGCGGCAACGGCGTGGCCATCGACGACTACAACGCCGACAACTTCGACCACGGGCCCCATGGCTTCGTCGGCGGCTCGCCGATGTGGGTCAACCAGGCCGGCAGTCGGCCGATCGCCGGTACGTCCAACCCGCCAGGCACCCCGGCCTGGGGCAGCGCCTGGAAGAAAACCACCGCCGAGTACTACACCCACCAGGTATCGATGGACGCCCACGGTGCGCACCAGTCGTACCGCGCCAACTACCTCGACCTGGACCCGACCTACCGTGACGCCTACGGCCAGCCGCTGCTGCGCATGACCTTCGACTGGCAGGAAAACGACATCAAGATGAACCAGTTCATGGTCGACAAACTCAGCAAGGTCGCCCAGGCCATGAACCCCAAGTCCATCGCCCTGCTGGGCAAGAAGGTCAAGGAGCACTTCAACACCGCGTCCTACCAGACCACTCACCTCAACGGCGGCGCGATCATGGGCACCGACCCTAAGACCAGCGCCCTCAACCGCTATCTGCAGTGCTGGGACGTGCACAACGTGTTCGTCCCTGGCGCCTCGGCATTCCCGCAGGGCCTGGGCTACAACCCCACCGGGCTGGTGGCGGCGCTGACCTACTGGTCGGCGCGGGCGATCCGTGAGCAGTACCTGAAAAACCCCGGCCCGCTGGTGCAGGCATAAGGAGCGATGACCATGAAGAACCTGTTTATCGCCTCCCTGCTGTTCAGCGCCAGCCTGCCTTTGCTGGCGGCCGAGAGCAGCGACCCGCTGGTCAAGCAAGGTGAATACCTGGCCCGCGCCGGTGACTGCGTGGCCTGCCACACCGCCAAGGGCGGCAAGCCGTTCGCCGGCGGCCTGGGCATGGAGACGCCGATCGGTACCGTGTACTCCACCAACATCACCCCGGATGCCAGCGGCATTGGTAGCTACAGCTTCGACGACTTCGACCAGGCCGTGCGCCATGGCATCGGCAAGAGCGGCAGCACCCTGTACCCGGCCATGCCCTTCCCCTCCTACGCCAGCGTCAGCGACGACGACATGAAGGCGCTGTATGCCTACTTCATGCACGGCGTCGAGCCGGTGGTGCAAGCGAACAAGGACACCGACATCCCCTGGCCGCTGAGCATGCGCTGGCCGCTGGCGATCTGGCGCGGTCTGTTCGCGCCCAAGGTCCAGCCCACCCCGGCACCTGCCGGCAGCGACCCGGTGGTCAGCCGCGGCGCCTACCTGGTCGAAGGCCTTGGCCACTGTGGCGCCTGCCACACGCCGCGGGCGATCACCATGCAGGAAAAAGCCCTCAACCCCGCCGACGGCAGCCAGTTTCTGGCCGGCAGCGCGCCGCTCGAAGGCTGGATCGCCAAGAGCCTGCGCGGTGACCACAAGGATGGCCTGGGCAGCTGGAGCGAGAACGACCTGGTGCAGTTCCTCAAGACCGGCCGCAGCGACAGGACCGCTGTGTTCGGCGGCATGAGCGACGTGGTCGAGCACAGCATGCAGTACATGAGCGACGCCGACCTGACCGCCATCGCCCGCTACCTCAAGACCCTCCCGGCCAGCGACCCGAACGACAAGCCGCAGGTCTACGACAAGCAGGTGGCCGACGCCCTGTGGAAAGGTGACGACAGCCAGCGCGGCGCCTCGGTGTACATCGACAACTGCGCGGCCTGCCACCGTACCGATGGCCATGGCTATACCCGGGTCTTCCCGGCATTGGCGGGCAACCCGGTGCTGCAGAGCAGCGATCCGACTTCGCTGATCCATGTGGTGCTGGCCGGCGGCACCTTGCAGGCGACGCACACGGCGCCTTCGACCTTCACCATGCCGGCGTTCGCCTGGCGCTTGAGCGATCAGGAAGTCGCCGATGTGGTGAGTTTCATCCGCGGCAGCTGGGGCAACCAGGGTGCACCGGTCAGCGCGGCGGACGTGGCCAAGCTGCGCACCAGCGACATGAAGCACACCTCCGGCGATGATCTGGGGCAAGTCACCCAGCACTGATCGTCAGGGTGGGGCACCGCTGCTCGGTGCCGTGCCGTCTGCGAGGCGGCCGGTGCCGTTCAAGGCGCCGGCCGCCCCTTCCCCTGGGCGTCGTCAGGAGCCCGTCGGTTGCACCTTCATTCGGTAAAGCGCGGGCATACGGTTTTCACTGTCGGACAAGCGGATGGCCAGTCCTTGGTCCGCCGGCTGGCTATACAGATAGCCGGACGTCAGCAGCGTGCAACGACCTGCCCCGGCCCCCTTGAGGAAGTAGGTACGTCGTTGCGCAGCCACTTGGGCGACTTCAAGATCGAAGCCGCAGGCCCAGGCCCCCTCGAAGCGGATGTACCCGGCACTGGCGCCAGCCTCTGCGTCAGGGTGCAGCACGAGGACGACCGGGACCGGACGCCCTTTGTCATCCAGAATGCCGCGAAAATTGTCGGCGACCGCCGACGCCGAGAATAACGTCGCCAATGACACAACGCCGATCAGCGCAGAAGTGATGAGTCTCATGTTGACGATCCTTGTCAGTCGTATTGCCGTTCATGGAATGGGCACATTGGCCGCCCATTGGATAAAAATCGCTGGCAGATCCGCTACCAGCCCGAGCACCACCAGGACCCACAGCAAGGCCTTCAGGCGTACTGTCGATCGACGCCGCGTACACGGCGCAGGCGTACCCGCAAGCCTGCGCAACTGATTGCCTTGCTCGGCCGAGAGTACCAGCAGCACCGAGCGGTCAGTGCCCATGGTGAGGGCCAGAGCGCGCGTAGTGTCCGAACGGATCGCCGTCCAGACGCACGGTGATGGCCTGGTCATCGCTGCCTGGCACCTCGATACGCAGCCGATGCACCCGCTGCCTGCGGCGCGGCGCCCGTCCCACCCTGAGCGCCAAGCCCCCGGAGGCGCCGATGCACTCCACGGTCGCCGCCATCTCCACCGCCATCTCCACCACCCGGGTACCGGGCCACAGGTGCCCGCAGCTGCGTTGCGCCTGGTCCAGCTCGCTACCCAGCGCCCGGGCCAGATCCTCCAGAGCCATCATCAGGACTGCCCGCCATCGTCGGTCAGCCAGTACGGCTTGCGGGCAAATCCGACATGGTAGATCTGCGCCTGCAGAACCACCTGATGCTCACCGATGTTGAGCAGCGAAAAATTCTTCTCGATACCGATGATGTGTCCCCGCGGCGTATCGCTCAGGCAGCGATTGAGCAAGGCGAGCTGGCTTTCCACCTGCGCCTGCGAGTTCAGCTGCTCGGGATCGGTGCTCCCGACCACGATGCGTCTTACGTAGCCTGCATCCGTCAAATCGAACATTGCGTGTCTCCTTCCTGGTGGGCACCTGACCGCCAGCGCGATACCGTCCGGCGCCGGCGGTCAGGTGAGTGAACGTGATTACGCCGTCACCTGGGTGATGGTCCGTGGTGCCACCGATTGAGCGATCATGCCCATCACCCGCGCCAGCCCTTCGGGCATACCGTTGTCGGCGGCATGCACCTGCACGTGATACTTGGCGGACTGATCAGTGGATCGGGTGTTTTCCTTGTGCGAAGAAATCGAACCGGAAATGCTCACCTTGGCGCTAAAAGGCCCCCAGCCGACATTCGCTTCGGCCGCCAGCGCCGCCGCGTAATCGGTCGCGTCCCGCGATTGCACGGCGTTCTTGACCTCCATGTCGAAACTTACATCGACCTTGTTGATCGACAGGTTCGGTACCTTGACCACCGCAAGCAGTGGCACCTCCATTTCTACCGTCTCCATCGGATGTTCGCCGGCAACGGCCGGAAGACTCTGGGAAGGCCGGTCGAAGCGGAACATCACGTTGCGCACCCCGCCCACCCCGCTCGGGTCCTGGCCATCGGATGCCGGCGGCAGGAACCCCACCACCTTGATGAAATCCGCCGTGGCATTGGCCAGGCGCACCTGCGCATCGCAAGCGGCCGTCAGCGGAGCGCCGATCAGGTCGCCCATCGGCAGACCACGGAATTGGTCACCCATTGAAAAATCAGTCATAAAGCCTCTCCATGCTATTCATATCAATTGATCCAGGTTTTGCATCAGCCGCGCCATGCCTTCGGAACAAGGCAAGGTTTCGACTCTGAGGGTGACGTGCGCCAGTGGCCCGCCTTCCCCATTACGACGAACGCCAAGATCGACGTTCAAAGGCGTGTACGTCACAGTTGGCCAGGTGCCGTTGCAATTGTGCGCAGCACCCTCGGCCACGGGCCGCGCCGACGCCTTGACAGCCGCGCCGCCGGGCTCGACGCTCAGGCCAACCTCGAACGAAATCTCCATGTCTTTCACAGCCAGCAATCGTGGCCCGATCAGCGACAGCAGGGGCACCCGCACCAGACGCTCCTCTCCCACACAGGCATCGGGTGACGGCGAAGGCAGCCTGACGTCGATGCTGACCGGCCGATTGTCGGCATCGAAGTACTGGCGCACGGTGGATACCTGAAAGCGCTGGATCTTGTCCTGCGCTTCGGCGACCGCGCCGGCGATACTCTGGATGAGCAGGTGAAGGGATTGATTCGCCACGGGTGACACTCCTTGTCGTCTGATGCGCACAGATTAATCCCAGGCCGATACGCCGGCTTGGACGTGCGTCCCGCAAACTTGTACACGCGTCCCGGATCGGCAGCCCTCAACAGCTGGTCAGCTCGCGCACCCAATGGGCGAACGGGCAACGGTTGCCCGGCTTGCTCATCAAGCTCGAAAACACCGACGGATCACCGCGCTGCATGGCGCTGCGGGCCGCACGCGGAGACAGCCCGAAGGCCTTGCGAAACAGGCGGCTGAAGTGCGCTTCGTCGGCAAATCCGTGTTCACAGGCCAGATCGACGATATGCCGCCCGCTGTTGCTGACGTCGCAGAGGGCCAGCAAGCAGCGACGCAGCCGCCTTTGGCGCAGGTAGTGACACACGCCGCCCAGTTGTTCGAAGGCCCGATAGAGTTGGCTGCGCGACACCCCCAGCTCCTTGGCCAGCATCACCGGGGCGAGGTCTTCACGGTGCAGATTCTGTTCGATATAAAGCCGCACCCGGCGGCCGAGGCTGACGTGCAGGCTCGAGGGTGCTGGCGCCTGGCGAGCAGCCGTCTGGGCGAAGCAGGCCGCCACCAGCCCGAGGATTGGCCGGGTCAGCCTGAGCGCCTCGTTCATGGCCAACCGTGGCGCCGCAGTGGCCAGCGACATCAGCAACGCAGACAGAAACTCACCGGCGGCCGTGTCGCGGCGCAACACCAGGCCATGCAATTGTCCGGCGTCCTGCAGTAACGGTGACAGCGCCATACGTGGAATCAGCAGGCTCACGCCATCGCTGGCCGTGGTGCGGAAGTCGGCCGGCTGCGCCAGATCGAGCATCACCATGTCCAAGGGGCGCACCCGCAGGCCGTTGCCGGCCACCAGCCCGCGTTGCAACGGCAGGTGCAACAGGTAGTGGTCGAGGTCGCACCAGCCCAGCCGCACACTGTCACGGTAGTAGCGGGCACCATCGAGGCGAGCGCGGCACAGCAGAAAACGGTTGAAGTGGTAGACCGTGAGGCAGGCTGAAAACGCGTCTGCCTCGGTGGCGTTCGCCTCGAACAATGCCTCGATCGTTCGTCGCCAGGTCTGCAGGCGCTGATCGCGCGGCACATCCAGCGTGCTGCTGTGGAATCTGGGAATCGCTGCGCTGCCCTGCGCATCGTCGTGGCGTGTGCCTTCAGGAAAAAAATGAAAATCCATCGTACCGGCTCATCTGTGGTCGAGTCGGCGGATTGATTCATGAAAGCCGGCGATGAAACATAGGTGCGCATTTCCCTATTGCACTGCGCGTCGTTGGCCGGTAGCGGGGCTGGCTCGGAAAGGCTACCGGGTCATCGAGCGGATCTCGTTGATGGAAGTCTCAGCTGAATCGCGTCGCCACGAATGGCGCGATATCCATAGGTGGCACCCTGCCGGCGAACAGGCTCGCCACTATCAGCCCCGTCATCGGCGCCGAGGCCAGGCCGACATGGCCATGGCCAAAGGCATGCACCACATCCGCTGTGGCAGTGGCCTGGGCGATGATCGGCAGGCCATCGGGCGTGGACGGACGATTGCCCTGCCAGCGCGAGATACGCAGGCGGCCCGGTTCGTCGCCCAGCCCCGGATAGGTCTTGAGCAACTGATGCAGCAGGATGTCCGCACGCGCCCAGTCCGGTGGCGATTCGACGCTGGCCAGTTCGACCTGGCCTGAAGCCCGCAGGCCGCCGTGGGTCATGGTGTTGGCCATCTTGCCGTCCGAAGGCATGACGGGAATCCGCGGGCCGACGGCAGGGTTGGCGATTTCAACGTGATAACCGCGCTCGCTCTCCAGTATCACAGCGTCCCCTACCTGGCCGGCGAGCACTTTGGAATGGATGCCGGCGGCAATCACCGCCCCCTCGCACGGGACCCTCCCCTGATCGGTGAGCACACCGCGCAAGCGGCCATCGACCACCTCGAAACCTTCGGCACGCGCCCTTACCCACTCACCACCCAAGGCGATGACCCTGCGCACCAGCCCTTGCACATAGGCACCTGGGTCCAGGCAGTGGCCGCCGCTCGGCAACAGCACGGCAAAGCTGTAGCGCTGGCTCAGACTTGGCTCGAAAGCATGTAAGTGCGACCCTTCCAGCTCGCGCCAGAGGATGCCGTTGTCGCGGCGCAGTTGCCAGGCGAAGGCTTCGCGCTCGAACGCCGCGCGGTCCGGATAGACATACAGCAAGCCGTCCTGACGAATCAGTTCGGTAACGCCGCTGGCCGCCGCCAGCGCCAGATGCCGAGTGGCTGCATCACTCAGCAGGCTGGCCAGCACCCGCGCCGTGCGAGTGGCCTTGGTGGGCGTCGCCCCGGCCTGGAGAAAACGCATCAGCCAAGGCGTCAGACGCGGCAGATGACGCCAACGTATGGTGAACGGCCCCTTGGGATCGAGCAGATAGCCCGGGACCTTCTTCCACAGCCCGGGCATCGACATCGGGATGATCGAGGCCGGGCTCAGGAACGCACCGTTGCCGTAACTGGCGGCCTGTTGGCCACCGGGCTCGCCCGGCTCGAGGATCGTCACCCGATGGCCGTCCTCGATCAGCGCCAGGGCGCAGCAGGCGCCGACGATGCCGCCGCCGATGACGACGATGTGGCGGGTGCCTGGGCGGTCATTGATAGCCGCTGGAGTACTCATCGTTCGGCCAATACCCGCGAGTTGCCGCGCAACGAAGCCTCGCTGACCGAAATTCCCAGGCCTGGCCCGGTCGGTACGATCACCGCACCGTCACGATTGGGGATGCGCGTCTCGAGCACGTCTTCGGTCAGCACGTGATGGGGCATGTAGAACTCGCAGCCCAGCGACATGCCCGGCGTGGCGGCGATGAACTGGGTCCCCGCGGCCAGCGCTACGCCCCCCTCCCACAGCGTGCCGCCATAACCGGGGATATGGGCGGTGTCGGCGATCGCCATCAGCCCTTGGGCCTTGAGCATGCCGCCGGCCTTCATCAGCTTGACCGAGATGGCATCGGCGGCGCCGAGACGAATGATCTCCAGCAGATCGCGGGCATCGAAGCAGCTCTCGTCAGCGAGGATCGGTGTGTCGAGGGCATCGGCGAACGAGGCCATGGCCGCGAGGCAATTGCGCGGCACCGGCTGCTCGATGAAGGTCGGGCGGAAGCGGTCGACATCGCGCAGGGTCTTGATCGCGCCGAATGGCTCCAGCGCCTGGTTGTAGTCGAGCCGCAGATCGATGGCGTCGCCGAATTCGCCGCGCATCGCCTCCAGATGGGCCATGTCCTCGGCGTGGGACTTGACCCCGGTCTTGACCTTGAAGATGCGATTGCCCGCCGGGACCATCTCGCGCATGCGCTGCAGATCGGCGTCGAAATCAGGATCGGCGATGGAAAACGACAGGGCGATACTGTCGCGTACCCGCCCGCCCAGCAGATCGGCGACCGACAGCCCGGAGGACTTGCCGAGGATGTCGAACATCGCCGTCTCGATCGCCAGCTTGGCTTCGCCATGGCCTACCAGGGCCACATCCATTGCCAGTGTGGTGGCGCGGATCGCGCGGATGGGCGCGCCGATGACCAGGCTGCGCAGGTACACATCGATGGCGGCGAAGGCGCCTTCGGCGGTGCCGGTGAACACCTCCCAAGGCGCAGCCTCGCCCCAGCCGACGATGCCCGAGGTGGAGGTCAGCTCCACCAGCACGCGCTTGACGCTGCCCTTGACGTTACCGACGCCTTGCAGGCGCGCCATCTTGATCGGGCTTTCGATCAGGAAGACGCGCAATCGCTCGATCCTTTCAATTTCCATGCTCAAGACTCCATCGCTCTATTTCTTCTCGCGGTAACGCACGATCAAGGTCAACGGGAACAGGATCACGAAGTAGGCCACGGCCACCGCGGTGTAGGTTTCCAGCGGACGGAAGCTGTCGTGGGCAACCATCTGGCCTTGATAGACCAGGTCCGGCACGGCCAGCACCGACACCAACGAGGTGTTCTTGAATTGCATGATCGATTGGTTCATCAGCGCCGGCACCATGCGTCGTAGCGCCTGGGGCAGGATGATCCGGCGCATGATCATCGCCGAGGTCATGCCCAGTGCCGTGCCCGCCTCTTGCTGGCCGGGGTCGATGGAAACGATGCCGCCACGGATGATCTCACCGTAGAACGCGCCGCCGTAACAGGACAGCGCCACCACCGAGGCGGTGATCGGGGTCATTTCGATACCGGCCAGAATCGGCAGCGCGTAATAGAACCAGATCAGTTGCACCAGCACCGGCGTGCAGCGAAAGACCTCGGTAAATATCAGTGCCACGGTGCGCACCAGGCGCCAACGGGACAGCAACCCCATGGCGGCCAGCATCCCCAGTGCCAGGCCGCCGATGACGATGGCCACCGTGAACGAGACCGTCAGGCCAAGGCCTTGCAGGAACAGCCAGCGGTATTCCCAGAGGACGGAGAAATCCCACGTGTACATGTAGACACCTCAGATCAACCAACAGGTTTGTGCGGCACTGCCGCGTGAGCGTCAGATCTCGAACCCGCTGGGAAAATTTTTCTGGGTGACGCCGACCAGTTCCATGTTGCGCATGATCGCGGCCTTGATGAAGCCGTTGTCCCGGTGCTCGGTGATCCAGTGGTCGACGAAGTCGCGCCAGCTGGTGTCTTCTTCGCGCCGAAAACCAGCGTTGGAGGTGGTGAAGCTCACCGGCGTGGGCACGATCAGTTCGCCGATGGACGGGTTCTTGGCCCGCAGCGCCAGTGCCAGAACCATCACCAGGCACTGCGCGTCGACCCGGCCCGACTGCAGCGCGGCCGTGGCATCGCTGGCGGTCTTGAGCCTGGACACGGTGGCGTTCGGCGCCAGACGGGTGACCGCCGAGTCATGGGACGAGCCCGCATCGACACCGATACGCATGTCGGCGTTGTTGAAGTCGTCCCAGGTCTTGGCGGTGACGGATTTTCTGGCGATGAAGGTGAACGAGTTCTTGAACACCGGCCCGGAAAAGTCGATGACTTTTTGGCGTTCCGGGGTGGGGTTGAGGCCGAAGAACACATCGGACTTCTCGGTCTGCAGATCCAGCACCGAGTTGCCCCAGGTGGTCTCCACGATCGATAGCTTGATGCCCAGGTCATCCGCCAGTTGCTGGCAGATGTCGATATAGAAGCCGCGCCACGGGCCGCCGGTCAGACTCTTCTGGTAGTAAGGCGCGCCATCGGGAATGGCGCCGATGCGCAGCACCCCCGAGGCCTTGATCCGTTCCAGCGAGCTGCCGGCCGCAGCGCTGGCGCCAAATGACGCGAGCCCGGTGCAGGTGCCGATCACGGTGGCGCCAAAGAGCTTGCTGAATGTTCTGCGTGTAATCATGTAACCGTCTTCCCCGTGAGCCGTTTTCAGGTGTTTGTCTGGTTGTCCATCACACAACTTTTATTGGCAGGCGAAAAAACATACGGGCGCCTCTCGAAACGGGGCTTGAACCATGAGCGAGGCTCTATGGCCCCTATTGATGACATAAAAATTGCTTGAACTGAAGACTTGAAAACTGGGTTCGTCATGACTAAAAATCATGATGCCGATTATCGAGGAATAATGTTCATGCGCCGATTCCTGCCCTCCCTCGCTGCGCTGCAGGCCTTCGAGGCGGCCGCCCGGCATTTGAGCTTCACCCGGGCGGCGGAAGACTTGCTGGTGACCCAGAGCGGCATCAGCCGCCAGATCACCAATCTGGAAGTATTTCTCGGCCTGCGCCTGTTCGAGCGCGCCGGCTCGCGCCTGGTGATCACCGATGCCGGCAGCAAGTATTTAAGCGACGTGGTGCACACCCTCAACAAGCTCGAAGAGGCCTCCATCGACCTGGTACGGGGGCGCAAGACCGATGCCTCGCTGATGATCGAGGCCAACCCCACCTTCGTTTCGCGCTGGCTGGCGCCACGCCTGGCGCACTTCGTGCGGTCGGCCCCTGAGGTGCCTGTGGAGGTCAATCCACTGGCCGCCGCGGTCGACTTCAAGACTTGCCGGTTCGACATCGCGATCATGCGCGGCACCGGCGCCTGGCATGAAGCCAGGGCCCAGGAGCTGTTCGCCGAAGAACTGGTAGTGGTGGCCTCGCCCAAGCTCATCGCGCTGGGCGAAAAACGTGATCGCCTGGATTTCGCGCAAATGCCCACCCTGCAGAACGCCAGCCGACCGAGCCTATGGTTGCAATGGTTGCGGGCGTCGGGGTTGAACAATGACGGCGTGATTCAAGGCGTGCGTTTTGCCCAGAGTGAAATGCTCATCAGCGCGGCGGCCAGCGGCCTGGGGTTGGCGGTGGTGCCGCTGCACTACGTCGAACGCGAGCTGCGCAGCGGCGAACTGCATACGCCGTTCGGCAGCCCGGTACGCTCGGGAGAGTCTTACTGGGCGGTGACGCCGGAGCGTAAATATCAGAAGCAGCACGTGAGGGTGTTTCGCGACTGGCTGGTGCAGCAGGCGAATCAGAACAAGCGTGGGTAGACGGTGCTGCGCGAATCGCAGCACCGTTTGCACGCTCAGCGAAAAGCCTCACTCGGCCGCCAATACCCCGCGACGGACCTGGTCACGCTCGATGGACTCGAACAGTGCCTTGAAATTGCCTTCGCCGAAGCCGTCATCGCCTTTGCGCTGAATGAATTCGAAGAACACCGGCCCCATGAGCGTCTCGGAAAATATCTGCAACAACAAGCGGCGGCTGCCGTCCCGGGAGGTGCCATCGAGCAGGATTCCCCTCGATTGCAATTGATCCTGCGGCTCGCCGTGGTCGGGTAGCCGCTCCTGGAGCATCTCGTAGTAAGTGGCGGGCGGCGCGGTCATGAAGCGCATGCCCAGGGCCTTGAGCGCGTCCCAGGTCTTGATCAGGTCATCGGTGATGAAGGCCACATGCTGGATCCCCTCGCCGTTGAACTGCATGAGGAACTCCTCGATCTGCCCGGCTCCCTTGGACGACTCCTCGTTCAACGGAATGCGGATCATGCCGTCGGGGGCGGTCATGGCTTTGGACGTCAGGCCGGTGTATTCACCCTTGATGTCGAAGTAGCGGATCTCGCGGAAGTTGAACAGGGTCTCGTAGAAATTCGCCCAGTAGGCCATGCGCCCGCGATAGACGTTGTGAGTCAGGTGATCGATAAGCTTCAGGCCGGCCCCAGGTGGATGCCGGTCGACGCCTTCGATGAATTCGAAATCGATGTCGTAGATCGAGGTGCCTTCGCCGAAACGGTCGATCAGGTACAACGGCGCGCCGCCAATGCCGCGAATGGCAGGCAAGCGCAGTTCCATGGGCCCGGTGGCGATCTCGACGGGCTGCGCCCCCAACTCCAGGGCGCGTTTGTAGGCCAGATGAGCGTTGCGCACGCGAAAGGCCATGCCACAGACCGACGGCCCGTGTTCGGCGGCAAAGTACGAGGCCGGGCTGTTGGGTTCGTGGTTGACGATGATATTGATCGCGCCCTGGCGATAGAGCGTTACCTGTTTGGAGCGATGGTGGGCGACTTTGCTGAAGCCCATGATCGCCAGGACTGGCTCGAGGGTGTCGGCGGTGGGTGAGGCGAATTCGATGAATTCAAAGCCCATGAGGCCCATGGGGTTTTCGTAGAGATCGGTCATGGTTGACGTCCGGTATGCAGAATGAAAGTAGCAAACGTCCTGTATCTACCGATCCGCGGGCGGCGCGCAGGGGATGCCCCGCACACTGCGAGCCAGGAAATCACCGTGGATCAACTGCAAACCTAGAACCTTCATGGATTCTTTTTATCCTTATGCACGTAACGTGATTACGTCAGGGCAATGTCCGCCGTTTGCCCCAGGCTGTCAAATGCACGCCCGCGCGAGGTTGGCAAATTCAGTAGACTGATGCCACAGCCAGAAAAAAGGGACCCTGCAATGAGTACCACCCGCCTGCTGCAGCAATTGCACATCGATCACCCGATCATCCAGGCGCCGATGGTCGGCGTTTCCACTCCCGAGTTGGCGGCGGCGGTATCCAACGCCGGCGGCCTGGGCTCCATCGGCCTCGGCGCGAGCACCGCCGAGCAAGGGCGAGCGCTGATCCACAAGACCCGCGCGCTGACCGAGCGACCGTTCAACGTCAATCTGTTCTGCCACGCGCCGGCACGCTTCGACGAAGCGCGTAACGCGGCCTGGCTGGCCCATCTGGGGCCGTTGTTCGAAGAGCTCGGGGGCCAAGCCCCGGCAAGCCTGAGGGAGATCTACACCTCTTTCCTGGCCGACAGCGCCATGCTGCAGATGCTGATCGAAGAACGCCCTGGGGTAGTGAGCTTCCATTTCGGAGCACCCCCTGCGGATTGGATCAGCCAGTTGCAGGCGGCGGGCATCTTCACCCTTGGCTGCGCGACGACGCTGCAGGAGGCTCAGGTCCTCGCCGATGCCGGTATCGATGCCATCGTCGCCCAAGGCGTCGAAGCGGGCGGCCATCGCGGGGTATTCGATGACGCGCCCGGCAAGGACGCGCAATTGGGGCTGTTCACCCTGTTGCGGCTGCTCGCGACCCACATCCAGCGCCCGATCATCGCCGCCGGCGGCATCATGGACGGCACCGGCATCGCCGCAGCATTGCAATTGGGCGCCAGTGCGGTGCAAATGGGCACAGCCTTCATTCTCAGCCCCGAATCCTGCGCCACCGCTGCGCATCGGGCCGCATTGGGCAGCGCACGGGCAGCCGACACGCGCATCACCAGTAGCGTCTCCGGCCGTCCGGCACGGGGTTTGGCCAATCGGTTATATCTGGATCAACCCGGCGCCAATACCGCGCCGCTGCATGCCGAATACCCGCTCGCCTACGACGCTGGCAAGGCGCTGCACGCCCTGGCCAGCCGCCAAGGCAGCAATGACTTCGCCGCCGAATGGGCCGGGCAAGGCGCGCCGTTGGCCAGAGCGCTGCCAGCGGGGGAACTGGTGGCGACGCTGATGAGCGAATACCACCGCGCGATCACTCGCTGACGGGAGCGCCTGGCGACTCCCCGCCCGTCACCGTCCGATCGACCAGACGAATACTGTTGCGCCCGCCACGCTTGGATTCATAAAGCGCGGCGTCGCCTTGCTCGATCAGGGCCGCAAGGCTGGCGGGCGGCTGGTCGAACAGGCTGACGCCGATGCTCAGGGTCACTGCCGCGGGCGTCGCGAACGTCTGCGCGGCGGTCTGCTGGAAGCGCTCGCGCAACGCCCCACCCAGATCGACGACGCGCTCCAGCGAGGCATTGCCGAGCAGCAGCACGAACTCGTCACCGCCCAGTCGTGCCGCCAGCGCCCGCTCGGGCAGCAGCAAGCGGATCATTTCGCTCAGCTCGACCAGCAGGCGGTCGCCGGCGGGGTGGCCGTACAGGTCGTTGACCAGCTTGAAATTATCGATATCGATCAACAGCAACGCCCCCGGACGGCCCGGCGACACTTCGGCGAACACCCGCGGTGCCCGGACTTCGAGGGCGCGGCGGTTGTACAGCGTGGTCAAGGGATCACGAGCCGCCAGCCGGGCGATATGCCGCTCGCGCCGATAACGCTCGGTGCCGGTCATCGACAGCGCGATGAGCATGATCGCCATTACCCCTTCGACCAAAGAGATCTTGATGATCTGGCCGCTGAAGGTAGCGAGATCGAGCAAGGCGCTCGGCATCAGCGCGGTCATGGCCTTGACCGCGTAGAACAGCCCATGGAACAGCAGCACATAGCGCAATTGCACCGCGCCCACGCTCAGCGACTTGCCGTGGGGGCGCAAGAGAAAGCTGGCCCGCAGCATCAACAGCGCCACCAGCGAGGAGTTGACCAGCAGCATGGTCTTGGACCACAGCGGCCCGCCCGGCAACAGCAGCATGGCCAGCCAGAGCGCGAAGATCAGGTACCAGGCCCGCGCCAGACGCGCCTGGGTAAAGCGCGCCACGCCCAGCAGAAACAACCAGTGAGCCGTGACCAGCAGGCCGTTGGCGAACCAGATGCCGATCAGCAACAGTCCGCTGATGCGCAGCAGTGCCAGGATCGAGCCAATGCTGATGATGGCGAAGCCGGCGCTCCAGAACAGTAACGAAGACTCACGGACGCTGCGCCACTCCACCGCCAGATACAACGCCGCGGCGGCTGCGAGGGCGATGGTGATAGTCAACATGGTGAGGGGGTCGAGCGCCATTTCCTGATCAGCCTGCCAGAACTGCTTTAAAGAGGCACAAGTGTAAGGGGTTTAGCGCCTCTCCAGAATCCCTGCGACATTAAGGCCGCTTCAGCAGGGTCGCGCTATCGACAAATCTGCCCCCTATCGCCCATGCAGATTGGACCTGGCCGCCGGTCTGCGCTTTAGTAATAGTCGTCATACCTCATGCCTGACAGAAACTTCCCTATATAAGGGCCTTTAAATGCCAAATGTTCTTGATACCTTCCGCCTCGACGGCCGCCTGGCGTTGATCACCGGCTCCAGCGCCGGTATCGGCCTGGGCATTGCCCGTGGCCTGGCCCAGGCCGGTGCCCAGGTGGTGCTCAACGGGCGCAACAACAGCACCTTGCGCGACGCCGCCGCACAATTGGCGGCAGAGGGCCTGACGGTGCACACCCAGGCCTTCGATGTCACCGACAGCAGCGCGATTCAGGCCGCCGTCAGCGACATCGAAGCGCGCCTGGGGCCATTGGAAATTCTGGTCAACAACGCCGGCATGCAGCGGCGCGGGCCGCTGGAGGATTACAGCGAGCAGCACTGGCGCGAGTTGCTCAGCACCAACCTGGACAGCGCCTTCCTGGTGGGCCAGGCCGTGGCGCGGGTGATGATCCCGCGACAGCGCGGGCGCATCATCAATATCTGCTCGGTGCAGAGCGAACTCGGGCGCCCGGGCATCGCCCCGTATGCCGCCAGCAAAGGCGCGCTGAAAATGCTCACCAAGGGCATGGCCATCGATTGGGGTCCCCATGGCCTGACCATCAACGGCATCGGCCCGGGTTATTTCAAGACCGAACTCAACGCCAGACTGGTGGCCGACCCCGAGTTCAGCGACTGGCTGGTCAAACGCACCCCGAGCCGCCGTTGGGGAGATGTCGCTGAACTGGCTGGCGCCGCAGTGTTTCTGGCCAGCGATGCGGCCAGCTTCGTCAACGGCCATATCCTCTACGTCGATGGCGGCATCACCGCATCGCTTTGACGCTCAAAGGCAAAAATAACGGAGAGTTCCATGCACGCCATTGTCTGCCACGCTAGCAAAGACCTGCGGGTCGAACCCCAACCTCAGCCCCACCCGCTCGCGCCCAATCAGTTGCGCGTGCGCATAGCTCGCGGCGGCATCTGCGGCTCGGACCTGCACTACTACCAGCACGGCGGCTTCGGCACCGTGCGCCTGCGCGAGCCCATGGTGCTGGGCCATGAAGTCTCGGCGGTGATCGATGCCGTGGGCAGCGAAGCCGGGCCATTGCGGGCTGGCCAGCGCATTGCGGTATCGCCATCACGGCCCTGTGGCGGTTGCCGATTCTGCAACCGAGGCTTGCCCAATCACTGCCTGAACATGCGTTTCTACGGCAGCGCCATGCCCTTCCCGCATATCCAGGGCGCCTTTCAGGAGTCGCTGGTGATCGACACCCATCAGGCGCATGTGCTCGCCGATCATGTCAGCCTGGCTGAAGGCGCCATGGCCGAGCCCCTGTCTGTGGGCCTGCATGCCATCCAGCGCGCCGGGGCGATTTTCGGCAAACGCGTGCTGGTGACTGGCTGCGGGCCCATCGGCAATTTGTTGATCGGCAGCCTGCGCGCCGCCGGTGCCGGGCAGATCGTCGCCGTCGACCTCGCCGCCGGGCCACTGGCCTGCGCTGAAAAGATGGGCGCCAACCGTACCCATAACCTGGCCGAGGACGCCGATGCCCTGCAACGCTACACCGCCGACAAAGGCTATTTCGATGTGATGTTCGAAGTGTCCGGCAGCGCCCAGGCCCTGCGCAACGGCCTGGAATGCGTCGCGCCCCGTGGCGTGGTGGTGACGGTCGGCCTGGGCGGCGATGTGTCAGTGCCCTTGAACCTGCTGGTCAGCCGCGAAATCGACTTGCGCGGCACCTTCCGTTTTCACCCGGAGTTCGCCCAGGCCGTGGACCTGCTCAACCGCAAGATCATCGATGTGCGCCCGGTCATCTCCCATACCGTGCCGTTCCAGCAGGCGGTCGAGGCCTTCGAGCTGGCGGCGGACAAAAGCCGGGCGATGAAGGTGGTGCTGGATTTTGGCGTGGAGGATTAGCCCCGCGCCCCGCCCCTTTTGCGACTCAAGCCTTTAGACTGTCCGGCATGATGAAAAAGGAGCATTTCATGCTGGATCTGATCGGTGACATCCATGGCTACGCCGAGCGCCTCGAAGCACTGCTGCACAAACTCGGCTACCGCAAACGTGGCTCGGCCTGGCGCCACCCCGAGCGCCAGGCGGTGTTCCTCGGCGATTACGTCGATCGCGGCCCGGACCAACTGCGTACCGTGGATATCGTCCGCTCCATGGTCGACGCCGGCTCGGCGCAGGCCATCATGGGCAACCATGAGTACAACGCCGTGGGCTTCGCCACCCTGGACGCCGAGCGGCCCGGAGACTATCTGCGGCCCCGCAGCGCCAAGAACCGCCACCAGCACCAGGCCTTCATCCATGAGGTGGCGCTCGAATCGGCGCAGCACAAAGAGCTGATCGCCTGGTTCAAGACCCTGCCTGTCTACCTGGACACCGGCCAGATTCGCGCCGTGCACGCCTGTTGGCATCAAGGCTATCTGGATGCGCTGGCGCCGTACCTGAACGCCGACCACTCGATCAAGGACAGCGCCTGGCCGTGCTTGCACGACAGCCGATCACTGGCCCACGAAGCCATCGAGACCGTCCTCAAAGGAACCGAAGTCAAGCTGCCCGACGGCGTCTTCTATACCGACAAGGACGGCGTGCAAAGAGACACCACACGCACGCGCTGGTGGGACAGGTCCGCGGCCACCTACGCGGCCGCGGCGATCGTCGACGAGCCACTGCGCACGCGGCTGCCGCAACTGCCGCTGCCGCAAACGCTGCTGTACAGCTACGACGAACTGCGCCCCGTATTCATCGGCCACTATTGGGCAAGCGGCACGCCGCGGATCCATTCGCCGCACATAGCCGTGCTGGACTATTCAATCGGCAAGGGCACGCCGGACGGCAAGCTCTGCGCTTATCGCTGGAGCGGCGAGGCGACGCTGACGAATGAGCATTTCGTCTGGGTGGACGGGCCGCCCGTTGCGCATCCATAGGCGCAGTCCCGCCCAACGGGTGTGATCGCCGCCCCGCCGGGAAAATGCGGCGCTTGCCACTGATGCTGGCAACCGCCCTGCCCACCCACTTCTAATCTGTCACCATTCTCTGCTAGCCTCAGCCGCCAGATCAGCATGAACAGGTGGATCGAATGGCTTTCGTGAACCAGTACGTCAAGGAAATCCTCGAGCTGGAAGTGGCGTTGTTTCATGCCCGGGCGCGGCTCGAGGCCACTGCCGACGATGAAGCGCTTCACGATCTGCGGATCCATATCCGCCGTATTCGCAGCCTGCTCAGCCCGCTGCGTTCGATCGCCGCCACCAGCGCCCTGCGCGAAGCCGCTGCGCAAGTCGGCCGCCTGACCACCCCCGCGCGGGATCTCGAAGTCATGGCCATTGAGCTGCAGGCCCGGGGAATGCCCGCAGAGGCCGCCGCGCGAAGGGATCGTTTGCAGGCCGATTACCAGGCGATACTCGCCGATGCGGCGCTCCAGCGTCTGTTCGTGGCGCTGGACAACTGGCCGTCGCTGTTCCGTGCCGAGGACGCTGGCCGCCACTGCGCCAAGCTCAAACGCATGATCGGCCGCGCCCTGACCAAGCAGATCGACAAACTGCACGCCGCCTTGAATGATCCACAGTTCGACCGCCACGAACTGCGCAAACTGGTCAAGCGCACGCGCTACCTGACCGAAGCGTTCCCGCAGCTATCGCCATTGTCGAAAAAGGCCGCCAAGTCCCTCAAGGCCGTGCAGTCGGCCCTGGGCTCCTGGCACGACCATTTCCAATGGTGCCTGAAGGTCAAGGAGCAAGCCGATCTGCAACCGCTGGAGCAGATCTGGCAACGAGCGGCGGTGAAAGAACTGGCCGAGGCTGAAATCGAGATCAAACACCTGCAACGTCTATTGCCGGACATCAACAGCAAGCACCGAGCGGCCCCCGTCAGGCAGCCCGCTCGATAGCATCCAGCCGCTCGACCCCTTGCAGCGAATACCCGATTCAGCTGCCGACCGCACCAGGGCGGGCGAAGCACAGGCAATCACGCCCGGCATGCTTGGCGGCGTACAGGGCGCTGTCGGCGCTGCCGATCAAGGCATCGGCGCTGACATCCGGCGCAGTGCCGATGGCAATGCCAAGGCTGATGGTCACTCGCGCCCCGTCGCCCAGCACCGGGTGTTCCATCTGCAACGCCGCCACCGCCGCCTGTTGAGCTTCAGCCAGCACCCGCGCACGGCTGGCGTCCGCGTTCAGCAAGAGCAGCAGAATCTCCTCGCCACCAAAACGGAACGCCAGCGCCCCGGCGGCCTCGGCGGTCTGCCGAACCGCTTCGCTCAGGCGCCTGAGGCAAGCGTCGCCTTGCAGATGGCCGTAGTTGTCGTTGTAACTTTTGAAGTGGTCGATATCCAGCAGAATGATCGCCACAGCCGTCGGCGCCGCGTGAGCCTTTTCCCAGACCCTGGCCATCACCTCACCCTGGTAGCGGCGGTTGAACAGCTGGGTCAGTGAGTCGGTGCGCGCCAGTCGCATCAATTGCGCCTGCAGCAGCCCCCCCCGCAGCGAGAACAGATAGCTCAGGCGTTTGCCGCGCTCCATGAAGTAGGCGGCCATCAACAACAACGCAGCCGTGGAGACGAACAGCAGCGCGTTGGACTGCCAGATGATGAAGTCGGCGAAGTGCGCCAGGTAAGTCGTCACCAGTTGAATGACTACCATGCACAGCATGGCCGCGGCGGCGTAGCGCAACGGCATCTGCTGGATCATGGTGCAATAGACCATGATCAACAGCATCCCCAGCTGATAGTGCATGCGATAGGGGCTGTCACTGTAGATCATCACCACCAGCGGCATCAGCGAGGCGACTACCGTGCCCGTTGCTGCGGCCGTTTCCAGCGCCCAGCGCGAGGTCAAACGCTGCACCAGCAGCAGCAAAACGATGAACATGGGCGTGATCAGGCACAGGCGCCCCAGTGCCACGTAGGTGAACATATCGTGCAGGGTCAGCCAGTCGCTGATCAGGAACAGGTTGTAGACCACCCCGCCGCTAATTCCGACGGTAGTGAGAAACCGCCGGCGCTGTGGCTGAGTGTCGACATCGTAACGACGCTCCAGCTCACTGTTGAAACGCAGCGTACGAGCACCCGACGCGATGGCTTGCTCGACCTGCACCAGGGTGTACGGGTCTTCTGCAATGGAGTGATCGGGAACGCTGACTTGCATGGGGCACCGGGCTGACAGGTATGAATCAAGGTGGGACAGCCCGGATGATATCTTAGTGCCATCACCCCACAAGAATATTCCGATGTGAGGCCAGGCAGAGGGTTTATCGGCAGCACAAGCAAAGCATGCGGCCTTTATCTATCTCAACGCACGGCCCTAACTCCCTCATTGCTCCGGCCCATGGATCTTCTGCGATCCGCCCCGAGCACCGCAGCGGCACGTCGTCCTCCTCCCGCCTCCGGTGGCGCACAGCCCGCTTACATCAGCCAAATCATATATCAGCATCCAAAATCATAAATTCAAACTGATGCCTGGCGCGCTTAAGCTTTCTACCGCCGGCTGTCACAGCCGGTGCATCGTCGGTCAGTGCGCCTCAGAGCGGACGATCCTAAAAACAATGAATCTGCCGACTTCAGGAATTGCCATGCATCCCATCCATAGGCCGCGCTTGCGCGTCGAGCCCTCTTCGTTCGTCGCAGGTGCGCGATGAGCGAACGTCAAACCCCCACGACCCGTACCGATGAAGCCTTGCTCAAAGGCCAGGGTTACGATCAGCAACTGCAGCGCGGGCTGACGCTGTGGTCATCGTTTTCCGTCGGCTTCGCCACCGTCTCGCCCGTGGTCGGCATCTATGCCGTGATGTCGCTGGGCGCCATGAACCTGGGGCCCGCGTGGGTCTGGATCGTGCCGTTGTGCCTGGCCCTGCAACTGCTGGTGGCGCTGGTCTACGCCGAACTGGCGTCGCGCTATCCGCTGGCCGGCGGCTGCTACCAGTGGGTCAAGCGCCTGGCCGGCGAGCGCCTGGCGTGGTTCACCGGCTTCATGTACCTGGCCTCGGCATTGGCCTCGTTGAGCACCGTGGCCTATCTGGGCGGCTTCTGGCTGTGGTTGTTGATCACAGGCCAAGCCCCGGGGGCCAATGCCCAGGTGGTGTGCGGCGCGGTGTTGCTGATGATGGGCCTGGTGGTCAATCTGCTGGGCATCAATGCGCTCAAGCATTTCGTCAACGCCGGCATCATAGCCGAGGCCATCGCCTCGATCGGTATCGGCGTGCTGTTGCTGCTGTTCTTCCGTCACCATCCATGGTCGATGCTGCTCGAGGGCTTGACCAGGACCGGCACCGAACCCGCTGCATGGTTGCCAGGTTTTCTCACCGCGATGGCGGTAGGCGGCTGGGCCTTCCTGGGTTTCGATGCCTGCTCGCAGGTGTCGGAAGAAACCGCCGATGCGCGCACCTCTACGCCCCGGGCGATTCTGCGCTCGATGATGCTGGTGGGGCTGACGGTGATGCTCACGGCCTTCGCGGTGACCATGTCCTATGGCGATATCGCCGGCGTAGTCTCGGGGCAAGTCATCGATCCGGTGACCCCGGCAGTGGTCGAGGCCTTCGGCCCGTGGGCGCAACAGCCTTTTATCGCCGTGGTGCTGGTGGCCTTCATGGCCTGTGTGGTGTCGGTGCAGACCTATATAGGCCGCGCCGTATTCGGCATGGCCCGTGATGCGATCCTGCCGGCCTCGGCGCTGTTGCGGCGGGTCGACAAGCGCAAGGTGCCAGTGGCGGCGGTGGTCATCAGCACCCTGCTGGCCGGCCTCGGATTGCTGCTGGGCTTGAACGCGACGGCGGTCGGGACCCTGATCGCCTTTGGCAGCGGCGGCTTTTACGGGGTGTTCCTGATCGTGGTCGGTTGCGCCCTGGTGGCACGGCTCAAAAACCCCGCGCCACCCGAGCCCGGCGTGTTCAGCCTTGGGCGCTGGGGCCTGCTGGTCAATAGCGTGGCGTTCGTCTGGCTGTTGCTCGAAACCATCAACATCGCCTGGCCCCGTGCCTCCCTGGCTCCGCCCGATGCGCCCTGGTTTCAGGTCTGGGCGGTGATCCTGGTGTTCTCCAGCCTGGCCGTGCTCGGGCTGGCCTACATGGCCTGGGCCAGGCCCTGGCAACGTACCCTGCAGGCCGCGCCCGGCCTGTGATGATCATTCACGCATCGGCGCATAGGCTGCGCCGCTGCATCGGAGTCAACGATGTCGTCGATACATTATTGGAATTACCCCACCGAGATCTTCTGCGGCGCGGGCGCGCTGGACCGTCTGGCCGCTCGATGCGCGCTGCTGGGGATGCGCAAGCCGTTGGTGGTCACCGACCCAGGCATGCTCGAACTGCCACCGCTGGCGCAGTTGGTAGCGCATCTGACCGACGCCGGCCTGCCCTTCGCCGTGTTCAGCGCCATTGCCAGCAATCCCAGTCTGGAGGACGTTGCCGCCGGGGTGCTGGCATTCAAGGCCGGCGCCCATGATTCGCTGATCGCCATCGGCGGCGGCAGCGCCATGGACGCCGCCAAAGGTATTGCCCTGGCGGCGACCGATGCACAGGGGTTGCAAGGTTACGAGTGGTCCCAAGTGCTCGCGCGCTATGCCACCCTGGCGGACTTCCCGCCCTTGGCGCTGCCGCGCCTGATTGCCGTGCCGACCACCGCCGGCACCGGTTCGGAGCTCGGTCGCGAAGCGGTGCTGACCCATCGCCAGCGGCAGATCAAGCAAGTGATCAGCCATCCGCAACTGCTGCCGGCCTGCGTCATTCTCGATCCGGTGTTGACCCGCGATTTGCCGCCCGCCTTGACCGCCGCCACCGGCCTGGACGCCCTGACCCACCATATCGAGGCCTTCTGCTCGCCGCTCTATCACCCGATGTCATCCGGGGTGGCGGTGGAAGGCGTGCGCCTGATCCAGCAGCATCTGCTCGCGGCCTGGCGCGACGGCCACGACCTGGCTGCCCGCGAAGGCATGCTGGTGGCCTCGGCGATGGCCGCCGTGGCGTTCCAGAAAGGCCTGGGCGGCGTACACGCGCTCGCTCATCCGCTGGGGGCCCGCTATCACCAACACCATGGGCTGCTAAACGCGATCCTGCTGCCCTACGTACTGGTCGCCAACCAGCCGACCATCGCCGGCGATATCGCGCGCCTGGCGCGCTACCTGCAACTCGGCCAGCCCGACTTCGGCGGTTTTCTCGAATGGATACTGCAACTGCGACGCGACCTGGGCATTCCCCACACCCTGCAGGAAATAGGCATCGACGCCGCTGAAGCCGACTGGGTAGGTGCGCAGGCGCTGGCCGACCTCTCTTCCTCCGACACCAACGCCCGCCCCCTCACGGCTGGCCAATACAGCCAGATCCTGCGCAACGCCGTGCAGGGCCAATTGACGGGAGTCAGCCCATGAGCACGCCCCATTACATCGACGGTCAATGGCTCGCCGGCCACGGCGACGAAGCCATCGTGGTCCATGACCCCTGCACCACCGAGGCCTTCGCCGAACTCCAGGGCGCGAGCCTGGCGCAAGTGGATCAAGCCGTCGCCGCCGCACGCGCTGCCCTGCCCGCCTGGCGTGCCTTGAGCGGCGCCGCGCGAGGCGGCTACCTGCGCAGCATCGCCGAGCAGATCGAGCAACGGCGCCCCGAGCTGCTGGCATTGCAAAAACGCAACAACGGCAAACCTGAGCATGAAGCCGGTGTCGATATCGACGACGCCGTCGCCACGTTCAACTACTACGCCGCCCTGGCCGAGCAGCTCGATGCCCGTCAGGACAGCGCCGTCGCCCTGGCCGTCCCGGGCTTTGTCGCGCAGACGCGGCTGGAGCCGGTCGGTGTGGTGGGCTTGATCGTGCCCTGGAACTTCCCGCTGGTGACCAGCGCCTGGAAGATCGCCCCGGCCTTGGCGGCCGGCTGCACCCTGGTGCTCAAGCCCTCCGAAGTCACCCCGCTGATCGAGCAGGCCTACGGACAGATCAGCAGCGCCATCGGCTTGCCCGCCGGCGTGTTGAATATCGTGATTGGCGCGCGCCAGGTAGGCTCAGCCCTGAGCAGCCATCCCGGGCTCGACAAGGTGTCGTTCACCGGCAGCAATGCGGTGGGCAGCCAGGTGATGCACGCCGCCGCCGAGCATTGCCGGCCCCTGACCCTTGAGCTGGGCGGCAAGTCAGCCATCCTGGTATTCGATGACTGCGACCTCGATCAGGCAGTGCAATGGATAGTCGGCGGGATCTGCTGGAACGCCGGCCAGATGTGCTCGGCCACTTCGCGTCTGGTGGTACACGAACGCATCGCCGATGCCCTGCTGCAACGTTTGGCCACGGCCTTCGAGGCGCTGCAGTTGGGAACCGAGATGGGCCCGCTGATCAGCCAGGCGCAATGGGCGAAGGTCAACGACTACTTCGCCGTCGCCCGGGCTGAGGGCTTGCAGTGTCTGGCTGGCGGCGCCACGCTGGAGCAGCCCGGCTGGTTCGTGCGCCCAGCGCTCTACGCCGACGTGCCCGCTAGCAGCCGCCTGTGGAACGAAGAGATCTTCGGTCCGGTGCTCTGCAGTCAGCGCTTCAGCACCGAGCAACAGGCCATCGACATCGCCAACGACAGCCGCTTCGGGCTGGTCGCCACGGTGATCAGCAACGATTTGCCGCGGGCGCAACGGGTCGCCGCGGCGCTGGACGTCGGCCACGTGTGGATCAACTCCATGCAGGCGGTGTTCGTTGAAACCTCCTGGGGCGGCAGCAAGGCCAGCGGCATCGGTCGCGAGCTGGGGCCGTGGGGGTTGTCGGCGTATCAATCGGTCAAGCACGTGACCCGCTGCCTGGGCTAGACGCGGTGCACGGCCAACAGGTCGTGGATAAAGGCGCGCACGGCTTCGCTCTGTGGGTGCCCGATGTGGGTGATCAGGCTGTGCTGCACTTCATAGCGCAGTAGCGAGTCGCTCAGCTCGCGCATCTGCCCACTGGCGATCCAGGGCTGGGCGTAATGGGCGGGGAGATAGCCCAGATGGGTGCCCGCCAACACGCCATGGACCACCGCTTCCATATGGTGAGCGGTCGCCGAGGCGCGCCGCGGCGCAATCGGCAGCACCTGACTGGCCGGCAGAAAACCATGGCGGATCCAGTCCGCTTCCTGCAGTTGCACGGTATCCGGTTGCGGCACCACGAATAGCGGATGCAGGCGCCCGCAAAACACGCCGATCTCTTCGCTGTACAGCGCCTGATAGTCGAGGGTCGGCAGCTCGCGGCTGAAATACGACACCGCCATGTCCAACTGCCCGTCGATCACCGCGCGCTCAAGCTCGGTGGGCGAATTCACGTGGATGTGCAGATGGGTGTCGTGCTCGCGCTGGTAGAAACGCGCGATGGCGGCATCGATGCGCGCGGTGGGGAGGGTCGCGATGTTGTCGGCCACGCCCAGATACAGGTCGCCGACCAAGCGCCCCGACAGCCCCTGGGCCTCGTCGCGAAAGGCATCGACGGCGCCGAACAGCACCGCGGCGGCATCCAGAATGCGCTGGCCCTTCTCGGTCACCCGAAAGCCGCCCTTGCCGCGCTCGCACAGGCGATAGCCCAGGCGTTTTTCCAGCCCGCTGATGTGCATGCTGATGTTGGACTGGCTCATGTTGAGCTCGGCCTGGGCGGCGCTGAAGCCGCCGCACTTGACCACCACGGTAAAGATCCGCAGCAGGCGCAGGTCCATATCGGCGACGTTTCTCAACACGGTGTTTGGCTCACGGGCAAGGACCACGGCTAGGGTGCGAGGCATTCAATGCCAGCGCGCAGGGCGTGTCAATCGCCCGCTTGGTTGATGAATCTCTCAACTGATTATTTGTCCCTGCGGATTTGCCCCGCCTGCCGCACCTGCCAGAATCCGCGACGATAATCACAACAGATGCCGAGGCCCACAGTGCAGCAATCCCCTCACACCCAGGAACAGGTTTTCCAGGCCGCCGCCGATCTGGTGCAGGCTTTCGCCAGCAACGACAGCGCGCGCTACTTCGCCTGTTTCAGCCTGGACGCCACCTTCGTCTTCCATACCCTGCCCCGCCCGCTGTACACCCGCGCCGAATATGAAGCGGTGTGGGCGCAATGGCAGGCCGAAGGCTTTGCCGTGCTGGAGTGCCGGTCAGGCAACGGCCATGTCAGCCTGCAGGGCGATGTGGCAGTGTTTATCCACGACGTGTCGACGCGCTTGCGCATCGCGGGCGAAGAGGTGCAGTGCGAAGAGCGCGAAACCATCGTCTTCAATTACAACGCCGGGCGCTGGCTGGCCTGTCACGAGCATCTGTCGGTGGCCAGCGCCACTTGATTGCCGGCGTGCGGCGCCGCCAGTGGCGCGCCGCACGTAGATCCGCACCACATCAAGGCGACTTCTCCCTCGCCGCGCACAATCAGTGCAGTCAATCGCCGCTTTTTACCCCCCGCCCCCTTGATCAACAGCGCCTGCGTGACTGGCATATTTCATGCTTATGTATTTTTATTCAAGTAACTTGAATAAAAATACAGACGATTTCAAGGGGGTCGACGATGAACCGTTTCACGCTCAAGGCACTGTCGTTATCGCTGGTCACGCTATGCAGCATGTCCATGGCGCACGCCGATGACCTGCTGCAACGCATCAAGCAGAAACACGAGATCGTGGTCGCCACCGAGGCGCGCTTCGCGCCCTTCGAATCGGTGGAGAACGGCAAGATCGTCGGCTTCGGCGCCGACCTCATGCACTACGTGCTCGACGCCGATCTGCCCGACGTCAAGATCCGCCAGTTGGACCTGCCCTTCCAAGGCATTCTGCCGGGCCTGGATTCGAAGAAATTCGACTTCGTGGTGACCTCGGTCACGGTCAACAAAGCGCGCTTCGAGCAGTTCGCCTTCACCGTGCCGATTGCCGAATCCACCGTAGCCTTGCTCAAGCGCGCCGATGAAAGCGATCTCAACACCCTCTCCGACCTCAACGGCCGGGTGATTGGCTCGCAGGCGGGTTCCGGTCAGCTGGCGGTGTTGCAGGCACTGGACGCCAAGCTCAAGGCGCAGGGCCAGACGGGCTTCAAGCAGATCAAGGAATACGTGAGCTTCGATGAAGCCTATGCCGACCTGGCCAACGGTCGTCTCGATGGCGTGGCACAGTCGCTGTCCAATCTCGGCCCGCTGATGAAGGCGCGTCCGGGGCTGTTCACTACCCTGCCGGAGATGGTCGGGCCGGTGACCTACTTCGGCTGGGTCGGGCGCAAGGACGCTGACAGCGCCAGCCTGGTCAAGCTGTTCAGTGACGGCATCGCCCGCGCCGCCAAGGACGGCACACTGAAGACTCTGCAAACCAAGTGGTTCGGCTTCACTACGGCACTGCCGAGCGACGCCATGCCGGTACCGAGCATCTGATGATGAATGACTTCGGCAGCCGCCTGGCGCTGTACTGGCCGGCCTTGATCCAAGGCGCTTGGACCACCCTGTGGTTGTGTGCCATCGGCATGCTGCTGGGTTTCGCCGTCGGCGTGATGATCTACCTGATCGGCACTGGCCGCAGCCGCACCGGTGTGGCCTTGACCCGTATCTACGTGAGCTTTTTCCGCGGTACGCCGATGCTCGCGCAGCTGCTGCTGTTGTTCTACCTGCCGTCGGCGCTGGGCCTGGATGTGCCGCCGATGATCGCCGCGGCGGTGGCGCTGGCGCTCAACAGCGCCGCGTACCAGTCGCAGATTCTGGCCAGCGGCTTTGCCGCCGTTCCCAAGGGCCAACTGGAAGCGGCCGCGATTTTCGCCATCGGTCGGTATCAGCGGCTGTTGCATATCCAGCTGCCTCAGGTGCTGCGCCTGACCTCACCGGCGCTGATTTCCGAGTTGATCGACGTGATCAAGGTTTCGGCGGTGGTCTCGGTCATCTCCATCACCGATCTGATGCGCGTCAGCCAGCAATTGGTGGCGCAGACCTACCGTCCGCTCGAGGTGTATCTGGTGGCCGGGCTGTTCTATCTGGCGCTGACCAGCCTCCTCAGCGTGCTGGGCAGCCTGCTGGAACGCCGTTGGCAGGAGCGCAGTTGATGCAAGAGCTATTGAATTATCTACCGGACTTCGCCAACGCCCTGCTGGTCACCCTGGGCATCAGCCTGGCAGCCGCGCTGATCGGCCTGGGGCTGGGCTTCGGCCTCAACGCCCTGCGTCTGGCGATACCGGGTTTGAGGGTGGTCTATCGGTTATACGTATGGTTGATCCGCGGCACGCCGTTCCTGGCGCAACTGGCGTTGATCTACTTCGGTCTGCCGGTACTGGGTCTGCGCCTTGAAGCGGTGGAGGCCAGCATCTTCGCCCTGGCGCTGTACAGCGGCGCCTACTTTGCGGAGCTGTTCCGCTCCGCCTGGGCCAGCGTGCCCAACGGCCAACTGGAAGCCGCGCGGGTGCATGGTATTTCGCGCAGCCGGGTGTTCTGGCATGTGCAGGCCCCGCAGGCCATGGCCTTCGCTCTGCCGTTGCTGGGCAATCAGGTGATCCTGACCATCAAGGAGAGCGCCGTGACGTCGATCATCACCGTGCCGGAGTTGACCATGACCGCCGGACGCATCGTGTCCACCACCTTTTCCTATGTGCTGCCCTACGCCCTGCTGGTGTTGAGCTACTGGCTGCTGACGTCCTGCGTCGCGGTCGTCGCCAGCACCCTGGGGCGGCGCATGACCCGTCATCTGAGAGGCTGAACCGATGAGCAACCTGGCACTTGTGCAACTGCGCGGCGTGGGTAAATCCTATGGCGGCCACCGCGTCCTCAGCGGCTTCGATCTCAGCGTGCAGGCCGGTGAAATCGTCTCGCTGATCGGCCCTTCGGGATCGGGCAAGACCACCGCCCTGCGCTGCATGAACTTCCTCGAACGCTATGACGAGGGCGAAGTGTGGATCGACGGCCAACTGCTGGGCTACAGCGGCAGCGGGCGCGGCGTCGCCGACCGTGACAGCGAAGCGCAGATCGATGCGGTACGCAGGCCGCTGTCCATGGTGTTCCAGCAGTTCAATCTGTGGCCGCACATGACCGTGCGCGAGAACATCATGGCGCCCTTGGTACTCGGCCAGAAAATCCCCAAGCCCCAGGCACGCACCTTGGCCGATCAGGCCCTGGCGCGGGTCGGCCTCGGTGCCAAAGCCGATGCCTACCCCGCGCGCCTGTCCGGGGGGCAGCAGCAACGCGTCGGCATCGCCCGCGCCCTGGCGGTCAAGCCGCGGCTGATGCTGCTCGACGAGCCGACCTCGGCCCTCGACCCGGAGCTGGTCGAAGAGGTGCTGCAGGTGATTCGCAGCCTCGCCGACGACGGCATGACCATGGTCATGGTCACTCACGAGATGAGCTTCGCCGCGCAGATCTCCGATCAGGTGGTGTTCATGGAAGCCGGCAAGATCATCGAAACCGGTGCGCCCCAGAGGCTGTTCCAGGCGCCCGAGACCGAACGCCTGCAACAGTTCCTCAAGCCCTGGTTCAACCGCAGCCTCACCCCTCGCGCACAGGTGGTTTCATGAACACTGAACAGACTCTGCAGGCCGTCTCGGCCCCGCGCTTGCAACAGTTGCTGGACACCCTGGCGACCTTCGGCCCCGGCCGCGACGGCGGCATGAACCGCCAGGCGCTGTCGACCGAAGACTTCGACGCCCGCGCCTGGCTGATCGACGCCGCGCAAAGACTCGGCTGCCAGGTGTGGACCGACGCCTGCGCCAACCTGTTCATCCGTCGCCAAGGCCGCGAAGACCTGCCACCGGTGATGACCGGCAGCCACATCGACACCCAACCCACCGGCGGCACCCTCGACGGTTGCTACGGCGTGATGGCCGGCCTGGAATGCCTGTACGCCCTCGAGGATGCCGGCGTACGCACCCGGCGGCCGATCGAACTGGTGGTGTGGACCAACGAAGAAGGCAGCCGCTTCAGCCCCGGGGCCATGGGCTCCAGTGCCTATGTCGAGCCGGCGCGGCTGGCGGACTATCGCAACACTGTGGACGCCGCCGGTATCTCGGTCGGCGCGGCGCTGGACGCCCATGCCGAGCGTTTCGCCGACCTGCCCCTGCGCGGCAAGATTGCCACCCACGCCTTCGTCGAACTGCACATCGAGCAGGGCCCGGTGCTGGAGCAGGCCCAGGTGCCGCTCGGCGTGGTCTCCGGCATCCAGGGCGTGCGCTGGTATCAGGTGCGCTGCAGGGGTGCCTCGGCCCACGCCGGCACCACGCCGACGCCCATGCGCCGCGATGCGATGCTGCTGGCGGTGGCCGCTCTGGGCCGCATCGACGCCCTCGCCGAGCAACTGGCGGGCGTCGACAAGCGCCTGACGTTCGGGCGCTGGAGCGTGTTCCCCAACGCCATCAACACCATCGCCGGCGAGGCGACCTTCAGCATCGACTTTCGCCACGCCGAGCTGGCGGTACTCGAAGCCTTCGAGGCTGGTCTGAGCGCCTGCCTGCCGGTCGACGCCGAGCTCACCCGCCTGTTCAGCCATGCGCCGACGGCGTTCGATCCAGCCGTCATCGACGTGCTCGAACAAGGCTGCTCCGCCACCGGCCTGAGCTGGCAACCGATTCGCTCGGGGGCCTTTCACGACGCCATGTACCTGGCCGAGCACTGCCCCACCGCGATGCTGTTCGTGCCGAGTCGCGACGGCATCAGCCACAACCCGCTGGAATACACCGATCCCGCGCAACTGCTGGCGGGCGCCCAGGCATTGGCCTGGAGCCTGGTGGCCCTTGCCGAACAACCCTGAAGCCCTTAGGAGTCAAGCATGACCCACGTTACCCATAGCCATGATTTCCCCGCGTGCTGCCAACCGGACAACGGCACCTCGCTGGGCGTCAACGCCACGCTGCACGAACCGATTTCGGCCGACGGCACCCCGGTGCTCGGCGAAAACTACACCGTGCCTGCGCGCTGCGGCCGCGCCGTGCACCTCAAGGCCGGGCAGACCATCAAGATCGTCAACACCCACGGCACCCAGGTGTGCGACACCTGGCTGTTCAACAGCGCCGACCTGAGCGAGTTCTCCTCGATGGAACATGCCCGCGCCCACTGCAACAGCATCATTCCCAAGGTCGGCGACGCACTGTTCAGCAACCGTCGCCGCGCCATCGGCACCCTGACCGCAGACACCTCGCCGGGCATTCACGACACGCTGATGGCCGCCTGCGATCTGCATCGCTACACCAACCTGGGCGTCGAGGGCTACCACGACAGCTGCGCCGACAACATGCGCCTGGCGCTGCAAGCCATCGGCCTGCGCGCCCATGAAGTGCCGCAGCCGCTGAATCTGTGGATGAACATTCCGGTCAAGCCCGACTATACGGTCGAGTGGCTGCCACCGGTGTCCAAGGCCGGCGATTATGTGGAAATCCGTGCCGAGATGGACGTCGTCGTGGTGATGTCCGCCTGCCCGCAGGACATCGTGCCGATCAACGATCTCAACCCGGTGGACGTGAGCTTCTCGGTTCACGCCTGACCATCGATTGCCGCTGGACGACGGGCGTTCGTGCCCCTAGGATGCCTGTCGCCCACATCCGCAATCAGTCAACCGAGGGACGCATGTCCAGACCCAACCAGACGCCTGCCGGCAAATCCCAGCACTCCGAAGGGTTGCCGAGCCTGAGCGTGCGCCTGCGGCATGCGCGCAAGGTGGCTGGCCTGACCCTCAAGCAAGTCGCGGTGGCCGCAGGCTGCTCGGAAAGCCTGATCTCCAAGCTGGAAAACGACGCCGCCTCGCCTTCGCTGGCCATGCTCCATCGTCTGGCCTTGGCGCTGGGCAGCAACATCTCCGAACTCACCTCTGAAGACTGGGTGTCCGAGGAGCCGGTGCTGCGTGCCGGCGATCGTCAGGTCAGCCGCTTCGCCAAAGGCGCGAAAAAAGGCTATATCGACCTGGAGCGCATCACCCACCTGCAAAAAGGCGGGCTGCTGCAGGGCGACATTCATATCGTGTCCCCAGGCATGGTCAGCGAGATGATCGAGCATGCCGGCGAGGAGATGGGCTATGTGATCGAGGGCAGCCTGGACCTGACGCTTGGCGATGCCACCTATACCTTGCAGGCCGGCGACTCGTTTCATTTCCCCAGCAATGTGCCCCATGGCTACCGCAATTCGACGACGAGCGTGGTGCGGATCCTGTGGGTGAATACGCCAGCGACGTTCTAGTGGCCCGCGCGTCAGGCACAAGCCGTTAGGACAGCGGGTTTTGGCGTCCATAGCCTCTCATCCGAAACGCGTTAATAGAATCCTTTAACTGATACTAAAACGCTATCATCGCGATCCCACTGGCCCTTCGCGAACGTACCGCCCATGAACACATACGACCAAAAGCATTTGGAACTGCTCAAGCTGATCCATTCTGGTCAATGGCGGGATATCCCCGACACGCACGCCAATGAATTGCAGGTGCTGGTGGCCTGCAAATACGTGACCATCCACAGCGGCGCGGCGGGGCTGGCCCAGGTCAGGCTCAGCCCCGAGGGTCAGCATTATCTGGAGCGCCTCAGCGGGCTCAGGGCCATGAAATACCCAGCCGCCGCCTCCATCAGCGCGAGGGCGCAGATGGGGACTTGAGCATCGCGGCCACCAGCGGCGTGGCAACATCTGCCTTGTCGCCAATACGGTAGGCCGCGCTCAGCGCCCTGGCTGCCTGCTCCACGGCCGCCGTGGTCTGCCCGTGGACCCAGCCCAGCGGCTGCTCGGCACCGACCTGTTCACCGATAAAACGCAATTCGCTGAAGCCCACCGCCGGGTCCACTGCATCGTTGGGATGACGGCGGCCACCGCCCAGTTCGACCACCGCCATGCCGACCGCGCGGGTGTCGATGGCAGCCACTGTGCCGCTCTGCTCGGCCCACACCGGCTGGCTGATTGCCGCCGCGGGCAGGTAGCGCTGAGGCGCCTGGGTGAAATCCTGCGGGCCACCCAGCGCCGCGATCATCTGCCCGAAGCGCTGCAACGCCGCACCGCTGTGCCATACCTCCAGCAACCTGGCCCGCGCCTGCGCTTCGGTGTCCGCCAACCCGGCCAGCAGCAGCGCCTGCTCGGCCAGGGTGAGGGTCAACTCCCACAGCCTGGGGCTGCGCACCTCGCCTTGCAACAACGCCACGGCCTCGGCGACTTCCAGGCCATTGCCGGCGCTGCGGGCCAGCGGCTGATTCATGTCGGTCACCAGCGCAGTGGTGCGCACGCCAGCGCCATTGGCGACCGCGGCGATGCTGTGGGCCAGGTCGTGGGCGTCCTCGGCCTTGACCATGAACGCACCGTTGCCGGTTTTCACATCCATGACCAGCACGTCGAGGCCGGCAGCTAGTTTTTTCGAGAGGATCGACGCGGTGATCAGGTCCAGCGACTCCACCGTGCCGGTCATGTCGCGGATCCCGTAGAGGCGCTTGTCGGCCGGCGCCAGATCCGCCGTCTGACCAATGATCGCGCAGCCCACTTCGGCGACGATCTGACGAAAGCGCTGCGCGCTCGGCTGGCAATCGTAGCCGGGGATGCTCTCCAGTTTGTCGAGGGTCCCGCCGGTATGGCCCAGCCCGCGTCCGGAAATCATCGGCACAAAACAGCCGCACGCCGCCAGCAAGGGGGCCAGCGGCAGGCTGATCAAATCGCCCACGCCACCGGTGGAATGTTTGTCCACCACCGGCCCCGGCAGGTCCCACTGCAGCACCTGGCCCGAGTCGCGCATCGCCGCGGTCAGGGCGATGCGTTCATCGATGTTCATGCCCTTGAGCAGCACCGCCATGGCGAACGCGGCAACTTGGCCTTCACTGAGGCTGGCGTCGCTGATGCCGGCGACGAAGCGACGAATGTCGTCGGCGCCAAGCGTACCGCCGTCACGCTTGCGACGGATCACTTCCTGAGCAAGCCACATGGCTTTGACCTCCAGCCTTACAACGAAATGAAAAAGCCAACGATGGCGGCGCTCATCAGGTTCGACAAGGTGCCACCGACCATCGCCCGCAGCCCCAGGCGCGCCAGTTCGTGGCGACGCTGGGGGGCGATGCCGCTGAGGCCGGCCAGTTGAATGGCGATCGACGACAGATTGGCGAATCCGCACAGGGCAAAGGTGACGATGACCTGAGTATGCACCGACAACACCGACACACCGGCGGCGCTGGCCTTCTCGGGCGTCAGGTAGTTGGACAGGTCGGCGTAGGCGACGAACTCGTTGAGGGTCAGCTTCTCGCCGATGAACCCGCCGGCCAGCACCGCTTCGTGCCAGGGCACGCCGATCAGAAAGGCCACCGGCGCCAGCACGTATCCGAGGATCAATTGCAGGGTCAGTTGCGGATAGCCCAGCCAGCCGCCGGCCCAGCCCAGCAGACCGTTGAGCAGCGCGATCAAACCGATGAAGGCAATCAGCATCGCCCCCACCGCCATGGCCAGGCGCAAGCCGACCTGGGCGCCTTCGGCGGCGGCGTCGACGATATTGGCCGGGCGGTTTTCCGGGTCCTTGAGTTCTTCGAGCATCATGTCGTCGTTGACCGTTTCGGTTTCCGGTTCCATCAGCTTGGCCATCAGCAAGGCACCGGGAGCGGACATGAAGCATGCGGCAATCAGGTATTTGAGTTCCACACCAAGGCCGGCATAGCCCAGCAGCACGGAACCGGCCACGGCCGCAAAACCACCGACCATCACCGCGAACAGCTCTGAGCGGGTCATTCTCGCGATAAAGGGCCGCACCACCAGCGGGACTTCGGACTGGCCGACGAAAATCGCCGAGGTCACCACCATCGACTCGACGCGGCTGGTGCCCAGCAACAAGCGCAGCAAACCGCCGAGCAGGCGAATGACCCAGCCCATGACGCCGATGTAGTACAACACCCCGATGAAGCTGCCGAAGAACACCAGCATCGGCAGCACGCGGATGGCAAAGACGAAGCCACCACTGCCGAACAGCTCGAACATGCGCGGCGACCCCAGACCACCGAACATGAAGGCAATGCCCTTGTCGGCGTACAGCTGCAAGGACGCCACCGCACCGGACAACGAGCCGAGCGCCTCCTGGCCCCAAGGCACGTACAGGGCGAAGGCGCCAATGAATATCTGCAGCGCCAGCGCGACGGACACGGTGCGCCACTTGATGGCGCGACGCTGGGTGGACAACAGGATGGCAACGAGCACAAGGACCGCCATGCCGACAAGACTGATCATGCAGTTATCTCCGAACACCTGAGGGGTGATTGCGTGGCGTGGCTCAAAAGGCGTCGAAAGCGCCGGGCAGCAGTTGGTCAAGGGTCCAGACCCGGGTAGCCGATGGATCGCTGCCAGCGCAGATGACCACGGCGTCAGGAGCCATCAGTTCCAGCAGCACCTGCCGACAGGCGCCGCAGGGGCTGATCAGCGCCACGTTGGGCGCATACACCGCCATCGCCCTGAAGCTGCGTGGCGGCAGACCATGGCTGATGGCGGCGAACAACGCCGAGCGCTCGGCGCAGTAGGTCAGCCCATAGGAGATGTTCTCCACATTGCAGCCGTGGATGATGGCGCCTTCGGCAGTCAACAGCGCCGCGCCCACCGGGAACTTAGAATAGGGCGAATAGGTGTGCTGCGCGGCGACCTTGGCTTCGTCCAGCAAAACGTCACGATCAAAAACGGGTTCGGTCATTGGATTTATCACTTGTCCGTGCAAAATAGTTGGCCATCGGCTCAAAATTGATAGCCGACGCCGAAATAGTAACCCCAACCGTTGGAGCGCGCCTCAAAGGGGCCATCGCCAAAATCAAGTTGGCTGCCATCTTTCCAGTTACCACCATTATGGAAGTAGCGGCCAACTGCCATGAAGCGCAGATGGGTAAATGAATAAAGTAGAACGTTAGTGGCCACTGTGGCATTGGCTGTCCGCGCAGAACCGGCCTGATCGTGCAAATCGGAGCCAAAATCGAAGTTGGTGAAGCCTACATAAGTGAGCGAGGCGCCGTTGGAATATTTGCCCAGGGGCAGTATATATTTCAACTGCGCCCGATAGCCGTCCCAGGAGTTCTCGTTGGAAGCGCCGTAGTTCTCCCACTGACGCCGCGCATAGAAGTTGGCCGACAGGTTCACCGGGCTGTGGGTATCGATATCGGTGCCCAGGCCGGCATACAGGGTGTTGGCCCGCCCGGCCTTGTTGTGGCCCATGTCGTAGATCCAGTCGAAGGCGACATAGAACTCCTTGAACAACCCGAAACCGAGCTTGCGGCCGACCAGTTCGTCGATGGAAATACGCGGTTCGTGCTCCATGAACACCGGCGAGCCCTTGTCCCAGGCGCCGCTGTCGTGGCTGTTGCCGACCCCGAGGATTTTCGGCGCGTCGATGTATCCATAGAGTTCGAATGGGCCCTTGCGGCCGAAATATTCGTATTCGAGGTAGATATCGTCCGATGGCCGCGGGCCGAAACTGATGTCCTTGCTGCCAATCAAAGTGAAGTTTTGGTTATACCAGGGTGCGGCCTTCTGCGTGGTATTGGCCGGTGTGACTTGATAACTCAAGTCCTCCCCCTGAGCACTGTCGGCGCCCTTCGCCGGGGCGGTGGCGGCCCAGCAGGAAATACTACCGCTCAGGCTCAAGGCAGCGATACCGAGGGTATTCGACATTATTGTTCGTTGACGTGAAACGGCATGACGCACGGCTCTGATGTTCACTATGACGCTCCTTGGCACACACTTACCCGGCCGTCCTCAGCGTCCGGGCACAGTTGTACCCTGACCTGTCTGGCCCGTCGGCAGATTCGTCTATCGATTGCTCATTGATTGAAGAGCTCAGGGGTAATATTCGACGTTGCGTCGAACTAGTTCATTATTCGCGGCATCAGTACGATCCTTTTCAGAAACTTCCTACAGGTATTTGCTCATTGCATACCTGCCCTTTAAGCGGATGTCTCCAAAGCAGAATGCATGCCATCTAGTCCTCGCCCTGTATTTGCGGGAGTTTGAACGATCGGTCAGGTTTTTTCTGACCATTTGATCTACTTCAGAGCACCTGGTTTGTGCGTGGTGCGCGGTTTTAGCGCAGCCGCTGGCATGGCACAATGCCGCTCTTTCGCCACGGACATTGCCGATGTCCCCGCCGGGCAAATACTTGACGGTCCGGACAACTTGTTGGCCTGCATCCTGCTACGTGCGATAGCCCGGTGGCGATTGCAGCTGCAGCGCACGGGGCATCCAATCATTTGCATGGAGCTATCATGTTCGACACTTCTCGCCTCGCGGCCGCCTTCGGCCTGACCTTCGCGGCGCTGGGCGCCAGCCCCTCCTGGGCCGATACGCCACCCGCCGCCACCGTCACTCCCAAGGTCATGCTGATCACCATGTTCGGGCCCGAAGCCCAGAACTGGATCGACCGCCTCAAGCTCACCCAGGAGATCAAAGTCCCTGGGCTGTCAGCCGAATACCCTGCAGTACGCTGCAACGCGCAGCAGGTGTGCCTGATGGTCACCGGCATGGGCCAGACCAACGCGGCGGCCTCGACCCTGGCGCTGAGCCTTTCCAGCGAGTTCGACCTGCGCAAGACCTACTTCGTGGTCGCCGGCATTGCCGGCATCAACCCGCACCACGGCACCCTCGGCACCGCGGCCTGGGCGCACTACCTGGTGGAGTTCGGTACGCAATGGGAAATCGATTCCCGCGATGCGCCCAAGAGCTGGCCGACCGGCTATATCGGCATCAACACCAAAGGCCCCAACGAGAAACCACCGCTGGACTACAAAACCGAAGTCTTCGAGCTCAACCCGGTGCTGCAGGCTAAGGCGCTGGCGTTGTCCAAGGACGTGGTCCTGAGCGAGAGCAAGGAATCCACCGCGTGGCGCAAGCACTACCCCTACGCGCCGGCCAATCAGGCGCCCAAGGTCACCCAATGCGACACCCTGGCCGGCAATACCTGGTTCTCGGGCACACGACTGAGCGAACGAGCCGAGGTCTGGACCAAGCTGCTGACCGACAATAAGGGCACCTACTGCACCACCCAGCAGGAAGACAACTCCACCTACGAGGCGCTGCTGCGCGCCAGTCACGCCGGCAAGGTGGATATCTCACGCCTGGCGGTGGTGCGCGCGGGTTCCGATTTCGATCGCCCCTATCCTGGCTACAGCGAGGTCGACAACCTGCTCAAGTACGCCGACCAAGGCGGCTTCGTGCCGGCGCTGGAGAACCTTTACCGAGCGGGGAATCCGTTGGTGCAGAACATCGTCGAGCACTGGGGCGAGTGGCAGAAGGGAGTGCCGAGTGCTTGAGCATCCGCCAGCTTGATGGCTGAAAGGCGCCCGTCTTTGAAAGCGACGGGCGCCGGTGAGCTTGCTATCGGCTCAGGCGCCAGCGCGTTCTTGCTGCAGGGCATAGCGGCGACAATGTTCCAGATAGCCTTTCTCGTGCTCTCCCACCAGTTGCACCACGCTCGACCACAGCCAGGACGGCGCATCGAGGGTCTGCGTGCGATTGCGCTGCAGGTCCTTTATCCAGCCTGAACGCGTGGCCAGGTCCATCTGCCGCGCATGCGCCAGGCCGACCACCCTGGCGAGGTAGCCGGCGGCAGACATCGCTTCGCGCTGGCTCAGTTGGTCGAGCTCGAGCTTCATGTCCTGGGGCAGCAGTTCACGAATGAAAAAACCGTGGTCGAGCATACGCACGGCGATCATCCGGTCGCCCAGCCCCGGCGACAGGTGGCGCGCACCGGCCACCACTCGCTGACCGTTGTCCCGTGGCATGCTCGCTCGCGGCACCCGCGGTGCTGCTGCCCGGACGGCCTCTTTGATATCCACCAGGCAATAGTCCACGTCATCCCCCTCGCCCACACCCAGCAGCACCGCATACCTGAGCAGCCCCAGCGAACTGCAGCCTTTGACCCAATAGGCAGCATCGAGCAGTTCAACGCTGTCGTCGCGCGAACGGCCCTTGAGCGCCGTGACCAGACTGTGCATCTCAGGCGTGGCGCAGAGTGTGGTCAGCGCACCGCGCTCGGCCTTGGACAGCGACCAGAAGTGCTTGCCCAGCGGAATAGTCGGCCGGGTATCCTCGATACGTTCTTGCGCCAGGTGCTTCCAGGTCCGCGCGACAGCGCTGCGCATCCCTGCCCGTACCTGCGCTGGCCGGGGTGGTTCCTCGTCATTGCCCGCCTCGAAGGCCTGCTCGTAGCCGCGCATCATCTCTTCGAGCATCTGCGCGGTGGCCACCCCGGGGAGGTCCGAGCCGCGTGCCGCTGTGGCCAGGGACAAGGCCAGGCGCACCAGGTCGTGGGCGGGATTGCCGATCACGGTCTGGTCGAGGTCACGGATATGAATGTCGGTCTTGCCTTTCAGGTCGCCCGTGGGGCCGAGGTTGCCGGCATGGCAATCACCGCAGATCCACACCGGCGGGCCGCTGGGCAGGCGCCGCCCCGGCTGGCTGTGCAGCCACTCGTAGAATTGCACGGTGCTGCCCCTCACGTAGGCGTGCGCTGAACGCGCCATTTTGAGGTTACGCAGGTTGTTGAGGACATCGAGGCGCGCGGCGGGGCGAGGGGTTTTCATCGAGGCAGTCTTTCAAGTGTGAGCAGTTGACCCGCCCCGGCCAGGATGTTTCAAAACATTTCAGGAAACCGTCAGATGCCCATCGGCGTGACGCCCATGAACGCGCCGAGGTTGCCCATCTGCGCCCGCGCCATCTGCGCGCCGGTCTGGATCACCGCGCCCAGCGCCTGGGCGCGCAGCAGAAACGCGGTGACCGCAGGCGAAGTCACCACATCGGCGACCAGGCAGCCGGCGGTCAGCGTCTCGAGCATGGCGGCAGGCAGCGGTAGCTCATCGGTCTCGAGCATGCCGACCGGTGAAGCATTGGCGACCAGAGCAAAACCCGCGAGCGAGCCATAGGCCAAGCCGATGCGCACTGCGGGAAAGGCGTTGTGCAGCACCTCGGCCAAGGCTCTGGCTCGCTGGCTGTCGAGGTCATTGAGTACCAGTTCGGCAATGCCGGCTTCACACAGTGAGCAGGCGATCGCACTGCCCGCCCCACCGGCGCCGAGCACCAGGGCCTTCTGGCCTTCTGGCTTGAAGCCTTGCTGGCGCGCGGCGGTCAAGAAGCCCTCGCCGTCGACGTTGTCCCCCACCAAGGTGCCATCGGCCTCGCGGCGAATAACATTGGCCGAGCGCAGCAGCGCGGCCCGCGGGCTGAGGTGATCCAGATACCTGGTGACGACCTGCTTGTAGGGCACGGTGATCACGCACCCACGCATGTTCTGCCAGCCGCGCAAGCTGGCGATGAACGCTGCGAGGGTGTCGGCACGGATGTCGATCGGGATCATTGCCAGGTCGAGGCCATTTTCCTGGAACCAGGTGTTGAAATTGATCGGGGATTTGACCTGAGCAATGGGCGAACCGACGATCGCTACCAACTGCGTTGCGCCACCAATCATGGGACCTCCAGGGAGATTGTCGTTGTCGGCAGAGATTGCCAGCAACTGCACTCAGCGTCGATGGCGTCGACGATCCTGGATTTCCTGGGGAATTCGCTGCTGTTCTTGCTTCAGTTCCCCGATGAGCGTGGCGATGGCGCGGCTTGAAGACAGCTTGTGCGCCGCGATGTCACCGACCGAAAGGTCGACCTTGCCGTTGCGGGGATTGACGAAATGCACGGTCATGACGCCCTTGGCATCGATCTCGCACCGGCATTTGGTGGGCAGAAAAGCCGACTCCAGAAGGTGTCGCAGTTGCAGATGAGAAAGCATGGGTGACCTCGGCGCGTCATTGATTGTTGTTGTTGACCTTGGCACTGGCCGTTGCAGCATAGCGTGCCGCAATATTTGGAAAAGGGCGCAGGTAAAAACGTTCAACCGAAGATGCGCAAGCGGCGGCGGTGGCGTTCCTCGCATCGGATGCGGCGTCGGGAATCACTGCGGCGCAGATCGTTGTCGATGGGGGATCGATTGGTGCCCCCTATGGTGCGGCGGTGTTCAAACAGAGCTGATCCTCGCCCCAGTGGGTGGTCGAAAAAAAATTTTCGATCCGACTCTTGAAAGTGCCGTACCCGAACCTATCTGTTCAGTACGCGATGCCGCATGCGGGTCGCGTCTCAATCACTTGGAGTAATCTCGGGAGATTCATCATGGCTACTACCCTTTCCTTGGCCCCTCTGTTCCGTCAATCGGTGGGCTTCGATCGTTTCAACGACCTGTTCGAATCGGCACTGCGCAGCGAGGCCGGTACTACCTATCCACCGCATAACGTCGAGAAGCACGGCGACGATCATTACCGCATCGTCATCGCTGCGGCGGGCCTGGTCGAAGACGACCTTGAGCTGCAGGTGGAAAAAGGCGTGCTCACCGTCGCCGGCGGCAAGCGCGAAACCGAGCAGCAAGTCACCTACCTGCACCAGGGCATTGCACAACGGGCTTTCCGTCTATCGTTCCGTCTCGCCGACCACATCGAAGTGCAAGGCGCGGCGTTGAACAACGGCTTGCTCAGCGTCGACCTGGTACGAGTGGTGCCGGAAGAAGCCAAGCCCAAGCGCATCCCGATTGGCGGCGCTGGCAAGCCTGATCTGCGGCAGGTTGGGCAGCTGTAAGGCTGAACGGCCGCTTGAAAAAACGGCGCTCTGATCATTCAGAGCGCCGTTTTTTTTATGGTTGGGGATTTGGTGGTCTGGAGATTGGGGGTGGTCCTTTGCTGCGGGCCTGTGCGGCGCGCCCTGCCCATTGGCCCTTCGCCTAGGCTCAGGGTACCCGCGTTCCGGCTTCTGAATCGGTGGCACGCCGCGAATCGCCCTCCATGGCTCAGCGCGGCTTCCCCGGCATCCATGCCGGGGAGCCACCGATTCAGAAGCCTCCACGCGGCCTGCTGGAGGGGCGCGCCGCACAGGCCCGCAGCAAAGGCCCAGCGCAGATTTGAGTGCTTCCCAAAAAGCTTTTTTGAAGCAGCAACGCAAATCTCGCTGTTCTGCTTTCGAGTCGGCCTTGGGGTCGCCGCCCCCTTTCAGCAGGCCGCGTGGAGGTGCGCTTGCGCAGGGATAGCCGGCATGGATGCCG
>NZ_JBYSWB010000033.1:0-47991 GCF_058986725.1 Pseudomonas sp. GW821-FHT01A09
CCCCCCCCCCCCCCCCCCCCCCCCCCCCCCCCCCCCCCCCCCCCCCCCCCCCCCCCCCCCCCCCCCCCACCACAGGGCAAGCCTTGCTACCCAGTCGTACACCCGTGGGAGCAAGGCTTGCCCGCGAAGAGGCCCGCTGGATGTGCACAGCCACCGACGGATTTCCTCGACAGCCGCGTTTAACCCCCGTACGCCGCGCTAACGAGCGCAGGTGACTGCCCACAAGGATCTGCCATGAAGCCGATTTTCCGTGCCACCCTCGCCGCTACCCTGATTGCCGCCGCGCTGGCGGGCTGCGTCGTTGAAGAGCCCCACCACCGTCGTCCGCCACCCCCGCCACCGGTCGAAGTCGTGCCGGTGATGCCCGCGCCTGGTCTGCACTGGGTGCCCGGCCACTATCGTGAGGGCGAGCGCGACTGGATCTGGGTACCGGGCCATTGGCGCGAGCGGTAAGCAGCAGTGACACCGCCCGCAGCTCGATCTGGACGCATTCTGTTGGACAACATCGGCGACCCTGTGCCAAATGCGACGCAATCTAACTGAACGCGTCAACAGGCTAGGCACTGTCACACGAGTCCCCCATAGTAGAGCGGTCACCAGCGCCCGGATGTGAATCCGGGCGCTGGCGCTTTACGGAAATGATGGTCACATCACTCTTCAGGGAACTCTCGAATGCATAAATTCAAGTCGATGCTTGCTGCAATTTCGCTGTGCTCTCCCCTGCTCGTCACGCCTTTGATGGCCCATGCCGACGACCCGCAAAGCTGCAATACCGTGCGCCTGTCCAACGTCGGCTGGACCGACATCGCGGTGACCACCGCGAGCACCGCTGCGGTTCTCGAAGCGCTGGGCTACAAGACCACCACCACCCTGCTGGCCGTGTCGGTGACCTTCAAATCGATGCAGGACAACAAGATCGACGTGTTCCTCGGCAACTGGATGCCCTCCGGTGTCGACGTCATCGCCCCCTACCTCAAGGACGGCAGCCTGAGCGTGGTGCGGGTCAACCTCACCGGTGCCAAGTACACCCTGGCCGTGCCCGACTACGTCTATGATGCCGGCGTGCACAGCTTCGCCGACCTCGCCAAGCACAAGAAGGAATTCCGTGGCGAGATCTACGGCATCCAGCCTGGGGGCGGCGGCAACAAGCTGATCCAGGGCCTGATCGACGGCAACAAGTTCGATCTGGGCACCTTCAAGCTGGTGCAGTCCAGCGAAGCCGGCATGCTCTCCCAGGTCGACCGGGCCACCAAGCGCAAGGACTGGATCGTGTTCCTGGGCTGGGAACCGCATCCGATGAACACCCACTACAAGATGAAGTACCTCGAAGGTGGGGATGACTCCTTCGGCCCCAACTATGGCGGCGCCACCGTCGAAACCATCGAGCGCAAAGGCTATTCCGCCTCCTGCCCCAACGTCGGCAAGTTCCTGACCAACCTCGAGTTCAGCCTGCCGATGGAGAACGAGTTGATGGACAAGGTCCTGACCGACAAGAAGAGCCCCGAAGTCGCCGCGCGCGAATGGATCAAGGCCAACCCGCAGGTCCTCGACAAATGGCTGGCGGGCGTGACCACACTCGATGGCAAGCCTGGCCTGGATGCCGCCAAGGCCGCATTGACCCAATAAGCCGCTCCCGACCCCGACGCCCGTCGGGGTCACGCAATGCCGTCCTGATGACCGTTCGGCACGGCGATCGAACGTCTGCAGCTGCGCCACCTCCACATGCTATGCGCCCACTTTCGGGCCCAAGCGAGGTGACCATGAAGATCGAAGCCAACGCACCCCAGTCCACTCCGCTCAGCGCAGCAGATGATTCGCGCACGCCCGGCAACGTGCAACTGGACCCTGAAGAACTGCGCAGCATCCACGAACTGTTCGGCGGCGATGAGGACATTCCCCACGAAGACGACGAAACCAGCGCCGACCCCGAGCTAAGCCACGAGCAGGTCAAGTCCCACACCGACAACGCGGTGGAAGACGAAACCAATAGCTCGCTGTATCAGGGGCAGCATCTGCCTGAGTAGCGACGATGGTCATTGAGACCAGCGCGGGGGCGTGAGGCGAGACTTGCGATTTTCAGTCGGCGCCGCCTGCGTTAACCGGCCCTTGCAGGCCGGTTTCAATCGATCACAACGCCCGCGGCGTCAGTCCGGGGTTAACGGCCGGGGCTGCTGCCTGCACCACCCGTGGCTCTCTGAGCAGCAGCCAATACGCCAGCGCCGAGCAGGCCGCCACCACTGCGCTGATCACGAACGCCGATGAAAACGAGCCACTCTGTTGCACGCTGAAGCCGGTGAGGATCGGCGCAATCGAGCCTGCCAGGTAACCGCCGAAATTCTGTATGGAACCGAACGACGCCACGCGCTCCGAAGGCACTATGGTGTTGACGATCATCCACGCCGTGGCGCTGGAAATATTGATGAAGAACATGGTCAGGCACAGCAGCACCACGCAGGCCACCACGTTGGCGACGAACGCCACGATCAGGGTGAACAGCGCCGCTGCCACCAGACCGAGGATCACCATCAACTTGCGGCTGGCCAGCACCTTCATGCCGCGCTTGACCAGCCAGTCGCACGCCTTGCCGGCGAATACCGTGCCGATGGCGCCGAACAGGTAGGCCAGCGACACCACCCAGGCGGTGCGGTACAGGTCCAGACCATGCTCGCGCTCGAAATAACCCGGCATCCAGGTCAGGTGCAGCCAGATCATGTAGATCACCCCCATGAAGCCCAGAAACGCCCCCCAGGTATTGCGATCCTTGAACACCGTGGTCCACGGGATCCGCGGCGCCTTGCTGCGCTGCAGCGGTTGCGGCTCGGCGCGCCCGGTTTCGGCCATGTACTGCGCCTTGCTCTTGTAGAAGGCAAACCAGCACAGCGCCAGGACGATGCCGATCGCGCCGGTAAGGATGAACATCCCACGCCACCCCAGGTGCACCATGAACAAGGTCAGCAGCGGCGGCGCCAGGCACGGCCCCATGCAGGTCGAGGACCACACCCAACCGGTCGCGGTGCCGCGCTCCTGAGTATCGAACCATTCCGACAGGGCCTTGGCCGCCGACGGAAACACCGGCGCCTCGCCAATCCCCAGCAGCACGCGCATGCCCAGCAACTGGCCATAGCCGCTGAACAGGCCGAACGCGGCCTGCGCCAGCGACCAGAGGATCAACGATCCGCCCAGCGCCAGCTTGCTGCCCAGTCGATCGATCAGCGCCCCCAGCGGCAATTGCGAAAACGCATAGGCCAGGGAAAATGCCGACAGCAGAAAGCCCATCTGCGTCGGGCTGATCAACAGGTCTTTTTGAATGGAGGTATTGGCAATGGACAGTGCGCTACGGTCGAGGTAGTTCACCACACCGATCATGAACAGAAAGACGATCGTCATCGTCTGCAAGCTTTTTATTGTTCTCATAAGCGCCTCTGCTGAGCGTTCGATGCCCAGACTCGGGTGGTCGGGCATCGGTCACTCTAGTGAGCGCGGTCACGATTGCCCAATGACATACCCACATCAAGCAATAACCCCTGGTTATCGCACATCCCTGTAGCGAGGGGGCTTGCCCCCGATACGACGTAACTTGCCTGGCCGCACGGCTGTGAGCCCGGGATTTCGGGGGCAAGCCCCCTCGCTACAGGGGATAGGTGATAACCGACCGTTATCAAGCATTAAGAATTTCTCATTGGAGATTATCGAATTCCCGCACTAGGGTTCATAGCGTCACGGCCTTCGATCCAATAACAACAAGGAAGCCCTCAGCCCATGAGCCTCGAGCATAAACGCGTCCTGATTACCGCTGCCGCCCAAGGCATTGGCCGGGCATCGGTGCTGGCATTCCAGCAGGCCGGCGCCCAGGTCATCGCCACCGACTTGCACATCGACAGCCTGCGCGACCTGCCCGGCATTCAGGCCCTGACCCTGGATGTGACCCAGCCTTCGGCCATCGAGTCGATCCACGAGCAGGCCGGCGAAATCGACGTACTGTTCAACTGCGCAGGCTATGTGCACAGCGGCGCCCTGCTCGATTGTGACGAGCACGGCTGGCAGTTTTCCTTCGATCTCAACGTCACCGCCATGTATCACATGATCCGTGCCTTCCTGCCCGGCATGCTGGCTGCCGGCAGTGGCAGCATCGTCAACATGGCCTCGGTGGCATCCAGCGTCAAAGGCGTGCCCAACCGCTTCGCCTATTCAGCCAGCAAAGCGGCGGTGATCGGGCTGACCAAGTCGGTCGCCACCGACTACGTCGCCCAGGGCATTCGCTGCAACGCCATTTGCCCTGGCACCGTCGATTCGCCGTCCTTGCGCCAACGCATCGCCACCCAGGCAAAAGCCGAAGGTCGCAGCGAGGACGAGGTCTATCGGGCCTTCGTCGCGCGTCAACCCATGGGCCGCATCGGCACCCCGGAAGAAATCGCCCGGCTCGCGGTCTACCTCGCCGACGACGCCAGTGCCTACACTACGGGCGGCGTGCACGTCATCGATGGCGGCATGAGCGTCTGAACCCCTTTCTTGCACCCCTTCAGGGAAGCTATCCAATGAAACTGCTGCGATACGGAAACAAAGGCCAGGAAAAACCCGGCCTGCTCGACAGCCAGGGGCAGATCCGCGATCTGTCCGCCCACGTCAGCGACATCGCCGGCGCCGCGCTCGACGCCAGCAGCCTGGCCACCCTCGCCCGCCTCGACCCGGCCAGCCTGCCGCTGGTGAGCGGTTCGCCGCGTATCGGCGCTTGCGTGGGCCAGGTGGGCAAGTTCATCTGCATCGGCCTCAACTATGCTGATCATGCTGCTGAATCAGGCATGGCGGTGCCCAGCGAACCGGTGATCTTCAACAAGTGGACCAGTGCCATCAACGGTCCCAACGATGACGTGCAGATCCCCCGCGACTCGAAGAAGACCGACTGGGAGGTCGAGCTCGGCGTGGTGATCGGCAAGGGCGGACGCTATATCGATGAGGCCAACGCGCTGGAGCACGTGGCCGGCTACTGCGTGATCAACGACGTGTCGGAGCGCGAGTGGCAGCTGGAGCGCGGCGGCACCTGGGACAAAGGCAAGGGCTTCGACACCTTCGGGCCACTGGGCCCCTGGCTGGTGACCCGCGATGAAATCGCCGATCCGCACCAGCTCGACCTGTGGCTGGAGGTCGACGGCCATCGTTATCAGGATGGCAATACCCGCACCCTGGTGTTCCAGATCCCGGCGCTGATCGCTTACCTGAGCCGCTGCATGTCGCTGCAGCCCGGCGATGTGATCTCCACAGGCACGCCGCCTGGTGTGGGCATGGGCGTCAAGCCCAACGCGGTGTATCTGCGCCCCGGCCAGGAAATCCGCCTGGGCATCGAGGGCCTGGGCGAACAGCGCCAGCGCACCGTGCAGGCGGACTGAGCGTCGGCGGATTCATGAGCGCGCACAGGGTGCGCGCTGCACTGCCCATTACAAGCTGCACTACCCATAACAACAAGGGACAACCATGCGAATTCTGATCACCGGTGGCACCGGCTTCATCGGCAAGCAACTGGCCCAGCGCCTGCTCGATGCGGGCCAGTTGCGCCTCGACGAACAACCCGCCCAGGCCATCGAACGCATCGTGCTGTTCGACGCTTTCGCCGGTGAGGGTGTGCCCCGCGATCCGCGTATCGAGGTGGTGACGGGCGATATCAGCGACGCCGCCACCCTGGCCCAGGTCTGCGAGGGCGTCGACCTGATCTGGCATCTGGCGGCGGTGGTGAGCTCGGCCGCCGAAGCCGATTTCGACCTCGGCATGCAGGTCAACCTCTACGGCCTGCTGAACCTGCTGGAAACCCTGCGGCGCCAGGGCCAATGCCCACGGGTGGTGTATGCCAGCGGCTTCGCGGTGTTCGGCGGCGCCCTGCCGGCGGTGGTCGACGACGATACCGCCCTGACCCCGCAATCGTCCTACGGCATGCAGAAAGCCGTGGGCGAACTGCTGGTCGCGGATTACGCGCGCAAGGGCTTCATCGACGGCCGCGTATTGCGCCTGCCGACCATCGTGGTGCGCCCGGGCAAGCCCAACAAGGCGGCCTCGACCTTCTTCAGCTCGATCATTCGCGAACCGCTGACCGGACAATCGGCGGTATGCCCGGTGCGCCCGGACACCCAGGTGTACCTGTCATCGCCGCGCCGTGCGGTGGAATCGATGCTGCTGGCCATGACCCTGTCACCACAGCGCCTGGGCAACGAACGCATCATCCCGCTGCCGGGCCTGACCACCACGGTCGCCGACATGGTCGCGGCGCTGGAGCGAGTTGCCGGGCCCGCCGCGGTCGAACTGATTCGCTGGGAGGCCGACGCGACCATCCAGCGTATCGTCGAAAGCTGGCCCAGCCAGGTCGATGCACCACGGGCCCGCGCCTTGGGCTTCACGGCCGATGCCGACTTCGACAGCATCGTGCGCGCCCATATCGAGGACACCGCCCAGCCCTAGATCCTTACCCGCTTGCCCACTGCAGATCACAACAATAACAACACGAGAACGCGCACCATGAATATACCGCCAGCAGACGTCAGCGATATCGAAAGACAAACCATCGGCCGCGTCACCAAGCGGCTGATCCCGTTCTTGATCCTGCTGTTCGTGATCGCCTTCCTCGACCGCAACAACGTCGGTTTCGCCGCGCTGAAGATGAACAGCGACATCGGCATAAGCCAGGCGATCTTCGGCCTCGGCGCGGGGATTTTCTTCCTCGGTTACTTCCTCTTCGAAGTGCCCAGCAACGTCATGCTGCATCGCTTCGGCGCGCGGGTGTGGATCGCCCGCATCATGGTCACCTGGGGCATCATCGCCGGCGCCATGGGGCTGTTGCAGACCTCCGGGCACTTCATCACCCTGCGCTTTTTGCTCGGCATCGCCGAAGCGGGTTTTTTCCCGGGGGTGATCTATCTGCTCTCGCTGTGGTTCCCGAGCCGCTATCGGGCGCGCATGATCGCCACCTTCTACCTCGGCGTACCCATCGCCCAGGTCATCGGCGGGCCGCTGTCGGTGGGCCTGATTCAACTGGGCGATGCCTATGGCATGGTTGGCTGGCGGCTGATGTATTTCGCCGAAGCGGTGCCGGCGATCATCCTCGGCGTGGTCTGTTACTTCTACCTCACCGATCGCCCGGCCGATGCCCACTGGCTGACCGTGGAGCAACGCACTTGGCTGATGGACACCCTGGAGCGCGAAGAACGCGCCAAGCCGCTGGTGGTGGGCGTGCAGCCGACCAAGTGGCAGATGGTGAAAAAGGCCCTGGCCAATCGTCAGGTGTGGATGCTGGCGTTGATCTACTTCGGCATTACCTCAGGCTCCAACGCCATGAACTTCTTCCTGCCCAGCGTGCTGCAGTCCTTCCGCGCCTCGTTCGGGCTGGAGCTGGGGCTGATGCAGAACGGCCTGATCACCGCCATCCCTTACGCCCTGGCGGCGGTAGCGATGATCCTCTGGAGTCGGCGCTCCGACCGCTTGCAGGAACGCCACTGGCATGCGGGCGGCGCGGCGCTGCTGGCGGCGGTGTCGATCGCCGTGGCACTGGTGATCAATCAACCCTGGGTGATTGTCATCGGCTTCATTCTGCTGGCAATCGGGGTGTACAGCGCCATCAACGTGTTTTGGGCGGTGCCGGGTCAGGTGCTGACCGGCGTCGGCGCGGCGGCGGGGATCGGCTTGATCAACTCCATCGGCAACCTCAGCGGCTTCACCGGCCCGTACCTGACCGGAGTGCTGTTCACCACGACCGGCAGTTACACCGCGGGCTTTTTGGTGATTGCCGCATTCGTGGCGGCGGGCGGGCTGGGGATGATCTTCATGCCGCGCAACAAGGTCACGCTGGATGCACCAACCGCATCCACCGAGCTCCCTGAAATCGTCCGCAAAGCCTAGCTCACCCCTGTAGCGAGGGGGCTTGCCCCCGATGGCGGAGGATCAGTCACTTTGGATTTTGCTGATCGTTTTGTCGGGGGCAAGCCCCCTCGCTACAGAGGTCAATGACACACCAACCCCTGCCCCACCTTCAAACTGTCGATCAGCACCGCATTGTCATGCAGCCCCCAGGCCTGTGCCTGCCCGCCCTCACGTTGCCAGCTGTGCAGCGCGGCGCGCAGGTAGGCCAGGCTTTGGCGGTCGTTGCTCGCCAGGTAGATGCGCGCGTCGTCGCTGGCCTTGAGACGCGTGTCGAGCATACGGTAGAAGCGCCAGTCCGGCTGCGCCTGCAGGCGCTCCAGGGTGTTGCGCTCATCGGCCAGCAAGCTGCAATCGCCCGCCATGAACGCCACCGCCGCACGGATCGACGACGGATAGATATGCGGGTCGGTCCCCAACTTGCGTAACGGCGCCTGCCACGGGCTGCCTTCGGCCACGCAGACGCTGACGCCCTGCAGGCCGCTTTTCGGCAAAGGCGCATTGCGCAACGCCAGCAGACGGCCCTCGCGGTAGTCGCTGGGCGGCGCCTCCAGTGCGCGACTCTGGCTTTGCAGCGTGGGCAAATCGAGGCTGCCGGCGATCAGCACGTCGATGCTGCCATCCTTGAGCAGCGCCTGCGGGTCACGGTCCGGCAAGGCACGCAGTTGCACCGGCACCTTCAGGTACCCTGCCAGGGCCCGCGCCAGCGCGCTGTCCATTTCATCCGGCTCCGACACCAGCGCCTCGCGGCTGTCGGTGGGCCGCGGGTAGCTGCGCACGCCCACCCGCAGTACCTGCCGCGCCTGCGCCGCCTGCAACTGCGGGCCTGGTGTCACGCTGTGGACATCGGGTGTGCGCTGCAGCCAGACGATGGTCACGACCAGCCCCAGCCACAGCGCCGCCGCCAATACCCAGCGCGGCTTAACCACTGTGTTTCAGGCCCCGACGCCAGCGGGTGAAACGCCGCTCCAGCAACGCCAGCAGGAAGTTCAGCGCCAGGCCGACCAGCGCCAGCAGCAGGATACCCGCGTACATGCTCGGAATCTGAAACACCTCCTGGGAGTTCAGGGTCAGGAAGCCCAGGCCCGAATGCGCGCCGATCATCTCCGCCGCCACCAGCGCGGTGATGCAATAGGCACCCGCCAGGCGCACACCGGTAAAGATCGAGGGCGATGCCGAAGGCAGCACGATCTTGAGAAACAGAAAGCGCCGGTTGGCGCCCATCGACAGCGCCGAGTTGATCAGCAGCGTATCGACCTGCTTGACCCCGCTGATGGTACTCAACAGGATCGGCCAGAAGCAGGCCCAGAAGATGATGGCGATTTTCGAGCCCTCACCAATGCCCAGGAACAGGATGAACACCGGAAACAGCGCCAGCGCCGAGGTCTGCCGAAACAGCTGCAGCAACGGATCGAGGACGCTTTCCAGACGCGTGAACCAGCCCATCAGCAAGCCCAGGCCGACGCCCAGGACGATCGCCAGCGCCAGGCCCGCCAACGAGCGCCACAGGCTGGCCTCCAGGTGCTTGAGCAATTCGCCGTTGGCGGCCAGATCGAAGATCGCCGCCACCACCGCCGATGGCGGGCTGAGGTAGCCGGGGTTGACGATGCCGAGGCGCGGCAGGGCTTCCCACAACAACAGAAACAGGAGGATGCCCAGGCTGCTGTCGAGCAGCTTGCGCGAAGACGCTTTGACACTCATGAATCACACTCCAATGCGATAACCGCCCAATGTCGCCACGCCCTGCCAAGACAGCGGTGGCTCGGGTTCACTAGTGTCATGGCTGACCTCGTCGCGCAGGGCCTCCCAGGCACGCTGGCGCAGCTCGACGAAGGCGTGGGTGTTGCGCAGACCCGAGGCCCGCGGGCGCGGCAGGTCGATGTCGAAGATCTCCTTGATGCGCCCCGGCCGCTGGGTCATCACCGCCACCCGATCCGACAGGAAAATCGCCTCATCGAGGCTGTGGGTGATGAACACGATGGTCTTCTTGTGCAGCTCCCAGATTCGCAGCAACTCGTCCTGCAGGTTCTCGCGGGTCTGCGCATCCAGCGCCGCGAAGGGTTCGTCCATCAGCAGCACGTCCGGCTGATAGGCCAGCGAGCGGGCGATAGCCACGCGCTGACGCATGCCGCCCGACAGCTCATGGGGATAGCGCGCGGCGAAGCCGTCCAGGCCCACCAGCGACAGGTATTCGCGCGCGCGTTCGAGCCGCTCGCGCTTGCCGACACCGCGGATCTCCAGCCCCACGGCAATGTTGTCGAGCACGTTGCGCCAGGGCAGCAAGGCATAGCCCTGGAACACCACGCCCTGGCTGCGGTTGATGCCTTGCAGCGGCTGGCCGTCGATGTCCAGCTGGCCGCCGGTCTTCTTGGTCAAACCGGCCAGAATGTTGAGGAAGGTCGACTTGCCGCAACCCGAGGGCCCGAGGATCGACAGAAACTCGCCTTCGCGCACTTGCAGGTTGAAATCATCCAGCACCGCCACGCGCTCTTCTCGCCCGGCTTCATCCCGGGCCTGATAAGCCATCTGCACATTGCTGGCGACGATCTTGTGGGAGACACCTGAACTCATTACACGGCAGCCTTGACGAAGGGGTTGAATTCGTTGGTGTAGACGTCCTTGACCTGGATCGAGCCCTTTTTCAGCTTGCCCTCGTTTTCGAGGATATCGATGTAGTACTGGATCGGCGGCTCGGTCACCACCAAGTTGTCGACATAGGCGAAACGCTCGACCAGTTCGAGCTTCATGCCGATGCGTTGCGAGGTGATCTTGCGCGCGTCGTCCGGGTTGGCGTTGACCCAGTTGGCGGCACGGGCGATGGCCGAGACCACGTCACGGGTAGCTTCCGGGTGCTCGCGCATGAACTTGCCGTACACGCTGTAGGGCGCCATGCCGCCGAGGCCGCCATCGAGGTCGTAGTCGCTCCACAGCTTGCGTAGCGCCGGGTTGTGCTCGGCACCGCCCGAGGCCGGCGGATGGATGATGGCGATGTCGACGTTGCCGGTCGCCAGGGTCTGTTCGGCCTGGTTGTCGGGGATCACCACCCAGTTGATCTTTGCCACATCCACGCCCTGCTCGCGCAGGTACTTCTTGGTCACGAACTCGGCGCAGGCGCCAAAGCTGTTGAAGCCGACGGTCTTGCCTTCCATGTCCTTGGGTTTGAAGATGCCCGAGTCGTTGCGCACGAAATACTTCATGTGCGGCGCTTCCTGCAGGGTCTTGCCGCCGGCGGCGACCACCTTCAGGTCCAGGCCACTGGCGATCGCGGAAATCACCAGCGGCACCATGCGCGAGCCGAAGTCGATTTCACCGGTGCCGGTCAGCGGAATGACCTGCGGCGCGGCGATCTTGCCGATGTACTTGGGCCTGGCGCGCGAGCCATCGAAGTAGCCGAGCGAATCGGCGACGTAGATCAGATCGAAGGTGGGGTTGTCCGGGTACTTGAACTCGACGACCTTGTCGCCGACGCTGCCGACCACTGCCGGGCCGGCGCTGGCGGTCTTGGGCTTGTCCCCCTTGTCGCAGCCGCTGAGCCCCAGGCCCAAGGCACCGGCGGCGCCCACCACGGCACAATTCTTGAGAAACAGTCGGCGCTGGTTGTTCGGCTGCATGGGCGGTCCTCTCTTACTGTCGAGTGATTGTTATCGGGTTGGTTGGCACACATCAGGAAGAGCAGGACGCCCCCCTCGACCGGACGATGATCAAGGTTGTCGATTAGAACCGGAAGGAATATTTAATTATTTATTTATACTCTTTTTCACATTTTGTTCGATCTTCCCCGCCGCGATGTTTCCACGAGCATGAACCACTCTGTGGCGAGGCCGCTGCCCCCTTCGCGGGCAAGTCTCGCTTTTACAGGCGTCCGACGCAGCCGCAGCCAACGCCGTGGTAGCGAAGCTTGCTCGCGAAAGGGCCAGTCCTGTCGCCACAGAGTCGTTGCCGATCGAAGCGCGCCAGGTCTGCTCGAACAACTCGGCGCTCACCCGCGCACGGGCAAGGTGGCTGTATGGCGTTTTATCCATCGATCTGTGTCTGACGCTCGTCGCCACGGTCTCCTACTATCGTTCGCCACGACCGGATACAGGCAGGGATGAAGATGGCCGACGACACAGAACGGGCAGGTTTGACTAGCAGATCGCTCACACCAGACGACCTGGAAATGATCTGCGCACACCGCTACCAAATGTTCCTCGAAGCCGGTGGCGATCCAGAGCAACTCAGGCTCATGACCGAGCATTTTCGTCCGTGGCTGCAACCACGACTCGCCGATGGCCGCTACTACGGCTTCGCCCTGCTCGACGCCGATCGCCCCGTCGCCGCCATTGGCCTGATGAGCATCGACTGGCCACCGCACCCTTCCCACCCCACCGAGGATCAACGCGGCTACGTGCTCAACGTCTTCGTCGAACCCAGCCACCGCCGCCGCGGCCTGGCCTCGACATTGATGCAACTGGCCGACGCCGAGTTCAAGCGCCGCGGGCTGAGCTTCGCGATACTGCACGCCACTCAGGTCGGCAAGCCGGTGTACGAGCAGTCGGGGTGGAAGGCGACTTCGGAGATGGCCAAGGTGATCGCGTGATTCAAGCGTGGCGCTCCGGCCAACGCCAGCGGGGCTTGATCAACGCACCGGCGCCGCACTGAACTGCCCCTTCGCCAGCGATCGTGCATCATTGCCGGTGACATCACGAGCATCCAGATCGGCGCCCTTCGCCGCCAACGCATCGAGAATGTCCTTGCGCTGGAACAGCGCCGCATACATGGCCGCCGTCTGCCCCGAACCGTTGCGCTCATCGACCGCGCAATCGGCATTCATCAGCCGGTGCGCGATGCTCAGCTCGCCCTTGAAGATCGCCCCCATCAGCGCCGTGTTGCCGCGCTTGTCCTGGCTGCACGGATTGGCGCCCGCCTGCAGCAATTGCTCCACGGCCGCGCGCTGGCCATGGTAGGCCGCCAGGATCAGCGCGGTGTAGCCATTCTCGTCGCGGGTATCCAGGTCATAGTGGGCTTCGATAAACACCCCGAGGCGTTCGGTGCTGCCTTCGCGCGCGGCATCGAAATACAGCGCCCGGAGTTGTTGGCGGGTATCGCCGGCTGGCGCCTCGTCGGCCATGACGGCAGACGCCATCAGGCCCATGAACAAAAAAATCACCAGGTCACGCATGACAGATCTCCTTGCAGTGCGTCACCGGCCGCAGCAAAGCGGCCGGTGAACTCACAGGTCAGTCCTGCAGGTTGGCGGCCAGTTGCTTGACCTTGGCCAGATCACCCTTGGCGACCTTGGTCACACCGGTGCCGTAGGCGGGGTCGGCCTTGTACAGATACGAGAGCATGATGTTCTTGCTCTCGGCATCGGTATCGGCCAGGGAACCACCGAAGCTGTTGATCAGGTCCTGTTGCTCCTTGGGCGAGTAGGAGCGATACAGATCACCGGCCTGCTTGAAGTTCTGCTCGCGCTGGATCTTGGCCTGCTGGGTCGTGCCACTCACGGCCATCTGGCTATAGCGAGCGCTGTCGTCCGCTGGGCGCGGATTCAGGCGGCTGGGCTCGTAATTGACGCTCGTGGTGGTATGCCCGCTGTTCAGCGCGCCGTCCTGATTGCCGTTGTTGACCGGCACCAGCGGACGGTTGATCGGCAGGTTCATGCCGTTGGCGCCCAGGCGGTACATCTGCGTATCGGCGTAGGAGAACACCCGGCCCTGCAGCAGGCGATCTTCGGACGGCTCGATCCCCGGCACGACGTTGGCCGGCGACATGGCCACCTGCTCGGTTTCCTGGAAGAAGTTATCGACGTTCTTGTTCAGCACCATCTGGCCGATCTTCTGCTCAGGCACATCAGGCCAGATCTTGGTCGCATCCAGCGGGTCGAAGGCGAACTTGGCCAGATCCTCGGGCTTGAGCACCTGGATATACAGGTCCCACTTGGGGAAGTCGCCTTTGTCGATGGCGCCGACCAGGTCATGGGTCAGGTGCGCGTAGTCCTTGCCCTGGGTCTGCACCACCTCGGCTGGATCGAGATTTTTCAGGCCCTGCAGGCTTTTCCAGTGGAACTTGACGTAATGCACTTCGCCCTTGGCGTTGACCAGCTTGTAGGCATGCACACCATTGCCATCCATGTAGCGATAGCTCGCCGGCGTGCCTTCGTTGGAGTACAGCAGGGTCAGGGTGCGAGTGGCTTCCGGCACATGGGAGAAGAAGTCGAACCGGCGCGAGTCGTCATCCAGATTGGTACGCGGATCGGGCTTGAAGGCATGGACCATGTCCGGGAACTTGATCGCATCGCGGATGAAGAAGGTCGGGAAGTTGTTGCCGACCAGGTCCCAGTTGCCGTCGGCGGTGTAGAACTTGGTGGCGAAGCCGCGCGGGTCGCGCAGGGTCTCAGGGGAATGGTTGCCGTGCACTACCGAGGAGAAGCGCACGAAGACCGGGGTATGGGTGCCAGGGGTAAAGACCTTGGCCTTGCTCAAGTCGCTGATGTTGCTCGACGCCACGAACTCGCCATGCACCCCGGTGCCGCGGGCATGTACGACGCGCTCCGGAATGCGTTCGCGGTCAAAGCGCTGGAGCTTTTGCAGCAGTTGCACGTCTTGCAGCATCACCGGCCCGCTGGCACCGGCGGTCTGCGAGTTCTGGTTGTCACCGACGGCGGCGCCGTTGTCGCGGGTCAAGGTATCAGCGAAGGCTGAAGAAAAGAGCATGCTCAAGGCCAGAACACTGACCGCGTGCCCGGAAAAAGTCGTTGTTTTCATTACGAAATCCCTCATGGATCTTATGGTTTGAAACCACGAGGGTACCGACGCCAGGCACAGGGCCTAAATTGCATGAGCCTATGGACTCGATTGAAAGATATGCGCCTCACAGGGGGAACTTAAGGTCGTGGGGCGAGCCGCCAAGGACGGCTAGCCCCATCAAAAGGCTTCGGTCAGGGGAAAAACCGATTCGCCGGCCGCGGTAAACCGAGGTTTTCGCGCAGGGTCTTGCCCTCATACTCGCGACGAAATATGCCGCGGTGTTGCAGCTCTGGAATCACCTTGGCGACGAAGTCATCGAGGCCGCCCGGCAACCACGGGAACATGATGTTGAAGCCATCACTGCCGCGCCCTTCCAGCCAGCCCTGCATCTCGTCGGCGATGGTTCTGGCGGTGCCGACAAAGCTCAAGCCGGCGTAGCCGCCGAGGCGCTGCGCCAGTTGGCGCACGGTCAGCTTCTCGCGGTCGGCCAGGGCCAGTACCCGCTGTTGCGAGCTCTTGCTCTGGTTGGTTTCCGGGATCGACGGCAGGTAGCCATCCAGATCGAATTTGCTCGCATCCACCCCGAGGGACACCGACAGCGACGCAATGGCGCTTTGCTCGTGCACCAGGCTGTCCAGATGCGCGCGAGTGCGCTGTGCGTCCTCGACCGTATCGCCCACCACCACGAAGGCCGCCGGCAGGATTTTCATGTGCTCGGGGTCGCGCCCGAAGGCCGGCATGCGCCCTTTGACGTCGGCGTAGAAGGCTTGCCCCTCTTGTAGAGTGCCGTGGGCGGCGAAGATCACTTCGGCGGTTTGCGCAGCCAGTTGCCGACCGGGCTCGGAGGCGCCAGCCTGAACGATCACCGGCCAGCCCTGAGGCGGCCTGGCGATGTGCAGCGGGCCGCGCACCGAGAGGTATTCACCCTTGTGATCGAGGGTGTGGAGCTTGTCGGGGTCGAAGAAAATGCCACTGTCGGCGTCGCGCACGAAGGCGTCATCGGCCCAACTGTCCCACAGCCCGGTGACCACGTCATAGAACTCCCGCGCACGGGCGTAGCGCTCGTCGTGGGCGCGGTGTTCGCTGAGGCCGAAGTTGAGCGCGGCATCGGGGTTGGAGGTGGTGACGATGTTCCAGCCGGCGCGGCCGTTGCTCAAGTGATCCAGCGAGGCGAAACGCCGGGCGATGTGGAACGGCTCGTCGAAGGTGGTCGAGGCAGTGGCGATCAGGCCGATGTTTTCGGTGGCCTGGCTCAGGGCCGACAGCAAGGTGAAGGGTTCGAACGAGGTCGCCGTGTGGCTGCGCTTGAGCGCCTCCATGGGCATGTTCAGCAACGCCAGGTGATCGGCCATGAAGAAGGCATCGAAGCGCGCCTGCTCCAGGGTCTGCGCCAGACGCTTGAGGCGGGAGAAATTGAAGTTGGCATCGGCCCAGGCGCCCGGGTAACGCCAGGCGCCAGTGTGGATGCTCACCGGACGCATGAAGGCGCCGAGTTTGAGTTGGCGGGAAGTGCTCATGTCAAGGGCCCCTTGATGGTCGAAGCGTCTAGCATCGACCATGCCGGTGTATCGGTCCAATAACCAATGGTCCATGCATAGATGATTTCATCTGAATTCGATGGCCTCTTCGCGGGCAAGCCTTGCCCCCACAACCAGATGGCATCCACCTGTGGGAGCAAGGCTTGCCCGCGAAGAGGCCAGACCTGCTCCCCCCGATATACCAGCTACCCTTGTAATTCCATCTGCAAACATCCGCCCGCCGCTATATACATATGCCCTTAAATTATTGGATTTAATTTTTTTAGATCAAATAGATTTATGCCATTCCAAAACGCATAAGGCCTCTCGCACATGTCCACATCGCCCTCGCTTCGCCAGCTGTTCGTCGCCACCCTGCTGGCCGGCCTGACCTGGACCGCCCACGCGGCCGACCTGACCATCGGCTACCAGACCGGTACCGATCCGAGCAAGGTGCCGCAGGCCGCCGGCGAGTATGAAAAAGCCACCGGCCAGACCATCGACTGGCGCCGCTTCAACAGCGGCCCTGAAGTCGTCGCGGCGCTGGCCTCCGGCGACCTGCAGATCGGCAACCTCGGCTCCAGCCCGCTGGCCGCCGCGACGTCCCGCAACATCCCGATCGTGGCCTTTATCGTCTCGGCGCAGATCAACTCCTCCGAAGCGCTGGTGGTACGCAACGGCAGCGGCATCGACAAACCCGAGGATCTCAAGGGCAAGACCATCGCCACGCCATTCGTGTCGACCTCTCACTACAGCCTGCTCGGCGCCCTCAAGCACTGGGGCCTGAGCAGCAAGGACGTCAAGGTGGTCAACCTCAACCCGACCGAAATCGCCGCCGCCTGGAAGCGTGGCGACATCGATGGAGCCTTCGTCTGGTCGCCGGCCCTGGGCGAGATCCGCAAGACCGGCAAGACCCTCACCGACGCCGCCGAAGTCGGCCGCTGGGGCTCGCCGACCTTCGAAGTCTGGGTGGCCCGCAAGGACTACGCCGACAAGCACCCGGACGTGATCGCCAAGTTCGCCGGCACCACCCTCGCCGCCTATGCCGACTACACCGCGCACAAGGCGCAGTGGACCGTCGACTCGGCGCCGATCAAGGCCATCGCCAAACTCACCGGTTCCAATGCCGCCGACGTGCCGGAATTGCTCGCAGGCTCGGCCTACCCCGATGCCGCCGCGCAAAAAAGCGCGGCGCTGCTGGGGGGCGGGACTGCCAAGGACATCGCCGCGACGGCGGAATTTCTCAAGGAACAGAACAAGATCCCGTCGGTATTGCCCGACTACAGCACCTTCGTCAGCCCTAAATACATCCCTTGAGGTCTGATTCATGGCGACCCTCGAACTGCAAAACATCAGCGCCCATTACCCCGGGGCGCCGGAGCCGGTGCTCAAGGACCTGTCGCTGCGTCTGGAGCCCGATCAGTTAGTGGTTGCCTTGGGCCCCAGCGGCAGCGGCAAGACCAGCCTGCTCAACCTGATCGCCGGGTTCGTGGCGCCCACGGCCGGTACCCTGACCCTCGACGGACTACCCGTGCGCGGGCCGGGGGCCGACCGCGGCGTGGTATTCCAGGACGACGTGCTGCTGCCCTGGCAGGACGTGCTGTCCAACGTCAGCTTCGGTCTGCAACTGGCCGGTGTCGGCCGCGGCGAGCGTGAACGCCGTGGCCGCGAGCTGTTGCAACTGGTGGGCCTGGAAGGCTTCGAGCAACGCAAGGTCTGGGAGCTGTCCGGCGGGCAGCGCCAGCGTGTCGGCCTGGCCCGTGCGTTGGCCGCCGAACCTCGGGTGCTGCTGATGGACGAGCCCTTCGGCGCACTGGATGCCTTCACTCGCGAACAGATGCAGGAGCTGCTGCTGAGCGTGTGGCAGCGCACGCGCAAGCCAGTGTTCCTGATCACTCACGACATCGAGGAAGCGGTGTTCCTGGCCACCGACCTGGTGCTGCTGGCCCCCCATCCGGGGCGCATCGTCGAACGTCTGCAACTGGACTTCGGCCGCCGTCACGCCGCCGGCGAACCCGCCCGAGCGATCAAGTCCGATCCCGCCTTCATCGCCACCCGCGAACATGTACTCGCGCAGGTCTTCGCCTATCAGCAAAGCCTGCAGCAAGCCAGCGCTCAGGAGCCGACATGAGCAGCATCGAACTGGTTGAAAGCACACCGGTAGCCAAACCCGCGCCGCTGCCCAAGGTGGCGTCCAACGACACCCGCGGCATCAGCGCCGTGACCATCGCCGTACTGCTGCTGGTGTGGTGGGCCGTGACTCACTGGGGCCTGATCGACCCGCTGTTCCTGCCCGGCCCTGGCGCGGTATTGGCAAAGGGCTGGGACGTCATCAACAACGGCTACATGGACGTCACCCTGTGGCAACACCTGGGCTCCAGCCTGGGGCGTATCGGCCTGGCCCTGGTGGCTGCGGTGCTCACCGCCATCCCCCTGGGCCTGGCCATGGGCCGCAACCGCATTGCCCGCGGCATCTTCGACCCGCTGATCGAGTTCTACCGTCCGGTGCCGCCACTGGCGTACCTGCCGCTGATCGTCATCTGGTGCGGCATCGGCGAGCTGTCCAAGGTGCTGTTGATCTACCTGGCGATCTTTGCGCCGATCGCCATCGCCACTGCCAACGGTGTGCGCACCGTCGACCCGGCGCGCCTGCGGGCCGCGCAGTGCCTGGGCGCCACCCGCGCACAATTGATCCGCCATGTGATCCTGCCCAGCGCCCTGCCGGACATCCTCACCGGCTTGCGCATCGGCCTGGGCGTTGGCTGGTCGACCCTGGTGGCGGCCGAGCTGATCGCCGCCACACAAGGCCTGGGTTTCATGGTGCAGTCGGCCGCGCAGTTTCTGGTGACCGATGTGGTGATCCTCGGGATTCTGCTGATCGCGGTGATCGCCTTCGCCATGGAACTGGGGCTGCGTGCGTTGCAGCGGCGCCTGGTACCGTGGCACGGGCAGTCTCACTGAGGCCACCTGGCGGGTATGCGCAGCCCGGCCGCTAACGAGGGCAGCTGCGCAGGCGAACCCGCCTCCTGCCGGTTGCACACCTGCCGCGGTTAACACTTTCTACACGAAACATCTCGCGCGATGTATGGTCACACCCCAGTGCGTCGTAGTGCTCCAGCGCGCGGCGCGACCTTCCGGTTAATGGGGACAGCTCATGAACACCCAAGCACTGATCGATATTGCCAACGCCCTTGTCGCTGACGGCAAAGGCCTGCTGGCCATGGATGAAAGCAGCTCGACCTGCCGCAAGCGCTTCGTCGAGCAAGGCATCGAAGACACCGAAGAAATGCGCCGCGCCTACCGCGAGCTGCTGATCACCACGCCAGGGCTGAGCGACAGCGTCAGCGGCCTGATTCTTTTCGACGAAACCATCCACCAGGCGCACAAGGACGGCACGCCGTTCGTCGAGCTCATCGTCAAGGCCGGGATGATCCCCGGCATCAAGGTCGACCTCGGCGCCAAGCCGCTCGCCGGCCACCCGGGCGAAACCGTCACCGAGGGCCTCGATGGCCTGCGTGCGCGCCTAGAGGACTATCACCAGCTCGGCGCCCGCTTCGCCAAGTGGCGGGGGGTCATCAACATAGGTGAGGGCATTCCTACCGCCGCTGCCATCGCCGTCAACGCCCATGCCCTGGCCCGCTACGCCGCGTTGTGCCAGGACGTCGGCCTGGTGCCCATCGTCGAGCCGGAAGTGCTGATGGATGGCGACCACTCGCTGGCGCGCTGCAGCGAAGTCACGGAAAAAGTCCTGCACGCCGTGTTTGCCGAACTGAACACCCAGGGCGTGCTGCTCGAAGGCATGCTGCTCAAGCCCAACATGGTCACCAGCGGTGCCGACAGCCGTGAGCAGGCGGATGTCCAGGCCGTCGCCGCAGCCACCCTCGAAACCCTGCGCCGTTGCGTGCCGGCCGCAGTACCGGGCATCGCCTTCTTGTCGGGCGGGCAATCGCCGGCGCTGGCTTCGGCCCATTTGAATGACATGCATCAAGGCGCCGCGCTGCCATGGGCCGTAACCTTCTCCTACGGACGGGCCTTGCAGCAACCGGCGCTGAGCGCCTGGAACGGCGAGGCCGCCAACGTGGCCGCCGGGCAAGAGCAACTGCAGCAACGCGCCGCGCTCAATCGCGCCGCCGCGCAAGGCCGCTATGACGCGGGGATGGAACCTAAATGAATGCGCCGGCACCGCAGCTGAGACTTTTTCTGGTGCGCCACGGCCAGACCGAATGGTCGCTGACCGGCCAGCACACTGGGCGCAGTGATATCCCGCTGACCGAACAGGGCGAAGCCGAGGCCCGTTCGGTGGCGCCGCTGTTGAGCGGCGTGCAGTTCAGCCACGTGTTCAGCAGCCCGCTGCAGCGCGCCAGACAGACCTGCGAACTGGCCGGCCTGGGCGACGAGGTGGAAATTCTGCCCGACCTCGCCGAATGGGACTACGGTGCCTACGAAGGCCTGCGCACCCCTGAGATTCGTCAGCAGAAGGCCGGCTGGAACATCTTTCGCGACGGCTGCCCGCAAGGCGAATCAGCGGCGCAGATGACCACCCGCATCGATCGCCTGATTGCCCATCTGCGCACCTTGAGCGGCGATGTCGCGCTGTTCGCCCACGGCCATGTCGGCTGTGTGCTGGCGACCCGCTGGCTGGGCCAGGCGTTGACCGAAGCCGGGCATTTCCCGCTGGCCACGGCCTCGCTGAGCGTCCTGACGCTGGACCCGAAACACGCCAACGTACCCATTATCGCGGCCTGGAATCTGACCCCGGGCCGGGGTTTCCTGGAGGGCTACACGCGCCCTGCCTAAGTGCAATACCGCGGCCCGCTCGGGCCGCGTCTATCGCGGAGAACAGCATGCGCAAGACACTTTCGACCGAACAGCTGCGCAAGATGGACGCCTACTGGCGCGCGGCCAACTACCTGTCGGTAGGACAGATCTACCTCGCCGACAACCCGCTGCTCGAAGAGCCGCTGCGCCAGGAACACGTCAAGCGTCGCCTGCTCGGCCACTGGGGCACCACCCCCGGCTTGAACATGCTCTATGTGCACTGCAACCGACTTATCCGCGACAACGACCTGAACATGATCTTCATCACCGGCCCCGGTCACGGTGGCCCGGGGCTGGTCGCCAACACCTATCTCGAAGGCTCGTACACCGAGCGTTACCCCGCCATCGAACGCAGCCGCAATGGCCTGCATCGGCTGTTCCGGCAGTTCTCCTGGCCGGCGGGCATCCCCAGCCACGTGTCGGCGCAGACCCCGGGCTCGATCCACGAAGGCGGCGAACTGGGCTATTCCCTGGTGCATGCCTACGGCGCGGCGTTCGACAACCCTGACCTGATCGTCACCTGCGTGGTCGGCGATGGTGAGGCCGAAACCGGCCCGCTCGCCGCCAGTTGGCACTCCAACAAATTCCTCAACCCGGCCAGCGATGGCGCGGTGTTGCCGATCCTGCACCTCAACGGCTTCAAGATCGCCAATCCATCGGTGCTGGCGCGCATCGACGACGCCGAGCTCGACGCCCTGATGCAGGGCTACGGCTACGAACCCCATCGAGTCGAAGGCGACGATCCGCAGTTGGTCCATCAGGCGCTGGCCGCCACGCTGGACACCGTGCTCGGCAAGATCCGCGATATCCAGGGCGCTGCCCGCGCGCATCGAGGCGATACACCTCTGCCCCGGCCGCGCTGGCCGATGATCATCTTCCGCACCCCCAAGGGCTGGACCGGGCCCAAGGTCGTCGACGGCCTGCCGGTGGAAGGCACCTGGCGCGCGCATCAGGTACCGATCGCCGACTTCAAGGACCCGGAGCACCTGCGCCAACTGGAAACCTGGCTCAAGAGTTACAAGCCCGAAGAGTTGTTCGGTGCCAACGGCCAACTGCTGCCCGAATACGCCGACCTGGCCCCGACCGGCCACCAGCGCATGGGCTTCAACCCCCACGCCAACGGCGGCGAGCTGCTCGAGCCGCTGGCCATGCCGCATTTTCATGATTACGCGGTCAAGGTCAGCGCGCCCGGCAGCGTGCGCGCCGAAGCCACGCGGGTACTGGGCGGCTTTATCCGCGACGTGATGAAACTCAACCTGCCCAGCAAGAACTTTCGCCTGTTCGGCCCCGACGAAACCGCCTCCAACCGCCTCGAAGCGGTGCTCGAAGTCTCGGGCAAGGCGTGGATGGCCAATGTCGAAGAGGTCGACATCAACCTCAGCCAGAACGGCCGGGTGATGGAAGTGCTCAGCGAGCACCTGTGCGAAGGCTGGCTCGAAGGTTATCTGCTGACCGGTCGCCATGGCCTGTTCTCGTGCTACGAAGCCTTCATCCACATCATCGATTCGATGTTCAACCAGCACGCCAAGTGGCTCAAGGAAACCCGCACCATCCCGTGGCGCAAGCCCATTGCCTCGCTCAACTACCTGCTCACCTCCCACGTCTGGCGCCAGGACCACAACGGCCTGTCGCACCAGGACCCGGGCTTTATCGACCACGTTGCCAACAAGAAGTCCGAGACCGTGCGCATCTACCTGCCGCCGGATGCCAACTGCCTGCTGTCGGTGGCCGACCACTGCCTGCGCACCCATCACTACGTCAACCTGATCGTCGCCGGCAAGCAGCCGGAGTGGCAGTGGCTGGACATGGACGCCGCCGTGCGTCACTGCACCGCCGGCGCCGGGATCTGGGAGTGGGCGAGCAATTGCGGCGACGCCGAGCCGGACGTGGTCATGGCCTGCGCCGGTGACGTGCCGACCCTCGAGACCCTGGCTGCCGTCACCTTGCTGCGCGAATACGTGCCGGACCTCAAGGTGCGCGTGGTCAACGTCGTCGACCTGATGGTGCTGGAAACCCGCGCCGATCATCCCCATGGCCTCACCGATGTCGATTTCGACCTGCTGTTCACCGCCGACAAGCCGGTGATATTCGCCTTCCACGGCTACCCGGCGCTGATCCACAAACTCACCTACAGCCGCGGCAACCACGACAACTTCCACGTACGCGGCTACCGTGAGGAAGGCACTACCACCACGCCGTTCGACATGGTGGTGCTCAACAACCTCGACCGCTACCAACTGGCCCTCGACGCCATCATGCGGGTCCCGCGCCTGCACGCCGAAGTCGACAAGGCGCAGAAGCGCTACTGGAGCAGCATCGAGCGGCACAAGCTGTATGTCAGCGAACAGGGTGAGGACCTGCCGGAAATCCTCGGCTGGCAATGGTCGGCGCCATGAGCACGGTGCTGGCTTTGAACAGCGGTTCGTCGTCGCTGAAGTTCGGGGTCTATCGCGTCGAGGGCCAACGCGTCGACACCCTGTTCAGTGGCGAAGCCGAGGGGCTGGGCGACGACGGCGCTACTTTCAGCGCCACCGGCATCGAGCAGGCGCCCCTGGCCGATGCCAGTATCAGCGGCGTCATGCAGCGCCTCGGCGAGGCACTCGCTCAGGCGCGGTTGCCAGCGCTGGATGCAGTGGGGCATCGGCTGGTGCACGGTGGCCCGCAGCACTTGCGACCGTGCCGAATCGACGACCAGGTCCGCGAACAGCTGCAACGAGCCAGCGTCTTCGCGCCGCTGCACACCCCGGCGGCACTTGAAGCGATCGACCAGGCTCGAGCGCACTTCGCCCATCTGCCGCAGGTCGCCTGTTTCGATACCGGTTTTCATGCCGACCTGCCAGCGGTGGCGCAGACCCTGGCGCTGCCTCGCGAGTTGCATGCTCAGGGCATTCGCCGCTATGGCTTCCATGGCCTGTCCTGCGCGTCGGTGGTGCGCCAGCTGGGTGACGCGCTACCGGCGCGGGTGATCATCGTCCACCTCGGCAATGGCGCCAGCGTCACTGCGGTCAAGCAGGGCAAGTCGGTGGACACCAGCATGGGCCTGACCCCCAGCGGCGGGATCATCATGGGTACCCGCAGCGGCGACCTCGACCCAGGGGTGTTGATCTATCTGTTGCGCGAAAAGCAACTCGATGTGCCGGCGCTGGAGCAACTGATCGACCACCAATCAGGGCTGCTGGGCATCTCCGGGGTGGCCAGCGACATGCGCAAACTGCACCAGGCCGCGCCTGACAATGCCGATGCGCGCCTGGCCATCGAGATGTTCTGTCAGGCCGCGCGCAAGCAGATCGCGGCCATGGTCGCGGTGCTGGAGGGGGTGGATCTGCTGGTATTTACCGGTGGCATCGGTGAGCACGACCAGGAGGTCCGCGAACGGATCGTCAACGGCCTGCACTGGCTGAATCTGCAAGGCAAGGTGCGCACGCTGACGTCTCAGGAAGACGAACAGATCGCCCTCCTCACCGCAGCAACCCTGTAGCGGGGGGGCTTGCCCCCGAAAAATATCGCCCATCCCGAAAAACTCAGGCCGGTGAATTTTCGGGGGCAAGCCCCCTCGCTACAGGGTGAAGTGCGAATTAGAACGTCGATTGAATCTGCACCCCGGCCACCACCGCATTCTGCACTTCACGCACGCCACCCGGGTGGGCGATGTACTGCAGGTTGGGGCGAATGCTCAGCCACTCGGTCGCCTGGATGCCGTAGTTCAGCTCGATGTCGTACTCGGTGCGCTGCTCGGGGACGAAATCCGCATCGTCGTAGCTCAAGCCGCTGGCCTGATTCGCCGCACGGGCGTTGTGCAGGTATCGATTGCTGGCATGCAGACGCGCAACGCCCAGACCCAGGGTATCCGCAGGGCGCGCAGCGAACGGGCCTTTGTACACCAGCGCCAGTTTCTGCAGGCTGTCCACCTGGGTGGTGGCCGCATCGAAGGCGCTGATGTTGGCGTACAGCACCAGGCCGCGCGAGGCATCGCCGCCTGCCGTGGTCAGCTGCTGCTTGGCGGTCAACCACCAGCCATGCTGGCTGTCATCGCGGCGGTAGTCATTGCCGGTCACCGCTGCCGGGCGGTTGTCGGCGTCCTTGTACAGATCATCGGCCTTGGCGGTGCTGTAGTAGTAACCGGCGCGGTATTCACCCGGCAACTGGCCGAAGGTCGGCGTCCACACCAGCTCCGCCGGGATCATCGCCCCCGAGGTACCCGCGCCATTGAGCTTGAATCCGTTGTCGTTGTCGGCATAGGCATCGTTGACGGCGAACACCCCTACCTGCGCGTAGACCTCGTCCGTCATGCCGTACTTGATCCGCGCCCCCCAGGTGCTGAGCGGGCTCTCAGTGAAACGGTCGACGTAGTTGCCCGGTTGCGAATCGCAGAACGCCATGTTCTGGAACTCGCAGTCTTCGACGGCAAAGTCATCGCTCACCGCGAACCGACCGGCCTTGAGATTCAAGGCATCGTCGAACCAGCCCTTGCTCAACCACAGCTTGCTCAGCCGAGTGACGCTGCCGTTGCCGGACACCTCCTGAGTCGCCGACAGCCCTTCAACCCGCGGATCGTTGGTGCGTTCGTCATTGAGGCTTTTGCCGTTGGTGTTGTTCAGCTCCAGCGCGAAGGTCGCGTCCTGCCAGCCCAGCAGCTTTTGCAGGTCGAATTCCGCGCCCAGGGTGAACTGATCGGCATAACGGGTGGCGCGGCTCTTGTCGTAACCACCGCGCAGGTTGCTGGCGGATTCCCCCAGATATTCCATCTGGATATCGATGCCCTTGTCGACCAGCGCCGAGCGCGTGCCGCCCCAGTCGCCGGTCATCCATTGTGAATCGGCGCCGAATGCATCATCGGCGTGGCCGGCCATGCTCCAGGAACAGCTGCTGGCGACGATCAGTGCCAAGCTGGACAGGCGGGCGGGGGCTAGGGTGAATCGAGACATGTTCGACATCCAATATCTGCGCAGCGTGACGGGCAGGAAACAGAGCGGTATCTGCCGTGCGGCGGATACCGGTGTCACGCTTCGACTGGGCGGACCGCAGAAAGTTGAGAAAAAAACGCAGCCCTTCAATTCGGCGGTTGGCCGAACACCTGGGACGGCCGCCGCAGGGTCGGGTCGAACGGATTGATCCGCGGGCCGATCCCATGGGCCTCGCGCTTGAGCATCTCCACCACCGTGGGCAAACGATCCGGGCCCAGTCGATCGGTGATGGTGGCGACGCTCAAGGCCGCCACCGCGTGGCCCTCGCGATTGAGGATAGGCACCGCCAGCCCGGCCATGCCATCCAGCACGTTGGTGTTGCGCCCGGCATAACCGAGGCGCCGGACGTTATCGATCTCGGCGCGCAGGAACACCTCGTCGTACAGCTGGAAATCCTTGAGCCGTGGCAGGTTGTAACGGATCACCGTCTCGCGCTCGTCGTCGGGCAGAAACGCCAGAATCGCCAGACTGCCCTGCCCCACGCCCAAGGCCACGCGGCCACCGATGTCGCCGGTAAAGGTGCGGATCGGGTACGGACCCTCGCTGCGGTCCAGGCAGATGGCGTCGAAGCCACTGCGCGCCAGCAGGAACAGCGAATCCCCGAGGGAGGCCGACAGCCGCAGCAGGCTGGGTCGCACCAGGTCGCGCAGGTTGCCGCTGTGCCCGGCCCGCGCGGCCAGGGCGAAGAATTCCAGGCTCAAGCGGTAGCGCTTGCTGCGCGCGTCCTGCTCGACCATGCCTTCATCCACCAGGCTGCGCAGCAGGCGGTGGGTGGTTGGCTGCGACAGGCCCACGGCGAGGGCCAGTTGCGTGACCCGCTCGCCTCCTTCGGGGACTTCGCCCAGACAACGCAGCAGTGCGAACAACCGCGAGACACCGCCAGGGCCGGTTTCTCTGGATTCGTTATTCCGCTCAGTGGAATCCATTTGCACCTTGTTCCTTATATAAATTCAATGAATGAAAGAAAACGAAAATAATCTTCTCTCAGTGAAATTAGCCGTTGAGCCCATCCTATGCCTCGCCCTACTCTCCAGTCCACAGGGGCGAAATCAAAAACAACAGCCCGGCAGCCGACTCGAGATCGCGCGCCGAATCCATCCGCAGCATTCCTTCGCTTCTGCCCCAGACCAAGTGCCCGCCAAGGGCCGAAAACGAGGTGGAACGCAGCCATGGCTTTTCTCCAACTTCAAGGTTTATGCAAGCGCTACGGCGCCATCGATGCCGTGGTCGCCACCGATCTGAGCGTGGCCAAAGGCGAGTTCGTCTCCCTGCTCGGCCCCTCGGGCTGCGGCAAGACCACCACCCTGCAGATGATCGCCGGCTTCGTCGACGTCAGCGCCGGCAGCATCACCCTCGATGGCCGCGACATCACCCACGCCAAACCCAGCAGCCGCGGCCTGGGCGTGGTGTTTCAGAGTTACGCGCTGTTCCCGCACATGAGCGTGCGCGACAACGTCGCCTTTGGCCTGCGCATGCGCAAGGTCGCCGCCGCTGCCATCGATACCCGCGTGGCCCGCGTGCTGGAGCTGGTGCGCTTGCAGGCCCACGCCGAGCGCTATCCGCGAGAACTCTCCGGCGGCCAGCGCCAGCGAGTGGCCCTGGCCCGGGCGCTGGTGATCGAACCGCCAGTCCTGCTGCTCGACGAGCCGCTGTCCAATCTGGACGCCAACCTGCGTGAAGAGATGCAGTTCGAGATCCGCCGCATTCAATGCGAAGTCGGCATCACCACCCTGATGGTCACCCATGATCAATCCGAAGCGCTGTCCATCAGTGACCGCGTGGTGGTGATGCAGGCCGGCCGGGTGACGCAGATCGACGAGCCCTACAGACTCTACGAACACCCACGCACGCGCTTCATTTCCGATTTCGTCGGCAAGGCCAATCTGCTGCCCGGCCATCTCGATGGCACTGGTCGCGCACAGGTGCTGAGCAGCCCAGGCAAGGGTGAATTGCTGCTGAGCCTGCGCCCGGAAAAAATCGACCTGCTGCCCACCGGTAGCGGTCGTCTGCCAGGGCGCATTCAGGTCCGCTACTTTCTCGGCAGCCAGTGGCTGTACCGCCTCAGCACCGCTCTGGGCGAGATCACCGTGGTGCGCCGCAACGACGGCAGCGCGCCCTTGGCCGAAGGTACCGAGGTCGGCCTCGACTGGCCCGATGAACTGCTGCGCGTGCTGACCCAGGACGAGGTGTCGGCATGAGTTGCGCGCCTCGCCGCTGGACCGCGCCGGCCCTGTTGTCCGCCCCGGCAGTGCTATTGTTCAGCGCCCTGCTGGTGCTGCCGCTGTGCCTGACGCTGGTGCTGTCGTTCAACGTCTTCGACTACAGCGTCGGGGTCAAGAGCGATGCCTGGACCCTGCACCAATACGTGGCGGTGTTCAGCGATTCGTACTTCTACGAGATCTTCTGGCGGACCTTCTGGATCAGCGCCCTGGTGACCTTGCTGTGCGTGGTGATCGGCGTGCCCGAGGCCTACATCCTCAGCCGCATGGGCACGCCCTGGCGCTCGTTGTTCTTGATCCTGATTCTCACCCCGCTGCTGATTTCGGTGGTGGTGCGGGCCTTTGGCTGGAGCCTGCTGCTAGGTGCCGACGGCCTGGTCAACCAAGCCATCCAGGCCCTCGGCGGACGACCGCTGAAGCTGCTCTACACGCCCTTTGCGGTGGTCATCGCGCTGGTGCACGTGATGCTGCCGTTCATGATCATTCCGGTCTGGACCTCGCTGCAGAAGGTCGACCCGGCCGGTGAACAGGCGGCGCTGTCACTGGGCGCCAGCCACGCCAAGGTCATGCGGCTGGTGGTGCTGCCGCAGATCATGCCCGGGGTGCTGTCCGGCACCCTGATCGTGTTCGGCCTGGCCGCCAGTTCGTTCGCCATCCCCGGCCTGCTCGGCGGACGGCGCCTGAAGATGGTCGCCACGGTGGTCTACGACCAGTACCTCTCGGAACTCAACTGGCCCATGGGCGCGGCGATCGCCGTGGTCCTGCTGCTGGCCAATCTGCTGATCATGCTGTCCTGGAACCGAATGGTCGAAGGCCGCGTGAAGAAATCCCTGGGGGAATGACGATGTCCCGTAACGGTCCGCTCGCGCTGTCCTTTCATGCCCTGGTGGTGGTGTTCATGCTGGCGCCGCTGGTGGTGGTGTGCCTGGTGGCCTTCACCCCGGAAAACACCCTGAGCCTGCCCACCCACGGTTTTTCCCTGCGCTGGTTTCGCGCGGTGTTCGAGCGCGCCGACTTTATCGACGCGTTCTACAACAGCCTGCAGCTGGCGTTCCTCTCCGCCAGCCTGGCGACCTTGATCGCGGTGCCCGCCGCGCTGGCGATTACCCGCTATCGGTTTCGTGGGCGCAACTTTCTCAATGCGCTGTTCCTGTCACCGATCATCATCCCGCACCTGGTGCTGGGGGTGGCGCTGCTGCGGCTGTTCGCGCTGATGGGCGTCAACGGCAGCTTCGCCTGGCTGATACTGGCCCATGTGCTGGTGATCACGCCCTATGTGCTGCGGCTGGTGATCGCTGCCGCCATCGGCATCGATCGCAGCGCCGAGCAGGCCGCCGAATCCCTGGGCGCCAGCCGCTGGACGCTGTTTCGCCAGATCACCCTGCCGATGATTCTGCCGGGCGTGGCGGGCGGCTGGTTGCTGGCGTTCATCAACAGCTTCGATGAAGTCACCCTGTCGATCTTCGTCACCTCACCCGCCACCCAGACGCTGCCCGTGCGCATGTACGTGTACGCCACCGAATCCATCGACCCGATGATGGCCGCCGTCTCGGCGCTGGTCATCGCCCTCACCGCCGTGACCATGATCGTCCTCGACCGGGTGTACGGGCTGGACCGCGTATTGGTAGGAAAACACTGATGACCTTGCTCAAGCGCCTGACCGAACAGGACCGCCCGATACTGCCCTTCACCCTCGACGGTCACGCCGTCAGCGGGCTGCTGGGGGATACCCTGCTGACCGCCGTGCTGACCCAGGCCGAGCACCTGCGCGGCAGCGACTTCAGCGCCCAGCCGCGGGCCGGCTTCTGCCTGATGGGCGCCTGCCAGGATTGCTGGGTCAAGCTCGGTGACGGCCGCCGCGTACGTGCCTGCTCGACCCTGCTGGAAGCCGACCTGGTGGTCGAACGTGAGCCGGGGCGCCAGCCATGAGCGACGCCATGCACAACACCGTGATCGTCGGTGCCGGCCCGGCCGGTATCGCCGCGGCACAGACTTTGGTGCACTACGGCATGCAGCCGCTGTTGCTTGACGAGGGCTTGCGCGGCGGCGGCCAGATCTATCGTCGCCAGCCGGCCAACTTCAAGCGCGATGCCAAGGCGCTGTACGGCTTCGAAGCGCGCAAGGCCAGCGCCGTGCATCAGGCCATCGACGCCCTGGCGCAACAGATCGACTACCGCCCGCAAACGCTGGTGTGGAATGCCGAACACGGCCAGCTCGACACCCTGTGCGACGGCCATGTGCAGCGCCTCGACTACCAGCGGCTGATCGTCGCCACCGGCGCCACCGACCGCATTCTGCCGGTGCCGGGCTGGACCCTGCCCGGCGTCTTCAGCCTCGGCGGCGCGCAGATCGCCCTCAAGTTTCAGGGCTGCAGCATCGGCCAGCGCGTGGTGTTCGCCGGCAGCGGGCCGCTGCTGTATCTGGTCGCCTATCAGTACGCCAAGGCCGGCGCCAAGGTGGTCGCGGTGCTCGACAGCGCGCCCTTCAGCGCCCAGGTGCGGGCGACCCCGGCCCTGCTGCGCCAACCGGGGACCTTGGCCAAGGGCCTGTATTACCGCGCCTGGCTCAGTGCCCATGGCATCCCGGTCCATTGCGACGCCCATGTCGACGCCATCCATGGCGAACGACGGGTCAGCGGCCTGAGCTGGAACAACGGTCAGACGCTTGACTGCGATGCCGTCGGTTTCGGTCACGCGCTGCGCAGCGAAACCCAACTGGCCGACCTGCTGGGCTGCGATTTCAGTTGGAGCGCCCTCAACCGCAGCTGGCTGCCGCAGCGCGACGAGCTGGGCCGCAGCAGCGTCGCGGGGGTGTACCTGGCGGGTGACGGCGCCGGCATCATGGGCGCCGACGCCGCGCAGATGGCTGGCGAACTGGCTGCCCTGGCACTGCTCGCCGACAGCGGCGTGACCATCGACACGGGTCGGCGCAAGCAGTTGCTGGAGCAGCTGGCGAACATTCAGGGCTTTCGCCAGGGTCTCGAACAGGCGTTTGCGTTCCCGGCTCGGTGGGCGGCGGACACGGCCGACAGCACGCTGATCTGCCGCTGCGAAGAAGTCAGCGCCGGCGACATTCGTCAGGTGGTTGCCGAAGGCCATTGGGAGATCAACCGCGTCAAGGCCCATTGCCGAGTCGGCATGGGCCGCTGCCAGGGCCGCCTGTGCGGCGCCGCGGCCTGCGAGCTGGTGGCCCACAGCAGCGGCCGCGGCATCGAGGCGATCGGCCGCCTGCGCGCCCAGGCGCCGATCAAGCCGCTGCCGTTCGGTGTCGAGGTGGACGCATGAGCCAGGTGACGCGCTGTGACGTCATCGTCCTCGGTGGCGGCATCGTCGGCGCCTCGGCGGCCTTCTGGCTGGCCCGCCGCGGCAGGTCGGTGGTGCTGCTGGAACGGGACTTCTGTGGTTCTCACTCCAGCGGCGTCAACTACGGGGGCGTGCGCCGCCAGGGTCGGCCGCTGTGCCAGCTGCCCCTGTCGCAACGGGCCCACGAGATATGGGGCCAGCTGCCGGAGCTGCTCGGCATCGACGGCGAATACCAACGCTCGGGCCACCTGAAACTCGCCCGCAGCGATACCGATATGGCCGCGCTCAACGCTTATGCCCAGGCCAGCAGCGGCTTCGGCCTCGACCTGCAACTGCTCGATCGCGCGCAGTTGCGCCGGCGCTTCCCATGGATCGGCGATGTCGCGGTCGGCGCCTCGCTGTGCCCCGACGACGGCCACGCCAATCCGCGCCTGGTGTCGCCGGCCTTCGCCCAGGCAGCCAGACGTGCGGGCGCCCAGGTGTTCGAGCAGCGTGCGGTAGAGGCCGTCGAGCACAACGGCACGCTGTTCACCGTGCGTTGCAGCAACGGCTTGCAGGTCCAGGCGCCCTGGCTGCTGAACTGTGCCGGCGCCTGGGCTGGCACCGTGGCGGGTTGGTTCGACGAAGCCGTACCGATGCACTCGGGCCATCCGGCGATGCTGGTGACCGAGCCCCTGCCACGGGTGATGGACGTCAGCACCGGGGTCGAAGGCGGCGGCATCTATGCCCGACAGGTGACGCGCGGCAACTGCGTGCTCGGCGGCGGTCAGGGTTTCGCGCTCGATACCACCAAGGCCCGCCCTGGCCACGCAGCGGTGCTGGACATCCTGCGCAACGCCGCCGAGCTCTATCCCTTCTTGAACGGTGCCCAGGCCATCCGCACCTGGAGCGGCACCGAAGGTTACCTGCCCGACCGCGAACCGGTGATCGGGCCCAGCCGTACTACGCCTGGCCTGTTGCACGCCTTCGGTTTCGCCGGGGCCGGTTTCCAGATCGGCCCGGCGGTCGGCGAGGCGCTGGCCCAGTGGGTCGCCGAGGGCCGCAGCGCCCAACCGCTCGACGCGTTTTCTATTCGCCGCTTTCAATCCATTGCCTAGAGGAAGGACGCACCATGAACCACGTCAAACGTTGCACTGCATCCCTGTCGCTGCTGGCCTTGCTCGGCGCCGCCAGCGCCGCCCAGGCCGACCCGACCCTGTACCTGGGCATGAACGGCGGCACCATGGAGCGGCTGTATGCCGACAAGGTGCTGCCGATTTTCGAGAAGGCCAACCACGTCAAGGTGGTGATCGTCCCGGGCACCTCTTCCGACATCCTCGCCAAGGTCCAGGCCAGCAAGGACAACCCGCAGATGCATGTGATGTTTCTCGATGACGGCATCATGTACCGCGCCATTTCCATGGGCCTGTGCAACAAGCTCGAAGACAGCCCGGTGCTGGCCGACATTCCGGCCAAGGCGAAGATCAAGGAGCAAGCGGTGGCGGTGTCCCTGGGCGTCACCGGGCTGGCCTACAACAGCCGCCTGTTCAAGGACAAAGGCTGGGCCGCGCCGACCTCGTGGATGGATCTGGCCGACCCGCGGTTCAAGGACAAGGTCGTGTTCCAGTCCCTGGCCTCGTCGACCTTCGGCCTGCACGGCTTCCTGATGTTCAACCGCATCCAGGGCGGCAGCGAAACCAACGTAGAACCCGGCTTCACCGCCTGGCCGAAGACCATCGGCGCCAACGTGCTGGAATACATCGCCAGCTCCGCGCAGATCTCCGAGATGGTGCAAACCGACGAAGCCGCCGTGTTCCCCCTTACCCCGACCCAGGTCAGCGCGCTGAAACTCAAGGGCATACCGGTGGAATACGCCCAGCCCAAGGAAGGCGCGGTAGTGCTCAACGTTGCCGAATGCGCCATCGCCCACAACGACCAGCCAGAACTGGCGCAGAAGCTGGTGGCCTTTTTGCTTTCTCCCGAGGCCCAGGCGCCGGCGCTGGAAGGAGGCGATCAGATCCCGTCCAACCCCAAGACCCCGACCACCGACAAGACCCGCGCGGGTGTCGAGGCCATGGACAAATACCTGGAAACGGCAATTTCCATCGATTGGGATCAGGTCAACCAGCAGCGCCCGGAATGGAACGCCCGCTGGAGCCGCTCGATCGAGCGCTAGGCCTGTGCACGGGGCTGCCTGCGGCCCCCTTGCTGACATCTGTTCATTAGCAAATAACCACAAGTTCTTTTACGAACGAACTGCAGCTACCTATGGTTCCAAGGCTGCACGGCCCCGGGCAGGATTTGCCCAGGCGCGCCGTGAAGAATGCGCTCGCCGGCGATCTCTTCACCCTTAGACTCAAGGCCCTGCCATGCACATCGTTACCCTGCCAGATACCCCGTTGCTGGCCACCTCGATCCGCGCCACGGCGCAAGTCTTCGAAGACCCGCGCTCGCGCGCGCTGCTGGCGCGCCTGGAGCAGATCGCCCCCAGTGACGCCAGTGTGCTGGTGATCGGCGCCACCGGGACCGGCAAGGAACTGGTGGCGCGCCATGTACATCAGCTCAGTGAACGGCGCCAAGGGCCGTTCGTGGCGGTCAACTGCGGGGCGTTCGCCGAGAATCTGGTCGAGGCGGAGTTGTTCGGGCACGAGAAAGGCGCGTTCACCGGTGCCCTGACGACCAAGGCCGGATGGTTCGAGGAGGCCCATGGCGGCACCCTGTTCCTCGATGAAATCGGCGATTTGCCGATGGCCATCCAGGTCAAGCTGCTGCGGGTTCTGCAGGAGCGCGAGATCGTGCGCGTAGGCTCACGCAAAAGCATTGCCGTGGATGTGCGGATAGTCGCCGCCACCAACGTCGCGCTGGAGAAGGCGGTCGCGGCCGGGCGTTTTCGCGCGGACCTGTATTACCGCATCAACGTCGCGCGCCTGGACCTGCCGCCGCTGCGTGCGCGGCCTGGGGATATCCTGCCGCTGGCTCGGCATTTCGTCGCGCGCCATGGCCGGCGTATGGGCGCGCGGCATATCGAGCTGGAGCTGCAGGCCCAGCACAAGCTGCTGCGCTATTCGTGGCCCGGCAACATCCGCGAGCTGGAGAATGCCATCCACCATGCGCTGCTGGTGTGCCGCGACCAACGTATCCGCGAGGCCGACCTGCAGCTGTCCGAGCTGACAGCGGTGTTCGATACGTCACCCGCGCACACGGCCGTCGCCTATGACGCCCCGCAGGACGCCGACGCCTTGCTGCAGCGCGCTTTCGATCAGCTGTTTCAGGATCAGCCCGAGCGCTTGCACGAGCGCGTCGGCGATGCGCTGGTGCAGGCCGCCTACCGCTACTGCCAGCACAACCAGGTGCACACCGCCGAGCTGCTGGGCTTGAGCCGCAACATCACCCGGGCGCATCTGATTCGGATCGGCGCCCTGGTGGTGAACAAGCGAAGGGCGCCGTTGCTGGCACTGGAAAACCCGCCGTTGACGCACTTTTCGATTTGAAGTCTCGCTCCCCATGGCAAAGGGCTCACTCCCTGTGGCAAAAGGGCTTGCTCCCTGCGGCAAAGGGCTCACTCCCTGTGGCAAAAGGGCTTGCTCCCTGCGGCAAAGGGCTCACTCCCGGTGGCAAGGGGCTCGCTCCCTGTAGCGAGGGGGCTTGCCCCCGATACGGTCATTCAGTCACCCACGCTCGAGCTGATCCACCGTATCGGGAGCAAGCCCCCTCGCCACAGGTCCGTTCAGCGACCAGAAGGTTATGACCTTATGCTCCACCAACGCAGCGCACTCAGGGTCTGACGTGATAGCGTCCGCTATGAACCCTTCACTTCGCCAAGGACACCCATGAACCGTTCGCTACTGGCCCTGACCCTCGCCACCTTGCTGGCCCCGGCCCTGTCCCATGCCGCCAATGCCTCTGCCACCATTACCGATGCGCAATACCAGCAGGTCCTCAAAGGCCCTTGGCGGGCGCCGGAAAACAGCGTCCGCGACCCCTATCGCCATCCCGAGCAGACGCTGAAATTCTTTGGCCTGCGCCACGACCAGACGGTCATCGAGATCACCCCGGGGGCTGGCTGGTACAGCGAAGTCCTCGCCCCGCTGCTCAAGGATCACGGCCACTACATCGCCGCCCTGCAAGGCCCGACGCCCAGCGATACGCTCAAGCACAAGTTCGACGCCGACCCCGAGCATTACGCCAAGGCACAATTCGTGACCTTCGATCCGGCCGCGCCGGTCTTCGGCAAACCGGCTTCCGCCGACCTGCTGCTGACCTTCCGCAACGTGCACAACTGGGTCATGGCGGACGACGCGCCACAGATGTTCTCGGCCTTCTTCAAGGTGCTCAAGCCCGGTGGCGTACTCGGCGTGGTCGACCATCGCGCCAAAGACGGCGCCGACCTGCAAAGCATTAAGGACAGCGGCTACCTGCCTACCGCCTACGTGGTCAAGCTGGCCACCGATGCCGGGTTCAAGCTGCAGGCGCAAAGCGAAATCAACGCCAATCCCAAGGACACCAAGGACTACCCGGGCGGGGTGTGGACACTGCCGCCGACGCTGAAACTGGGTGACCAGGACCGGGCCAGATATGTCGCGATCGGCGAATCGGATCGGTTGACGTTGCGGTTCGTGAAGCCGGGCGCCCAGCCAGATAACTGATCCAGGCTCCGCGAACAAGGAAAAGCGTAAGTGCGCTGACTTATAACTCGCATACGATCCATTGGGCTACGCTGCTAGTTTGCAACTAGCAGATCTGATAGTACCCGGATGACTCATAATCATGCAAAACTCGAGCCCAGCCCATCGGTACTGATGGCTCGGGCCTCTTATACGCAATCGATTATCACAAGTCTTGCACCTTGGTGCTGACGACAAACAACGATCAACGCATTGCGATTATATTTCTGAGCCCGCTCGACAACGTGGCGCACCAAAGTCTCTAACGAGTACGCAGGCATAATCAAGATTAGCATTATCGTCCACCCCAAGACATTGAGCTTAATTAAAAACCCGCGCTTCGGATAGTCAACAGCCGCTGTCATTACAGCTCTTTACTGAGGATGATCCTCATGGGTGCATTATACTTCTCCGCTAGTTTCTATTGCATCGCTAGCTTGATCAGTTTGAGCCGCTGGCGTTACAAGCAACTCAATACGACCTACTGGGGAGTCCTATGGCTGGTCGCCGCGCTCATTGCGTCGACTATAGCGCTGTACACAACCAAAGACACATACTCGACACTCTTGGCAGCCACGGGCGCTCTTGTATTTGCCGCAGCGGCGAAATCTTTAATCCACTCCATCAATGCATGGGGCATTGGATATCTAGCCTGCAAATTTAGCTTTCCTCTAGCAATCCTGATAGCCTGCACGGCAGCCATACAAAACAGCAACCTGTCCCGTCCCTTGCTCTTATTATACTTCCTGCTACTCGTCGCATTCCTCTTCATCACAAGTTTCTATATTCTGTGCACGTTAGTCATAGATCTTCCAAAATATTCTATCAGCTATCCCAGACTACAGGCATCACTGGCAACGATCAGCCTAACCCACGACGCACTCAATCCGAAAATATCGATTCACGTGCCCTGCTACGCAGAACCTCCAGAACTGGTCATTGAAACTTTGGAAGCCGTTTCACGCTTGAATTACCCTGATTTCGAAGTTTTAGTCATTGATAACAACACCAAAAACCCCGACCTTTGGAAACCTGTACAAGATCACTGCAAAACCTTGGGTTCCCATTTTCGCTTCTTTCACGTCGACCCATTACCAGGCGCAAAATCAGGCGCTTTGAATTTCGCGCTGCTACACACTGCTGCGGATGCCGAATTGATAACGGTCATTGATGCAGACTACCTTGTACTTCCCGACTACCTGAGCAGATTCACGCCATTATTCAAAGACGAACGCACTGGTTTTATCCAAACCAGTCACGATTATCGAGACTGGGAAACCAACCCCCTGCTGTCAGGTGTGTACCACCATTATGTATCTCCCCACAAGACTGTACACCCAGCGCTGAATGAGTATGGAACAGCTTATCTGGTGGGAACCGTCTGTATCATAAGACGCTCCCTGCTAAATGACCTGGGAGGCTGGGCAGAATGGAGTTTGACTGAAGACCTGGAACTGTCCATGAGGATCATGGCGGCAGGTTATACGGGGCACGTATTTTCTGAAACCTGGGGCAGAGGTTTGATTCCTGAAACGATGGAAGGGATAAAGAAGCAGCAATTTCGCTGGTGGGCAGGCCCTAACCAAGAACTCAAAAAGCATTGGCGACGCTATTTCGGGCTGATTCCCGGAGCAAAACTCACCACAGCACAGCGAAGCCTTCGGTTCTACGCATTCATCAAAGACTGCATGCATACCTGTCGCTTCGTTGCGGAATTTACATTGCCACTGCTTTGCCTTTATTTGATCATGAATCAGCAAACTCTCTATATTCCCTATGGCATTCTATTTTTGATCCTGGCGATAAACCTACAGAAGAACATACAGGTATGGATTGAAGTAAAAGATCTCAGAAAAGCAAACATTGTTGACTACTTGATGACTTTATCCATAAAACGCGCCTTGCGCTGGACCAACGTTCTCGCATTTGTTCTGCCGCTGCTAGGCGTGAAAATGGCTTGGGTCAGGACGAACAAATTCAAGCAACGCAGCAATCTGATCAGCAACTTATACTCATCAAGCACCGAAACACTGATCGGGATTTACTACCTGATATGGGCCATCGTCGTGTCCCGATTCGGTGATTTCAAAAATCTGGACTTCCTGGCATTGGCATCCATTGTGTTAATGATAAATGCCCTGTCTTTCCTGACAACGCTGTTGATGAGCATCATTGGTGATCAATATCTTGAAAAAAACGGTGAAAAAACCAAGGATTCCTAGGGCGTTTGCAGGATGAGCCGATCTATTCAAGCAGCATGGACTGGATAGGATTTCAGACGTCGAATCCGCCAAGGGCAATGCCAGAGGCAGCGCCGCTGAAGATGGGCATTCGGTGATCAATGTGCCAAAGTTGCGAGCCAGCCCGTCGAGCGACTGCTGCATTCCCGGCTTTGACGGGGTAGCGCGCACTCCGCGTCTCCTGGCCAAAATCATTTCTGAAGGAGTTAGCCGATGTCCCCACTCGAAATCATCGCTGTGCTGGTCAACGTCGTCGGTGTGTGGCTGACCGCGCGGCGCACGCCCTGGTGCTGGCCGGTGGGGGTGGTGGCGGTGCTGCTGTACGTGTGGATCTTCTATGACGTCAAGCTGTACTCGGACATGCTCCTGCAACTGGTCTTCGCCGGCATGCAGGGCTACGGCTGGTGGCGCTGGCAGACCGGGCGCATGGACCAGGGCAAGGTGCGCGTCGAAAGCTTGTCAGCGCCACTGGCGGCGGTCAGTCTGGCATTCGGAGCACTGATCTCGGTGGCGCTGGGCGCGGCCATGGCGCACTTTACCGATGCCTCGCTGCCTTGGTTCGATGCCAGCCTCACCGGCTTCAGCCTGGTGGCCAGCTACTGGGCGGCGCGCAAGTTCATCGCCAGTTGGTGGCTGTGGATCGTCCTCGACGCGCTCTATACCGGCCTGTACTTCTACAAGGCGCTGCCGCTGACTGCCGTGCTCTACGCCGGCTTCATTCTGCTGGCCATCTATGGCCTGCGCGCCTGGCAGCGCGACCTGCAGGACAACGGCGCCGTCGTAGCCGCGCCCGTCTGAGCCCAGGCCGCTGAAGCCAAGGGGCATGAGATCGATGCGGCGTGACGCTAACGGCTTTCCCAGAGTGCGCCATGGGGTGTAACGGCCAGTTGTCGGCAGTGCGGCGATGATGGCCCAATCAAGCCGGGCCCTGTAGCGAGGGGGCTTGCCCCCGATAACAGTGTGTCAGCCACATTGATTTATCTGACACACCGCAATCGGGGGCAAGCCCCCTCGCTACAGGGCTACGGGAAGGTTCTGAACCGCGACGTTCCATCACGCCTCAACTGCTCCACCAGCCCAAGCTCCCAGTCCAGATACTCGCGGAACGCCGCGTTGCGATCCTCCAGTTGATACGGCGAGCGCCACACGTCATCGGCCTTGTCCCACAGCTGCGTCTCGCCCTGCTCCAGCGCTAGCCCGGCCTTGATCCAGGCCCGAGTGCCGCCTTCGAGCACCAGCACCTGGCGTGCCACCTGCGCCTGCACTTCGGCCGCCGCCAGTTGTGCGAGGCGGCCATCGCCGCTGGTCAGCACCACCGCGCCGCTGCCCGGCAATTCGCGCAACCGCTGATCGAGCCGCGCACGAATGGCGAACCAGGCTCCCGGTACATGCCCCTCGCGATAGACCAGGCTGCTGTCCAGATCCAGCACCACGGTCTGCCCCGCCGGCAACAGCGCTGCCAGCGCCGCCGGGCTCAGGCTCTGCACCTTGGGCAAGGGCGCGCGCAGCGGCTGTGGATCGTCGCCGCGTTCGCTGGCCTGCTCGGCATCGACCCGCAGGATCGACACTTCGGCCCAGCCGATCTGCGCCAGCCACGAACCGGCCACCGCCGCGCGCGCGCCATGCTGATCGTCGACCAGCACCACCCGTGCGTTCTGCACGCCGATGTACACATCCACACCTTGCACCAACTGGCCGCCTTCGGCCCAGCGCGCGCCCGGCAAGTGCCCGGCCTGGTACTCGGCGCGGGTGCGCACGTCATACAGATACAAGGTCCGTTGAGTGGCCTCCAGACGGTAGTGCTCCAAGGTCTGCAGATCGATCACCGGCACCTCGAAATGCTCGATCAAGTGCCTGGCTGCTGCATCCGCGGCCTGCAACCGAGCCGGCGCGGCCACCGTGGCCTCGACGCCGCTTTGCAGCTCGAAACCGGCGCTAAGCCAGTCCATGGTGCCGTTCTCCAGCGCCAGCACCGGGTTCTTCAGCCCGGCGTTGATCAGCGTCTGCGCGCCGATGATCGAGCGCGTGCGCCCGGCGCAGTTGACCACCACCGGCGTGCTGTCGTCGGCCAGCAGCGGATGCACGCGATAGACCAGCTCGCCATTGGGGCAGGCCTGGGCGCCGGGGATGCTGAAGTTGTCGAACTCGGCCAGGGTGCGGCCATCGAGCAGGACAATCTGCTCGCCGGCATCCAGGCGCTGTTTGAGTGCCTCGGCGCTCAGGTGCGGCGTGCCGTACTGGTGCTCGACGAATTCGCCGAAACCCTTGCTCAAGGCGCTGGTGCCGGTGAACAGCTCGCCGCCTTGCGCCTGCCAGGCCGCGACGCCGCCCAGCAGCACGCTGACCTGGTTGTAGCCGAGCGCCTGCAGCTTGGCCACTGCGCGTCGTGCCAGGGTCTCGTCGCCGGCATCGGTGACGATCACTGGCGTGTGCAAACGCGGCAGCAAGGTCGCCGCGCGCAACTCCAGCTGGCTCAGGGGCAGCCCGGCGCTGCGCAGGATGTAGCCATCGCGCGCCTGCACGCCCTGCTCGCGGACGTCGATCAAGGCGATTTCGCCATGGCCTGCCAGGCGCTCGCGCAGCTGACTGACGGTCACGGCCGGAACCACCGCCTGTTCGGTATTTTGTGGGACTGACATGTCGTGATCCTTCATCGAGTTAGTGAATGGGCGTGGGGCATACGCGGGAAAACCGCAGCAGCGCTTCGCGGGCAGAGCCCGCTCCCACATCGATTGTGGCGTGTTCGAAATGGCGCAGACGCTCGAGCAGCGCCAGCCCGTCGATACCGGCCTGGGCGCCGCAGCTGGCGGCCTTGGCGGCGAATTCAGCGGCGCTCATCGGCTGCTGACGCGAGCCTGGCAGGTGCGCTTGCAGCGCCTCCAGCACCCGCCCGTCCCGCAGGGTGAAGGCGACGGTGACCGGCGCAAAATCATGGGGGTTGCGCGGGTCGACGCGCAGATGCACCTTGCGCAGCACCCGGGCAATATCGGCATCCTGCAGCGCCTCGGGCCGCAGGTGGGCGAAGGTCACGGGGCCGCGCAACACCGCAGTCGCCAAGTGATAGCGCAGGTTGAACTGGGCGAGCATTTCGATATCGCCGTCGAGGCTGAACTCGGCGCCGACGTAGCGAAACATGAACGGCGAGACGTAGGCGACGATCTGCAGAATCTCCTGCTCGTCGATCTCGTGGCGCTGACGCAGATCCAGCGTCGCCGCGATTGCAGCCTGACTGCAGGCGGACACCGGCCACGGCTTGAGCGAGGTGTCGAGCAATTGCCATTCTTGCCACAGCCCCGTGAACAGGCGCTTGTCATCCCCGGCCTCATACAGCGCGCGCAAGCCGAAACGCCCTTCTACCGCCTGACTCGCTGCGGTGGCGCCAGCGGCGGCCAGCTGCGCCGCAAACACGCCGTTGCGGGTGGCGAAGGCCGGCTGCAAGCGGCGGCTGATGGCGGCTTCCAGGCTGCCCTGCTGGGTGCCTGCGCCCTGCGCCAGGGCCAGGCCCATGGCATCGGCCAGTTGTTCGGGCGGCAGTTTCAGCAACAAGCCAGCCGCCAACGCCGCGCCCAGACACCCATACAGCGACGTGTGCGACCAGCCGGCGCTGCGCTGGGTGGCGTGATGGGACAGGCGCCCGACGATTTCTATGGCGGCAACGAACGCCAGCAGCAGATCCGCAGCGCTGCTGCCCAGGTGTTCGGCCATCGCCCAGGCGGCCGGCAGGCAGACGATATCGGCGTGAACCTTGTCGTTGATACTGGCGTAACCGGGCATCGCCGCATGCAGGCTGTTGATGAAGGCCGCGTCCACCGGCGCCATGGGCGCGCGCGTATCGACGAACCAGGCATGGCAGTTACCGGCCGAGGGCGCCACGGTGGCGCACAGGTTGCGGGCCAGGGCCGAGGTCTGCCCGGCGGCGGCGACCAGCAAGGTGTCGGTCATCAGCAACCGTGCCTGATCCACCACCTCGGAGGGCAGGTCCTCATAACGCAGCGCGGCGGCCGCGGTGGCCAGCCGCAAGGTGATGGAGTCACCGCGCATGCACCCTCCTGCGGCCCTGGTAGCACCGCTGCACGATCACGCCCACGGCAGTTGCAGCCCGAGATTGCCGCGCAAGGTGCTGGCTTCGTATTCGCGGCGGAACAGCCCACGGCGCTGCAACTCGGGCACCAGTTGCTCGACGATCGCCTCCAGCCCCTGGGGGAAATAGTCGGCGTTCAAGTTGAAGCCGTCAGCGGCGTGCCCGCGAAACCAGTGCTCGATGGAATCGGCGACCTGCTCGGCGGTGCCGACGATATTGCGGTGGCCGTTGGGGTTGCGCTTGAGCAGCTCGCGCACGGTCAGGCGCTCCCGCGCGGCCAGATCCAACACCGCCTTGGCGAAGCCCTGGCCGGCGCGGCTGCGGGCGGCGTCTTCGATTTTGGCCCACGGCAGCTGTTCGTCGAGTTGCAAGTGCTGGGGATCGATGGCCAGGGAGTTGGCCAGGTCGAGGCGCTCGCGTTCAAAGCCGGACACCTCATCGAGCCAGTCCTTGCGTGCGATGGCCTCCTCCTCGGTACTGCCAAGAATCGGCAACAGCCCCGGCAGGATCAATATCTCGTTGGCGCTGCGCCCGTGCCTGGCGGCCTCGGCCTTGATGCTGCGATAGAACGCCTGCGCGGCCTCGAAACTGTGGTTGACGGTGAACACCGCATCGGCATGCCGCGCCGCCAGGCCCATACCCTGAGGCGAACCGCCGGCCTGCAGCAGCACCGGACGGCCCTGGGGCGAGCGCGGAACGTTCAACGCGCCCTTGACCTTGAACCAGGTGCCTTGGTGATCGATGGGATGAATGCCCTGCGCGTCGACGAATCTGCCGCTGCGCTGATCCGCCACCAAGGCGTCCTTGCCCCACGAGCCCCACAACGCCTTGACCACCTCAACGGCCTCTTCGGCGCGGGCATAGCGCGCGTCGTGGTCGAGCAGTTGCTCGAGGCCGAACAGCTGCGCCACTTCCGGGGTGCGCGTGCCGACCACGTTCCAGGCCGCACGGCCGCCGGAGATGTAATCCAGCGAGGCCACGGTACGGGCGATGTTGTAGGGCTCGTGGAAGCTCGAAGACACCGTCGCCACCAGGCCGACGTGCCGTGTCACCCGCGCCACGGCGGTCAGCGCTATGAACGGATCGAGCGACTGCCAGGGCCGCTCCACATGGGGGCCGCCGTAATCGAACCCATCGGAAAAGAACACCGCATCGAGCTTGCCGCGCTCGGCCAGGCGGCCAATGTTTTCGTAAAACTCCAGACTGAGAAAGCCCAGCGGATCATCGGCTACTCGCCACGAGGCCGGGTGGCGGCCGCTGTTGTTGACGTTGACATTGAGGTGCAGCTGGCGAGTCATGGGTGTGGCTCCTGCGCTGAAGTGAGGCGCGCCGCCCGGTGCAGCTCGAGGAGTTCGTCGAAGGCGCGATAGGGATGGCCGATGCTCCAAGGGTCCGCGACGATCCGCTGGCTGGCCCACAAGCCGATGGAATGGGGCTTCCAGCGCACCGCATCGTGCAGGGTGTGGGTGCGTGCGTCACGCCAGTAGCGATCCAGACCGCTGCCGATTCGCGCCGAACTGGCGCCCCCGACATCGAACAGCGCCGAGCTCACCTCCAGCACCGCGCGGGTGGTGAGGATCTTGGCCTGGGCCACTTCGTAAAAAATGTCCAGCACGTCTTCCAGCGCGGTGTGCTCGTCACTGGCAGCCAGGCGCCGCGCTGCGCTTTCAGTCAGGCGCCGCGCGGAACCGGCCAGCAGCACCAGTTCGCCCAGTTGCGCGATGCCCAGCACATCGTCGGCAAAGGCCTTGGCGCCACTGCCGCGGCCACCATGCACGTGGCGCGACAACGCTACTGCGCGCTGCAGTGCGCCTTCGGCCAGGCCGACATCGATGGCGGCATGCAGCAGCTGGCTTTGCGCCGAAATCCGGTACGACAACTGCGGGTCGCGCGGGTGGCCGATCACCCCGAGGGCCGACACCGGGGTGTCGACGAACGCCGAGCTGCCGGAGGCAGTGGTGCGCTGGCCGAGGCCGTCCCAGTCATCGGTGATGGTCACGCCGGGAGCCCCCTGAGTGACGATGGCCGAGCATCCGCGGCCGTTTTCATCCAGGCACTGCACGCTGATGTGATCGGCGAGCAAGGCGCCGGTGGAATAGACCTTGCGGCCATTGAGGCGCCAGCCGTCGGCGGCTTTGGTCAACGCGGCGGCGGCCTCGCCGGGGTGGCGCTCGCCAGGCTCGGCGGTGGCATTGCCGAAAAAGTGTCCGGCGCCGATCTGCGACAGATAATGGTCGCGCTGCGCCGGGCTGCCAGCGACGCGCAGGCGCTCCACCGAGTTGAAGTGGTTCTGCGGGATCTGCCCCAGGCTGCCATCAGCCTTGGCGACGATGGCCACAGCCTGGATCAGCACCTCATGATCGAAGCCCAGGCCGCCGTAGGCCACTGGCACGTTAAGGCGCCAGAAGCCTATTTGGCGCAGCTGGTCGATATGGTCATGGGCGTAGACGCGCTGGCGATCGCGGGCATCGGCAGTGGCGGCGATACCTTCGGCCAGGGCACTGAGGTCGGCAAGAAATTTCACGGCGTCGGTCATGATTCAGCGCCCCGCCACTTGGGGAGCGACGGCTTGCTGCACAGCGTTGTAGCGGTCGTCGAAACCGATCTTGACGTCGACCTTCTTCTTGATCGCACCACCGGCGAGCAAAGCATCGGCGACGTTCTGCTCCTCGGCCAGCAACTTGGCATCGAACGGCCGGAAGGCGCCGCTGCGCACTTGATACTCGTAGACCGCGCGCTCCGGCGTCAGCTTGAGGGTGGTCTGCAGCACTTGGGTGGCTTCCTGCTGGTGGCTCTTGTGCCAGGCCCAGTAGTTGCTCACCCGCTGGAAGAAGCCCTTGAGCGCTTCGCTCTTGGCCGGATCGGCGAGCACATCGGCGCGGGCAGTCCATACCCCCAGCGCCGGAATACCGGTGGCGCGATCATCCAGCAGCACCTTGGCCTGGCCGCCGCTCACACTTTGCAGGATCGGCCCCAGGCTGCCGGAATAGGCGTCGGTCTGCCCGGAGTTGAACGCAGCCGCCGAAGAAGCGCCGTCATTGAACTTGAACGGGCTGATGTCCTTTTCGGTGAGCCCGGCCTTGACCAGCGACAGCAGATACTGGGCGTGGTTGTAGCCACCGTAGTTGTAGGCCCAGCTGTGATGGGCGAGCTGCGCCGGGGTGTCGATGTTGGCCGAGGTGCGCACGGCGGTGACCAGTGGCGAGTAGTCGGGACTGTAGTCGTTGCGCCAGCCGGCGACGATCTTCAGCGGTGCGTTGGCGCTGGTCCAGTCGGTGCGGGCATTGGCCTGCTCGATGGTGAGCGAGGTATCGCCCATATGGCCGACGTCGATGGCCTTGCCGTACAGCGCCGAGAGGTTGGCGGCCGGGCCGGTGAGCAGGACCCATTTGACGTCGAACGGCGCACCGTCAAGGACCTTGGATTCCTTGATGAGGGCTGGGAAGCCAGCGTCCTGATAGGCGATGGTGAGCGTAGTGCGTTCTTCGGCACTGGCGTGCAAGGCGATAAGCCCCAAGGTGGGCAGCAGCAGGCCGCGGACAATCTTGTTCATGATCTTCTCTACTGTTGAATAAGGGCATCTGGCAGAAGTTTTTTCAGGCGACGCTGCCAAGGTTTTGCAGCACGCTGCGCTTGATCTGGTTGAAATCGCTGGCCGTGGGGTCGCGTTTGCGCGGCAGGTCGACGGCGATGTCGGCCTTGACGAAACCGGCGCCAAGCACCAGCACGCGGTCGGCCAGCAGGATCGCCTCCTCGATGTCGTGGGTGACCAGCAGCACGCCGGGCTGGTGCTCGCGCCACAGGTCGATGACCAGATCCTGGGCCTTGCGCCGAGTGAAAGCGTCCAGCGCACTGAAGGGTTCGTCGAGCAGCAACAGGTCAGGCGCGCGATACAGCGCCCGGGCCAGGCCGACCCGCTGCGCCTCGCCACCGGACAGGCTCGACGGCCAGGCATCGGCCTTGCTGCCCAGCCCCACTTCGGTCAGCGCCGCCACCGCCCGGGCATAGCTGTCGGGGGCCTTGTGGTCTTGGAGCACGACGTTGCGCCAGACTTTCTGCGCGAGGATCAGACGCGGGTCCTGGAACACCACCGAGGTCTGTTCGGCAATCGCGGCACTGCCGGCGCTGGCGGTTTCAAGGCCGCCGACGATGCGCAGCAAGGTGGTCTTGCCGGTGCCCGAAGGCCCGACCAGGGCGACGAACTCGCCCTTGCGCAGGGTGAAGTCCAGGGCGTCGAGAATCACCTGGTCGCCATAGCGTTTACTCAGGCCGTGCAATTCAATGACGGCCGGCTTTGCCGCAGGCGGAGTCAGGCGCGCGGCGTGGTAACGGTCGAGGCTCTCAAGATGGCTCATGGCGGGGTCTCCAGCTGAGCAGCGCGCGTTCGATCAGGCGCATGACGATGTCGACGATCACCCCCAGCACGGCATAGATAAGGATGCCGGCGATGATGATGTCGGTGCGTTGAAACTGGTTGGCGTTGTTGAGGATGTAGCCGATACCGGCGTTGGAGTTGATCTGTTCGGCGGCCACCAGCCCCAGCAGCGCGGCGCCGGCGGCATAGCGCCAGCCCACGAGGATGCTCGGCATGGCCAGCGGCAGCACGATCAGGCGGACCACCTGGCGCTGGTTCATGTCGAAACTGGCACCCAGTTCCAGCAAGCGTTTGTCGATGGCGCGGATGCCATGGTAGGCGTTGAGGTACACCGGGAAGATCGACGCGCCGATGATCAGCAGCACCTTGGACCACTCGCCGATACCGAACCACACCACGAACAGCGGCACCAGGGCAATGAACGGGATGGTGCGCAGCATCTGCAGCGGCGCGTCGTATAGACGCTCGGCCAGGGTCGAGAGGCCGGCGACGACGCCCAGCACCAACCCCAGACCACCGCCGATCAACAGCCCCAACCCGGCGCGTCCGAGGGACACCGGCAGCGCTGCCTGCAACTCGCCGGTGTGCCAGAGCTCCTGATAGGCCTGGATAATGCTCCACGGCGAAGGCAAGACGAACTCGCTGAGCCAGCCGGCCTGGGCACTGAGCTGCCACAGGCACAGCAGCACAATCGGGATGAGCAACCGCAACCCGCCCAACCGACCGGCCTGACGCCGCACCCGCCCCAACCAGCCAGCGGGCGCCCCCACGCCCTCGTGAAACCGGTACTCGACCAAAGGCACCTCGGCGACTTCGAGAGCGGGCGACGACAAGGGCGAAGCGGACTGACGCATGGCGATGACTCCTTTACAGAACGTGCACTGGCGGGGCGACTTTCAGGCAGTCACTCGCGCAGTTACGGCACAGCAGTAATAGAGCAAAGCCACGCGGAACGGAAAGAGCGTTATGTTCTATGGTTATATAAACGGCTGAACATTATTGATTAATGCTTGAGGTTATAAACTTAAAACCAGTTGGTACTTTGAGTTTGCTTCGGCCTTTCGCTGGGGGACTTGCATCGAATACAGCAGGGAAGCGTTTTGGAGGTGGGTTTTGAGATTGCAGTGTGGGCCTTTGCTGCGGGCCTGTGCGGCGCGCCCTGCCCATTGGCCCTTCGCCTAGGCTCAGGGTACCCGCGTTCCGGCTTC
>NZ_JBYSWB010000034.1:0-47836 GCF_058986725.1 Pseudomonas sp. GW821-FHT01A09
GTGCGGCGTGCCACTCGCCAGTGCGTCGAAGCGCGGGAACCCTGAGCCTAGGCGAAGGGCCAATGTAGGGGCGGCGACCCCAAGGCCGGCTCGAAAGCAGAACCACCCCAATCCCCTAATCACCCCCGCCCAGTAAAAACATCCGCCAACAGCTGATTACGCGGCAACCCAGCCAAAAACAGCCGCCTGGAAAACTTCTCGACACTGGCCGGCGAACCGCACACCAGCGCCTGGGTATGCCGCGAGGGCAGGCGCAACCCGTTGAGCAGCGAATCGCCCAGCCCAGGTGCCGGCAACTCCACCTGTAATTGCGGATACTGCCCAGCCAGTTCGAGCAGCGGTTGGGCCAGATAGTGCTCGCCCTCGTCAGCAACGAAATGCACCAAACGAATCATCCCTTGATGCTCCTGGCGCAAGGCCTCACGCAAAATCCCCCACAACGGCGCCAACCCAGTCCCCGCCGCCAGCAGCAACAGCGGCCGAGCCTGCCAGTCCGGATCGTAATGCAGCGCGCCGCCACGCAATTCGCCCAGGCGCAGATGATCACCGACCTGAAAATGCCGCGCACGATCGATAAACGCCCCAGAGCGGCGGCAGTCGAGATGAAACTCGAGAAAGTCGTCCTGCTGCGGCAGGCTGGCAATCGAATAAGGGCGAGCGATGGCACCGCTGTACAGCAACAGGTGCTGGCCTGCCTGATAGCGCAACGGGCGCTCGGAGCGCAAACGAATGCGCAGCACCCCGGGGCTTGGCCAGTCGCAGCCGATCAGCTCGGCATCCAGGCCATCGCGACGGGGATCGAACAGCGCCACCTCAAGGTCGTCCGCGACTCGGCACTGACAGGCCAGGCGCCAGCCCTGCTCACGCTGGGCCGCCGTCAACGCCCCCGGATCGCTGTCCAGCGGCTCGCCAGCCACGCAGCGCACCATGCACGCGTGGCAACTGCCGGCGCGGCAACTGTAGGGCACATTCAGGCCGGCATCGTTAAGGGCATCGAGCAGGTTGTCGCCGGCGGTCACCGACCAACGCTGCTGGCCCACGCTCAATTCAGGCATCCGGGGTTTCCCAAGCGGCGGCGCACCGATTGCGCCCCCCTCGCTTGGCACGGTAAAGCGCCTGATCGGCCCGTTGCAAGGCATCATCGAGATCGTCACCGGGGGCCAGCATGGTCATCCCCGCCGACAGGCTCAGACCGTCGATCCGATCACCCAGCGGCATCGCTGCGGCGAAGGCCAGGCGCAAGCGCTCGCAGCAGGCCACCAGATGCGCGCTGTCGCAGTTGGGCAGTAACAGCACGAACTCCTCGCCACCGTAGCGGGCGAGGATGTCACCCTCGCGCAGGCAGCCGGCGGCGACCTCGGCGAAACCCTGCAGCACCTGATCCCCCGCCGCGTGGCCATGCATATCGTTTATGCGCTTGAAGTGATCAAGGTCGATCAGCGCCATGCCATGGCGCGCGCCGTTGCTCAAGAGCATCAACTCGCGGGAGGCCAGACGCAGGAAGTGGCGCCGGTTGAACAGCCCGGTCAGCTCGTCGGTGGCCACCAGGTCCTCAAGCTGCCGCATCATGCCCCGCAGCGTGTCCTGGTGGGCCTGCAAGGCAAAACGGCGCTGGCGCATGCGATGGCGCGAGGCCTGCACGTAGCTGGCGTACATGCACAGCCACACCAGCACCACGAACAACACGCACACCTGCAGCGAGGCCAGCCCCGGATCGCCCAGGCGCTGCGCGTAGCCCTCCCACAGATTGAGGCCGGAGAAAGCCAGGAACACAAGTACCGCGCAGCGCATGAATACCCGTTGCTTGAGGTGAAACAGGCCGAACAGCAGGATCAACACATAGAACGCCAACAGCGAGCCTCGGGCCACCTGCAACTGGGACAGGAACCAGGTGTGCCAGCACACTGCAAGAATCACTTGAAATTCGGTCAGGCTCGGATCGGCGAATCGCTGGTTGTCACCGCGCAGGAACAACACCAGCAGTACCGATTGGCTGAGCAGCACGAGGCCGCTGCCAACCACGGCAGTGAAAAGGGTGGCTTGGTAGTAATCGCCCAGAATCGCTATCCACATCAGCACCAGCACCATGCAATAGGTGCCTGCGGCAAGGATGAAGCGTTTCAGAAGTAGTTTTTGTGTGGCTTTTTCGGTCACTCGTTGACTCACCGTACGCTAAGGGACTCCATCCCTGATTGGCAGCCGATGGGCTTATGGCCAGATGCCACTTTAGTGCCGTGGCCCGAAAATAACTATCCAAATTTTTACCTTCTGTACAACTTTTGCGCTCCCTGCCGCCCGCCGCGCCCTCTTATGGCAGGACCGATAAACGCCCGCTACAAGACCTTCGGCGCGTGTGCGACGAATGGATGCGCGGTATACTGCCGCGCCTTTTTGCGTTGACCACTAGGGGTCGGCGCACCTTGAAAGATGAGTCGGCCAAGGCCGAGCCACCTTAATGAATGTTCCCGCCTTAAAGAGGAGCGCGCGCCAATGACCGTGATCAAACAAGACGACCTGATACAGAGCGTCGCCGATGCCTTGCAGTTCATTTCCTTCTATCACCCCGTGGACTTCATCCAGGCCATGCACGAGGCTTATCTGCGTGAAGAGTCGCCCGCAGCCCGTGATTCCATCGCCCAGATCCTGATCAACTCCCGCATGTGCGCCACCGGCCATCGGCCGATCTGCCAGGACACCGGCATCGTCACCGTGTTCGTGCGCGTCGGCATGAACGTGCGCTGGGACGGCGCCACCATGAGCCTCGATGACATGATCAACGAGGGCGTGCGTCGCGCGTACAACCTTCCGGAAAACGTCCTGCGCGCCTCGATTTTGGCCGACCCGGCCGGTGCCCGCAAAAATACCAAGGACAACACCCCGGCGGTCATCCACTACTCCATCGTCCCCGGCGACACCGTGGAAGTGGACGTGGCGGCCAAAGGCGGCGGCTCCGAGAACAAGTCGAAAATGGCCATGCTCAACCCGTCCGACTCGATCGTCGACTGGGTGCTCAAGACCGTACCGACCATGGGCGCCGGCTGGTGCCCGCCCGGCATGCTCGGCATCGGCATCGGCGGTACCGCCGAAAAGGCCGCGGTCATGGCCAAGGAAGTGTTGATGGAGTCCATCGACATCCATGAGCTGAAAAAGCGTGGCCCGTCCAACCGTATCGAAGAGATCCGCCTGGAGCTGTTCGAGAAGGTCAACCAGTTGGGTATCGGCGCCCAGGGTCTCGGCGGCCTGACCACCGTGCTCGACGTCAAGATCATGGATTACCCGACCCACGCCGCGTCCCTGCCGGTGTGCATGATCCCCAACTGCGCCGCCACTCGGCACGCCCACTTCGTGCTCGACGGCAGCGGCCCGGCCGAGCTGGAAGCGCCGGATCTGGATGCCTACCCGGAAATCGTCTGGGAAGCGGGCCCGTCGGCACGTCGCGTCAACCTCGACACCCTGACCCCGGAAGAGGTGCAAAGCTGGCAGCCAGGCGAAACCGTGCTGCTCAACGGCAAGATGCTCACCGGCCGCGATGCTGCGCACAAGCGTATGGTGGAGATGCTCAACCGTGGCGAGAAGCTGCCGGTGGACCTCAAAGGTCGCTTCATCTACTACGTCGGCCCGGTCGATCCGGTACGCGAAGAAGTCGTCGGCCCAGCCGGCCCGACCACCGCGACGCGGATGGACAAGTTCACTCGGCAGATTCTCGATCAGACCGGCCTGCTGGGCATGATCGGCAAATCCGAGCGCGGTCCGACCGCCATCGAAGCGATCAAGGACTACAAGGCTGTGTACCTGATGGCCGTCGGCGGCGCCGCCTACCTGGTCGCCCAGGCGATCAAGAAGTCGCGCGTGGTGGCCTTCGAAGAACTGGGGATGGAAGCCATCTACGAGTTCGAGGTCAAGGACATGCCGGTCACGGTCGCGGTAGACAGCAAAGGCGAATCGGTGCACATCACCGGCCCGGCGATCTGGCAGCAGAAGATCGCTGAAAGCCTGGCGGTCGAAATCAAGTAACAGGTTGTAGCGAGGGGGCTTGCCCCCGATTCAATGTCCCGGCCACAAATATTTGGCTGATACACCGAATCGGGGGCAAGCCCCCTCGCCACAGGTGATCGGCCTCGGCATATTGCTATTGGCCAGCAAAGACGCCACTATTGATAATCATTGTCATTAGCGGAACTGTCATGACGGCGTCGTCCTCAAGCGCATCCGGGCTGGCTTCGCGCAATCTCATCCTTCACCGCTTGTTCGGCGAGCACCACAGCTGGTTGCTCGGTCGTCTGCGCGCGCGCCTGGGTTGCCGTGACGATGCGGCCGACATGGCAGCCGAAACCTTCGCTCAAGTCGTCGCCCTGCCCGACCCTCAGACCATTCGCGAGCCTCGTGCGCTGTTGAGCACCATCGGCAAGCGCCTGATATTCGCTCGCTGGCGGCGCAATGATATCGAACGCGCCTACCTCGACGCGTTGGCCGCCGAACCCCTGGCAGTGGCACCCAGCGCCGAAGAACACTGGACGGTCATGGAAGCGCTGATGGAGGTCGACCGCATGCTCGACGGACTCTCGTCCAAAGCCCGCGCCGCCTTCCTGTACAGTCAGCTCGACGGCCTGACCTATGCCCATATCGCTCAGGAACTGGGCGTGTCAGTGACACGCGTGCATCAATACGTGGTTCAGGGCCTGACCGCGTGCTACCGGGCCGCGTCATGAGCACGCTGCCGCCGTCCGTCGCCCAAGCCATCGAGTGGTACGCACTGCAAGGCTCCGGCACTTACACGCTCGAGGCGCAGCAACACTTCCAGCGCTGGCTCGAGTCGGACCCAAGCCATAGCGACGCCTGGCAGGCACTTAACCAACAGTTGAATCGCAGCCTCGCCCCCTTGGCGCATCAGCAAGGCGTGCGCCAGGCACTCAGCAGCTCTGGACGCCAGCGTCGCGCATTGCTGCGGGGCGCATTGGGGCTAGGTACCCTGGCGCTGGGCAGCCATTTGCTGACCCGCGCCGGCGGGCCGTTGCATGATCGCTGGGGAGCGGACCTGCACACGACCACCGCCGAGCGTCGCCACTTCGCCTTGGCAGACGGTTCCGGCCTGCTACTCAATGCGCAAAGCGCCGTGGACCTCCACTACAGCGCCCGTCAGCGACGCGTCGAGCTGTTGCGCGGCGGCGTCCTCGCTCAAGTCCGGGCAGATACCTCGCGGCCTTTCGTACTCCAGTGCGCAGGGGCACAAGTATGGCTCGACAGCGGCCGCTGTCTGTTCAGCCTGCAACCGCAAGGCGCGCAACTCTGGGCGTTGGAGGGCGAACTGGAACTACGCTCGCAGGGTTCCATCCACCGTGTGAAGGCCGGACAGGGCCGCAGCTTCGATATCCTGAGCAATAGTTGGCAACCGTTACCGGCGGCCTATATCGATCAACGTGCATGGGTTTCGGGATTGCTCGAGGTACACGACCAGCCGCTGGGCACGGTGATCGATGCCCTGCGGCCCTATCACCACGGCGTGCTGCAAGTGTCCTCGCGGGCCGCCGGTCTGCGGATTTCCGGAGTCTTCACGCTGGATGACAGCGAGCAGGCACTGGCGGCGCTCAAGGAGGTGCTGGCGTTGCGCATCGATCGATATCTGGGATGGTGGACGCGTATCGATCACGCATAACCAGGCTGCGAATAAATATTTTCAGGCTGCCCTGAAAAAATTCCTGCCTCAGTTCACAGAACAGTCAGAAGCGCACCGCAGGTGCATACCCGACTGTCTACCGAGCCCTGACCATGTACCCCAACCTTACCCTCCCCACACTGTTCGGCACTTGCCTTGTCAGCTGCAACCTGATGGCCGCCGAAACCCTTCAGGACTTCAGCATCGCGCCCGGCCCGATGGCCCAGACCCTGATCGCCATCGGCCAGCAAAGCGGGCGTCAGGTGCTGTTCATTCCCAGTGATATCAACGGCCATCAGGCCCAGGCCGTTCAGGGCCATCTGAACGCCGCCGATGCCGTGCGCCAGGCCCTGCGCGGCAGCAACCTGAGCCTGCGAGTGACCGCCAGCGGTGCGCTCAACGTGCAGCCGGTGGCCAGCGATGCCCTGACCCTGGACGCCACCAGCATCAATGCCAATGGCGGCATCGACGACAGCCAAGTCAGCGGCTACGTGGCCCATCGCTCCAGCGTCGGCACCAAGACCCGCACCGAACTGGTAAAGATCCCGCAGTCGATTTCAGTGGTGACCCGCGACGAACTCAACGATCGCAAGAGCGACAACCTGTCCGACTCACTCAAGTACACCCCTGGCTTCAGCAGCCAGCCCAACGGCTTCAGCCGCACGGCCGACGACTACACGGTACGCGGCTTCAACGTCGGAGCCGGTACTGGAGGGATCTTGCGTGACGGCATGAAACTGCAATCCAACCCCTATGACGGCAGTGTCGAGGGTTATGGCCTGGAACGTGTCGAAGTGCTCAAAGGGGCGTCTTCGGTGCTCTACGGCCAGCTGTCGCCGGGCGGCATGATCAACACCATCAGCAAGCGCCCCACCGATACGCCATTGCACGAGATCGGCATGGAGGTCGGCAACTACGATCGCCGTCAGTACACCTTCGACCTTGGCGGCCCGCTCGACGACCAAGGCCAATTCAGCTATCGGCTGACCGGCTTGTGGCGCGACAGCGGCACTCAGGTCGATCATATCGGCGACGATCGCCGCTACATCGCCCCCGCTTTGACCTGGAAGCCCGACGACGATACCTCCTTGACCCTGCTCGCCAGCCATCAGGACACCTACACCGGCTTCGCTCCGCCGATGAGCTACGGCATGAGCACCTACAGTTCGACGCCGGGCTACAAGATCGCCCGCGATCAGTTCGTCGGCGAACCCGGTTACGACCACTTCAACAACCGCATGGATACCTTGGGTTATCTGTTCGAACACCACTTCAACGAACACTTGAGTGTCAATCACAGCCTGCGGTACTTCCAGGCCAACACCGACTGGGACTACCTGATCCCTCAGGGGATTTCGGGCAACCGCCTGCTGCGTCGCTACAGTGCTCGCGAGGAGCGTTCCACCGGATGGACCACCGACAACAACCTGAACTTCACCTTCGAGCAAGGCCGCTGGCAGCATGACCTGCTGCTGGGCGTGGACTACTACCACAAGACCTACGATTCGCACCGCTACATCAGCGCGACCCTTGCTCAACTGGCGCCGTCACTCAACCTGGCCAATCCGCAGCACACCGGCGTTGGCGCCAACACCGCCGCCGATAGCGGCTCGGACCTGCACAGCAACCAGATGGGGGTCTATCTGCAGGACCAGATCACCTTCGATGATAAATGGGTGCTGTTGCTCGGTGGACGCCAGGACTGGGCCGACAGCGTCACCACCACCTTTGCCAGCGGCGCGCGCGACAGCCGCAGCGACAAAAAGGCCACCGGGCGCGTCGGCCTGGTGTATCTGGCCGACAACGGCCTGGCGCCGTACGCCAGTTACAGTCAGTCGTTCCAGCCTGCCAGCGTCAGCAACCCGGCCTTCGGCAATGCCTTCGCGCCGCTGGAAGGCGAACAGTATGAGGTCGGTTTGCGCTATCAGCCGCCCGGCAGCGATACCCTGCTCAGTGCCGCGGTCTACCGCCTGGATCAAGACAACTCGTTGAGCCTGGACGCCGCCACCAACACCTATGTGCAGTACGGCAAGACCCGCTCCAAGGGCGTTGAACTGGAAGCCAAGAGCAATCTCACCGACAACCTGCAACTGAGCGCCGGCTATGCCTATACCGACACTCACGTGCTGCAGGACCAGACCGCCAGCAACGTCGGCAAACGCATCGAGGGTGTGCCTTACAACAGTGCCAGCCTGTGGGCCAGCTATCGCCTCGCAGCGCTCGGTCTGCCTGCGCTGAAAGTCGCGGGTGGCGCACGCTACACGGGCACCACCCGCACCACGCCGAGCGCCTACGACGGCAAGATCCCGGCCTACACCCTGGTGGATGCCTTGATCAGTTACGACCTCGACAGCCACTGGCAAGTGCAGGCCAAGGCCCAGAACCTGATGGACAAGAAGTACCTGTATTGCAACACCACCTGCCGCTATGGCGATGAGCGCAGCCTGATCGGCTCGGTCACCTATCGCTGGTGAGACACGAACCCGCGCGGCGGACGATCAGGATCAACCGCGGCGATCGAGCAAATTGACCACCAGCCGATCCAGCCAGCCCCAGATGCGCTGCTGCACTCGCCACCACAGCGGCCGGGAGTGCCAGGCATCCAGGCTGATCAGGTGGCTGGCCGCAAAGTCACGTTCGAAACTGGACTCGACGTCGCGGGTCAGGTCCGGGTCCAGCGCCTCGAGGTTGGCTTCGAGGTTGAAGCGCAGGTTCCAGTGATCGAAGTTGCACGAGCCGATGCTCACCCAGTCGTCCACCAGCACCATCTTCAAGTGCAGGAAACACGGCTGGTACTCGAAGATCTTCACCCCGGCGCGCAGCAGTTTCGGGTAGTAGCGGTGACCGGCATAGCGTACCGAAGGATGATCGGTGCGCGGACCGGTGAGCAGCAGGCGCACGTCCAGCCCGCGGGCGGCAGCGCGGCGCAAGGAGCGACGCACCGACCAGGTCGGTAGGAAGTAGGGAGTCGCCAGCCAGATGCGCTTTTGCCCACTGTTCAGATTGCGCACCAGCGAGCGCAGGATGTCGCGGTGTTGGCGCGAATCAGCGTAGGCCACGCGCCCCAGGCCGCTGCCGGTGACTGGCGTGGGCGGCAGGTGCGGCAGGCCGAAATGGGTGGCCGGTCGCCAGGCGCTGCGCCGCAGGTTGGCGCGCCACTGGCGGTCGAACAGCGCCTGCCAGTCGGCTACCAGCGGGCCGTGCATTTGCACCATCACCTCGTGCCATTCGCTGGACGCTTCACCGGGGCTCCAGAATTGATCGGTCACGCCGGTGCCGCCGACCACGGCCAGAGCCTGATCCACCAGCAGCAGTTTGCGATGATCACGGTACAGATTGCGCAGCCCACGGTGCAGGCGCACGGCGTTGTACAGGCGCAGCTCAACGCCAGCGACCAGCAACCGCTCGCGCTGCCCCTGGCCAAACGCCAGGCTGCCGTAACCGTCGAACAGGCAGCGCACGCTGACGCCGCGCTCGGCCGCCTTGGCCAGAGCCTCCACCACCTCATCGGCGCAGGCACCGGCCTCCACCAGATACAGCTCCAGATCGACCTGGGACTGCGCGGCATCGATCGCAGCCAGCATGCGCGGGAAAAATTGCGGGCCATCGATCAACAATTGAAAACGGTTGTTGCTACGCCATGGAAAAATCGGACCGGCCATCAGTACCCCAACGTCTGCAAGGCTTTATCCAGACGCTGCTGGCGCGCGCTGGCGGCCAGGGTCAATACGCCGCGATCACGCTGCCACATCAGCGCGCTGTCAGGCTCACCGCTGGCCAGCGCGACGCCGAGGTCGTCCTGCAGCGCCTCGAACTGCTCGAACAAACCGCCCAGCAACAGATGACTGGTGGCGGCATCCGGGCACTGTCGGGTCCCTTCGGCGCAGCCGCCGAGCAGACCGAGCAAACGCAATTGCAGGGAGCGCGGCCAGTTCTGCCGCTGACCGACGCCATACAGCCAGGCGGCCAGCGCACTGAGCACGTAGAGGTCCTCGAGGCTGCGAAAGGGTTTGACGTAGGCATCCCAGCCATCGCCCGCCAGCAGGTCGCAGGCGGCGTTGTCCAGGTGCAGGCGTGAATGGCTGATGTCCGGTATCAAGGGCAGCGCTGGCAGGGCCTCGAGGCGCACCCCGACCTCGCCGGGATAGACCACCGCCAGGCTCAAGCGCGGTGCCTCGCCGACGGCCTCGCTGCGCGCCGCCACCAGCAGCCAGTCGGCGGCGTTGCCCGCCGTGACGAAATCCTTTTGCCCGCTCAAGCGCAGGTTGTGCAGACGCGTACTGAGGTCGGCCGGGCGCAAGCTGCGCTGCTCGGTGGCGCAGATCGCCCCCAGGCTCAACGGCGCACTGGGCCACAGCGCGCGCAAGGCCGCCTGGTAGCCGAACAGAAATGCCAGGCCCGGCGTGCTCGCCAGATGCCCGCCGAGCACCGCCAGCTCGAACGGCGAGCGGTTGCCCCAACGTTTGAGCAAGGCGGCGTAGGCATCAGCGATGGACACCTCGCCGCCACTGGCGAGCGCATCCGTACCGTCATCGTGTGGCCGTTCGCCGCCCGTGGACAGGGGTTCACGCAGGTTCAGCAAAGTGAGCCAGGTCATGGCGTGTGCTCCTTGGAGGCTGTCATACAAGCATCACCCAAACGTCATGGTGACGACACTGCTGCTACTTAGCCTGAGATTGCACAACAAAGTTCATTGGCTGCAACCCCAAGTCCGAATTTGGAGACTCGCAATGACTCACATCGCAAGCTCAGGCAACACCCCCGCAGCGCGCCGACTGGTCGCCGAACGCCTGCTCGGCAGCCGTGCCTTGCTGGAAGCGCAAGCGCTGCGCTTCGAGGTGTTCAGCCGCGAATTCAACGCCCGCCTGCAAGGCGCCGAGGACGGACTGGACCGCGACGACTACGATCGCCACTGCTGGCACATCGGCGTGCGCGACCTGAGCAACGGTCGCCTGGTGGCCACCACCCGCCTGCTCGATCATCGCGCGGCGCGTTATCTGGGGCGCTTCTACAGCGAAGAGGAATTCAGCCTCCACGGCCTCAGTGGCCTGCAAGGCCCGGTGCTGGAAATCGGCCGCACCTGCGTCGACCCCGCCTACCGCAACGGCGGCACCATTGCCGTGCTCTGGGGTGAACTGGCCGAAGTCCTCAACGAAGGCGGCTACAGCTACCTGATGGGTTGCGCGAGCATTCCCATGCAGGACGGCGGCGTGCAGGCCGAGGCGATCATGCAGCGCTTGCGCGAGCGCCATCTGTGCACCCAGAACCTGCGCGCCGAGCCGCGCAAGCCACTGCCGGCGGCGCACATCCCCGGCAACGTCACGGCGCAGATGCCGCCGCTGCTCAAAGCCTACATGCGCCTGGGCGCCAAGGTGTGTGGCGAACCGTGCTGGGATGAAGACTTCCAGGTCGCCGATGTGTTCATCCTGCTCAAGCGCGACGATCTGTGCCCGCGTTACGCCCGCCACTTCCGGGCGGCAATGTGATGCGCGCGCTGCGGTTGGCAGTGCGGGTCGGGCGCGTCCTGGTGGTGGTGGCCTACGGGCTGGTGCTGGCAGCAGGCTTTATCATCGGTGAGCGGTTGGGGCTGGCAGGCTCGATGGGGCGGCGGCAGCGCTGGACGCGCAGTTTCATGATCTGCTTGACCCACGCCCTGCCGTTCCGGGTGCGCATTCATGGTGCCGTGCCGCAACGGCCGATGCTGTGGGTCAGCAACCATGTGTCCTGGACCGACATCGCCCTGCTCGGGCAAATCGCTCCGCTGTCGTTTCTGTCCAAGGCCGAGGTGCGCCACTGGCCCATCGCCGGCTGGCTGGCACAGCATGCCGGGACCTTGTTCATCCGCCGCGGCGCCAACGACAGCCAGCGCTTGCGTCGGGAAATGGCACTACGGCTGGAAGACGGCTGCCCGCTGATGATTTTCCCCGAAGGAACGACGACGGACGGCCGCCAGTTACGCACCTTCCACGGGCGGATGCTGGCCTGTGCGGCGGACGTCGGCGTGGCCATACAGCCGGTGGCGATCCGTTACGGTCGCGGTGCGGGGCTGGACCCGATCGCGCCGTTCGTTGGCGATGACGATCTGCTGTCGCATCTGCTGCGCCTCTTGCGCGCGGATACCGGCGTGGTGGATATCCATCTGCTCGAGCCGATCGAAACTCAGGGCGTGGAGCGGGCAGCGCTGGCATTCAAGGCGCAGGAAGCGGTGCGAATGGCGTTGTTTGGTGAAAGTCACGATGCGGGGCCGATGGCCAAAGAGCCTGAAAAGCTTCGCGGGCAAGCCCTGCTCCCACCAGTGCAAGACTTCGGAACCGCACACCCTGTGGGAGCAGAGCTTGCTCGCGAAGGGGCCGCTACGGCTGGCGGACGACTCAGGCACCTTTCGCAAATTGCTGCAACACCGGATAAAACCGTCGAAAATCCTCCGTTAGCGGCTCGTACAGCGCCTTGACCTCGGCGAACGCCCCCGCCAGCCCCTCGGGCTTGCTCAGGCGCCGCGCAATACCGTTGAACACCTGCTCCAACACCGCGAAATCGGCATAAGAGCCAAGCCAATCGCCGGCGATCAAATAGGGCGCGACACCCGCCAGCCGCCCCGGCAGTTCCGTCTGGGCAGCCAGCACGGCGTAAACCTGCACAGTGAACTCGGCCAAGGGCCGATCGTCGTAATCGCGCCAGTGCAGCGCCAGGCAGTGATCGAAAAACACATCGAGAATGATGCCCGCATAACGCCGACGGGCCAGCGGAAAACGCTCCAGCGCGGTCAACACCAGGGGATGGCTATCGGTGTAGGCATCGATCTGCCGATGCAGGCGGATCCCGGCTTCAAGTTCCGGGCTGAAGCGGCCTTCGAGGCGGCCCTTGACGAAATCGCCGTACAGGCTGCCAAGCCAGTGATCCGGGCCCTGGCCGCCCAGGTGCAAATGCGCGAGATAGTTCATGCAGCCGAGCTTAGCATTACCGCCGCGCAGCTTACCTAGAACCTTATAGCGCCAAATGAAATTGCCTTAGCAGCGATGGATATTGGTATATCGCCAAATACCGATATATGCACGCGAGCTGGGCAAGTGCGGCATGGCCTTCATCTGCGCCCGTAGCGAGGGGGCTTGCTCCCGAAAAATCCATGCTCACCCTCTGCTTCTTGGGGGTAAAGATCTTTCGGGGGCACCCCCCCCCCCCGCTACAGGGACAGGGCTGTCATTGCCGTGCGTTGATCTGTTGCTGCAGATTCTGCATCTGGCTTTGCAAGGTGGTGATGTTGCGCGTGGTCTGGCCGCGGAAGCTGTCGAATTCCGCGGTGCTGGGGCCCGCCTGCGCGGCTGCGGCGGGGCGATTGTCTTGCTCGCTCTTGAGCACGATCAGGTCCTGTTCGATGCTGCTCAGCCGATCATTGTTATTGCCTTGCTTCTTCAGCGCCGCCACATCGGTGGAAAGCGATTTCAGATCGGCACTCAAGCGCGCCTGATCACCCTGGGCCGCCTTGAGGCTGCTCATGTCCGCCGCCAGCGACTTGAGCTGCGCTTGCACCTGATCGTTACTGGCCTGCTGATTGGCCGCTTGCGCCAAGACCTGATCCAGGCGCTTGTCCAGACTGCTCTGTTGCGTGCCGACGCCCGCCTGCTGGCGGGTCTGCTCGTCCATACGGGTCTGCAGTGTCTTGAGTTGCAGCTTCATGGCCTCGCTGTCGGTGCTGGAGAGGTTCTCGGTGGCCGCCACTTTGCCGGTGATCGCCTGCAAGCGGCCGGCGGCGTCTTCGCTGATGCGCGCGAAGCTTTCCTGGGTCGCCACCAGTTGCTGCTCCATCAGCGAGATCTGCTGAAAACTCCACCATCCCAGCCCGCCCAGAGCGATGAACAACGCCACTACCAATGCCCCCAGCGGGCCGCTGGCCGGCGCCTTGACCTTGACCACCGGGGTGGTGCGGGACGTCACACTGTTGCGATCGCGGGGGGCGGCGGCAGGCACGAGGTCCTCTTCGTCATCGCCCTGCCTGGCACTGAGGCTGGGTACGTCGTCGAAATCGTCGCGAGCATCGTTACGCATGAAGAAGGCCCTTTGGAAAATCCGATAATGGCAAAATGATACAACCTCTAACGGTCGCCAGTGTAACCCGCGCAATAAAGGCGGTATCGACCGCTGATGTTACCTGATGTTCAACGACCGCCATGCAGCGCCTGGGCCTGCCACCACGCGCAGAACTCATCCAGAGCGGCCCACAGGCTGGTCTGCAGTTGATAGTCCAGATAATGCCGCGCCCGCGCAATGTCGAGGGTGAAATCGGCGTTAAGGCTGTGCGCGCCATGGCGGGACCAGCGCGGCCGCGGACGACCGGGCCAGAGCAGGCAGGCGCCCTCGTTGAGAGCGCCCTTGAGCCAGGTCGAGCGATAGCCGCGGTAGCGCGTCACCTGATTCATCTGCAGCTGGCGCAAGACATAGTTGACCACGTCCCACAATGGGATCGGTGTCCCGTTGCTCAGGTTGTAGGCCCTGCCCGATGCCGCCGGGTCGGCCAGCACGCTGCTGAGCAGCGCCTCGACGAGGTTGTGCACACTGATGAAATCGACCTTGTTCAGACCATTGCCGACGATCGACAAACGCCGCTTGCCTTGCAGCTCGATCAACGGCGGCAGCCAGCTGACATCGCCCGCACCGATGACCGTGGCCGGGCGCAGGGCGATCACTTCCAGACCGAACTCCGCCGCGCCGAAGACTTTCTGCTCGGCCAGATGGCGGCTGCGCGTGGCGGCATCGGCGAAGCGTCGGGGTACGGCCTCCTCTTTGATCGCCAGGCGCGAGCGGCCGTTGCGGTAGATCGACGCACAGGACAGGTACACCAGCCGCCGCACATGCTCCTTGAGGCAGCCTTCGACGATGTTCTCGGTGACCTGCACGGTGTGCTGCTGAAAATCCTGCGGCCGCCCCCAATGCCCGGGGAATCCTGCGCAATGCACCACCGCGTCGACGCCGATGCACAGGCGCTGCGCCAGATGGGGGTCGCTCAGATCGCCTTCGACGAACTGCGCCCCGCGCCGCAGCAGGTGGGCCACGCCCTCGGCGCGGCGACCGTTGACCCGCACGTCGAAGCCCTGCTCCAGAGCGTGACGGGCAAAACGTCCGCCGATGAACCCGCTCGCGCCGGTGACCAGAATTTTCATGAAGCGCTCCGCCTGTGTTTCGGTTTGCAGTATTTCAACGAGCCGGCGCGTTGCTTGAGAGCGCCGGCCCAGTGCGGCATGTGCGCAAGGTCGGCAGCACCGCGGGTCGGGAATGATGCTTGAAGGCAGCGAAGATGCCCAGCGCTGTTGCCGTTATCAATTTATCTAATGTGACATCAGCAACATTGATTTTCCTTATTTAAACTCAGTGAGCAGACTGCACCCCATTCAAAGGGAGTCTGCACACATGCTGCAAAGTTATCTCAACGGGCTGCTGGTGGCGGCCGGGCTGATCATGGCGATCGGCACGCAAAACGCCTTCGTGCTCGCCCAAAGCCTGCGCCGCGAACATCATCTGCCGGTGGCGGCGCTGTGCGTGATCTGCGACGCGCTGCTGGTCACCGCCGGGGTATTCGGCCTGGCGACGGTCCTGGCCCACAGCCCGCTGCTGCTGTCGATCGCGCGCTGGGGCGGCGCGGTGTTTCTGCTCTGGTACGGCAGCAAGGCGCTGCGGCGTGCGTTCAGCCAGCAAAGCCTGCACGAGGGGCAAAGCGCTGGCGTGCGCTCGCTCAAGGCGGTGCTGCTGAGTGCACTGGCCGTCACCCTGCTTAACCCCCACGTGTACCTCGACACGGTGTTGCTGATCGGCACGCTGGGCGCCCAGCAGACTGCGCCAAGCGCGTACGTGGCCGGCGCGGCCAGTGCTTCGCTGCTGTGGTTCTTCACGCTGGCCATTGGCGCGGCCTGGCTGGCACCCTGGCTGGCGCGGCCGACGACCTGGCGCCTGATCGACCTGCTGGTGTCCATCATGATGTTTGCGGTAGCCGCGCAATTGATCGTCGGCTGACGCGGGTGCCGAGGCGTCTGCAGCGCCTATTCCACACAGTTGTTGCGTGGTTCTGCTGCCCAGCCGGTGCTATGATCCCTGGCTTGCGCCGCAAAGAGTACAAACTCGCCGGCGCACTCAGGCCGCCCGTGATCGGCCTCGCGTATCCCGCAAACAGACCTGATTAGGAGAACCACCATGGCTTTTGAATTGCCTCCGCTGCCGTACGCTCATGATGCCCTGCAGCCGCACATCTCCAAGGAAACGCTGGAATTTCACCACGACAAGCACCACAACACCTACGTCGTGAACCTCAATGGCCTGGTCCCGGGCACTGAATTCGAAGGCAAGACCCTGGAAGAAATCGTCGTCTCTTCCTCGGGCGGTATCTTCAACAACGCCGCTCAAGTCTGGAACCACACCTTCTACTGGAACTGCCTGGCCCCTAACGCCGGTGGCGCTCCGACTGGCGCGCTGGCCGAGGCCATCAACGCCGCTTTCGGTTCGTTCGAGAAGTTCAAGGAAGAGTTCACCAAGACCTCCGTCGGCACCTTCGGCTCGGGCTGGGGCTGGCTGGTCAAGAAGGCAGACGGTTCCCTGGCGCTGGCCAGCACCATCGGTGCCGGCAACCCGCTGACCAGCGGCGACACCCCGCTGCTGACCTGCGACGTCTGGGAACACGCCTATTACATCGACTACCGCAACGTTCGTCCGAAGTACGTCGAGGCGTTCTGGAACCTGGTCAACTGGAAGTTCGTCGCCGAGCAGTTCGACGGCAAGACCTTCAAGGCGTAAGCCTTCGCTGCATTGCGGTGCAGCCCCGAAAAAACCCGGCATGTCCGGGTTTTTTCATGCCTGCGGCCCCCGTAAATTAACGCTTGCCCCCAGTGCGTAGCGCGCTAAGATCAACCCGTGGCAATATCGCCCCGGGCCCCTCAAGTTTCTGCCCCCGGCGACCGACACATAGACACAGGCAGCGTTGCGCCTTGTAGTACATCAGAGCATAACCCTCAGGTTTCATTGGACCGATCCCTTGACGTAACCCAAGGGATTGCGAAAGATGATGGCAAAATGATGCTAAGCGCACGAAACAAGGAATACCCCATTGAAGCTGGAGCTTAAACACAGCTTGTCGGTCAAGCTGCTCAGGGTCGTGCTGCTGTCAGCATTGATCGTGGGCGTGGTGCTCAGTTGTGCGCAGATCGTCTTCGATATCCACAAGACGCGTCAGGCTGTGGCCAACGATGCCAATCGCGTCCTCGACATGTTCCGCGACCCCTCCACCCAGGCCGTCTACAGCCTGGACCGCGAGATGGGCATGCAGGTCATCGAGGGGCTGTTCCAGAACGATGCCGTGCGCATGGCCTCCATCGGCCATCCCAATGAAACCATGCTGGCGGAGAAATCCCGGCCGCTGCAGCAATTCCCGCTGCGCTGGATGACCGACCTGATCCTCGGCCAGGAACGCACCTTCACCACCCAATTGGTGGGCAAGGGTCAGTACAGCGAGTATTACGGCGACCTCAGCATCACCCTCGATACCGCCACCTATGGTGAAGACTTCATCGCCAGTTCGGTGATCATCTTCATTTCAGGGGTCCTGCGGGCCCTGGCTTTGGCACTGGTGTTGTACCTCATCTACCACTGGTTGCTGACCAAGCCGCTGTCCAAGATCATCGAGCACCTGACCCAGATCAATCCGGACCGCCCCAGCCAGCACCAGATCCCCCTGCTCAAGGGCCACGAAAAAAACGAACTGGGCGTGTGGGTCAACACCGCCAATCAGTTGCTGGCCTCCATCGATCGCAATACGCACTTGCGCCACGAGGCCGAGAACAGCCTGTTGCGCATGGCCCAGTACGACTTCCTCACCGGGCTGCCGAACCGCCAGCAATTCCAGGAGCAACTGGACAAGATCCTGATCGACGCCGGCCGCCTGCAACGCCGCGTGGCTGTGCTGTGCGTGGGCCTCGATGACTTCAAGGGCATCAACGAGCAGTTCAGCTACCAGACCGGCGACCAGTTGCTGCTGGCCCTGGCCGATCGCCTGCGTGGCTACAGCGGCCGCCTGGGCGCGCTGGCGCGGCTGGGCGGCGATCAGTTCGCGCTGGTCCAGGCCGACATCGAGCAACCCTACGAAGCCGCCGAGCTGGCACAGAACGTACTCGATGGCCTGGAAGCACCCTTTGCCCTGGACCTCGAAGAAATCCGCCTGCGCGCCACCATCGGCATCACCCTGTTCCCGGAAGACGGCGACAGCACCGAAAAGCTGCTGCAAAAAGCCGAGCAGACCATGACCCTGGCCAAGAGCCGCTCGCGCAATCGCTATCAGTTCTACATCGCCAGCGTCGACAGCGAGATGCGCCGACGCCGCGAGCTCGAAAAAGACCTGCGCGAGGCCCTCGCGAAAAACCAGCTGCACCTGGTCTATCAACCGCAGATCAGCTATCGCGATCACAGCGTGGTCGGCGTCGAGGCCCTGCTGCGCTGGACTCACCCGGAACACGGCATGGTCCCGCCCGACCAGTTCATCCCGTTGGCCGAACAGAACGGCACCATCATCGCCCTGGGTGAATGGGTGCTGGATCAGTCCTGCAAGCAACTGCGCGAATGGCACGACCTGGGCTTCAGCAACCTGCGCATGGCCGTCAACCTCTCCACCGTGCAGCTGCACCACAACGAGCTGCCGCGGGTGGTCAACAACTTCCTGCAAATGTACCGCCTGCCACCGCGCAGCCTGGAGCTGGAAGTCACCGAGACCGGTCTGATGGAAGACATCAGCACCGCTGCCCAGCATCTGCTCAGCCTGCGCCGCTCCGGCGCCTTGATCGCCATCGATGACTTCGGTACTGGCTACTCGTCCCTGAGTTATCTGAAGTCGCTGCCGCTGGACAAGATCAAGATCGACAAGAGCTTCGTCCAAGACCTGGTTCAGGACGACGACGACACCACCATCGTGCGGGCCATCATCCAGCTGGGCAAAAGCCTGGGCATGCAGGTGATCGCCGAAGGCGTGGAAACCAGCGAACAGGAAGCCTATGTGATTTCCGAGGGCTGCCACGAAGGCCAAGGCTACCTGTACAGTAAACCCTTGCCGGCCAGAGAATTGCTGGCGTTTTTGAAACAGGCCGACAAACTTAAATTCTTAACGACGTAACCTGCTGAAATAAATAGATTTTTCAATAATCTTTGAGCAACATTTAGTTACATCCTTAGTAACATATAGTTACATGAAATATTTTTAATATTCGTCCTTTACAGCAAATGCAAATCCTTCGCATCATGGCGCCGTTTCGCGTGCTGCAGCGCGCGGTCGAGCCCATTTTTGACGCAGGATTTCGCCATGATTCGTATGCCCCTGGCCAGCGCCAGTCTGCTGGCCATCGCCATCTCCCTCGCCGGCTGCGGTGACAGCAGCGACAAGGAAAAAGCGGCCGATAAAGTGCCCGCTCCCGCTGCAAGCACCGCCACCACTACCAACAACGCCACGCCGTCGGTCAATGTCGATGAGCGCGCGGCCAGGGTCGTGGTGGACCATTACGCCGAGCTGGCCTATGCCGCGTTCAGCGATTCGTTGAGCACCGCCCAGGCCCTGCAACGCGCCGTCGATGCCTTCCTTGCCCAGCCCGGGGACGCCACCCTCAAGGCCGCTCGTGATGCCTGGATCGCCTCCCGCGTACCCTACCTGCAGACGGAAGCCTTCCGCTTCGGCAACACCCTGATCGATGACTGGGAAGGCCAGGTCAACGCCTGGCCGCTGGATGAGGGCCTGATCGACTACACCGACAAGAGCTACGAGCACGCCCTTGGCAACCCCGCGGCCAGCGCCAATATCATCGCCAACACCGAGATCCAGGTGGGTGAAGACAAGGTCGACGTCAAGGACATCACCCCGGAAAAACTCGCCAGTCTCAACGAGCTGGGCGGCTCCGAAGCCAATGTCGCCACCGGCTACCACGCCATCGAATTCCTGCTTTGGGGTCAGGACCTCAACGGCACCGGCCCGGGTGCCGGCAACCGCCCGGCCTCGGACTATCTGGAGGGCGCCGGGGCCACGGGCGGTCACAACGACCGCCGCCGCGCCTACCTCAAGGCCGCGACCGATCTGCTGGTCAGCGATCTCGAAGAGATGGTCGGCCAATGGCAACCCGATGTAGCCGACAACTACCGCGCCACCCTGGCCAAGGAACCGGTCGATGCCGGCTTGCGCAAGATGCTGTTCGGCATCGGCAGCCTGTCCCTGGGCGAACTGGCCGGCGAACGCATGAAGGTGGCGCTGGAAGCCAACTCGCCGGAAGACGAGCACGATTGCTTCAGCGACAACACCCATCATTCGGCGTTCTACAACGCCAAGGGTATTCGCAACATCTACCTGGGCGAGTACACCCGCGTCGATGGCAGCAAGCTGACCGGCGCCAGCCTGTCGTCGCTGGTGGCCGCAGCCGACAAAACCACCGACCTGACCCTGCAGGCCGACCTGGCCGACACCGAAGCACGCATGCAAGCAATCGTCGATCACGCCAACAAAGGTGAGCATTTCGATCAGTTGATCGCCGCCGGCAACAGCGCCGGCAACCAGGTGATCCGCGATGCCATCGCCGCTCTGGTAAAGCAGACCGGCGCCATCGAGCAAGCGGCAGGCAAACTGGGTATCACCGACCTGAACCCGGATACCGCCGATCACGAGTTCTGATCCGCCGATGCACGCCTCACCCTTGCGTCTGCTCGCAGCGCCTCTGGTACCGGTATTGGCCGCCTGCCTGAGTGCCTGCGATGCGCCGCCGCGCTTCACCGAGCCTGAGCCCGGCGAAGCGCGCTCGGCCGGCCAGGCGACGGTCACCCGCCAGGATCGGCTGGCCTATTCGCAGCCGTCAGCCAATCTGTCGCTCGAACAGCGGCTGGATTTCAGCGTGGGGAACAGTTTCTTTCGCAGCCCCTGGGTCGTTGCACCATCGAGCACCACCGCGCGCGATGGCCTGGGGCCGCTGCTCAACACCAATGCCTGCCAGAACTGCCATATCCGCGATGGCCGTGGCCATCCCCCCGCACCAGATGCGCTCAATGCCGTGTCGATGCTGGTGCGTCTGTCGATCGCCCCGGCGACCGGCCAGCAAGCGCTGCTGGAACGCGTCGGCGTGATCCCCGAGCCCACCTACGGCACGCAATTGCAGGACATGGCCATCCCCGGGGTAGCACCGGAGGGCAAGGTGCGGATCGCGTACAGCGCCGTCGAAGTGCGTTTCGACGATGGCTTTCGCGTGGCGTTGCGCAAACCGCAGTTGCAGATCAGTCAACTAGGCTACGGCCCGCTGCATCCCGACGCACAGCTGTCCGCACGCATCGCGCCGCCAATGATCGGCCTCGGCTTGCTCGAAGCCATTCCTGAGGCGGCGATTGTGGCCAATGCAACCGCCCAGGCCAGGCAGGGCGGGGAAGTGCAAGGCCGCGTCAATCGTGTGTGGGACGAGGCTCAGGGCGCCGCAATGCTCGGACGCTTCGGCTGGAAGGCCGGGCAACCGAACCTGATGCAACAGAACGCCCACGCCTTCGCCGGCGACCTCGGCCTGACCAGCCGCTTCCAGCCCGTGGATGACTGTACCGCCGCGCAAACTGCGTGCCTGGCTGCGCCCAATGGCAATGACCCGGACAGCCACGTCGAGGTCAGCGACAACATCCTGCGCCTGGTGCAGTTCTATACCCGCCACCTCGGCGTACCGCAACGCCGTGAGGTGGCCGCGCCAGCCGTGCTGGCGGGCAAGACGCTGTTCTATCAGGCCGGCTGCCAGACCTGCCACGTGCCGCAATACACCACCGCCGCCGATGCCGACGATCCCGCGTTGGCGGGCCAAGTCATTCGCCCGTACACCGACCTGCTGCTGCACGACATGGGCCCGGGCCTGGCCGATGGCCGCCCCGAGTTCCAGGCTGGCCCCAGCGATTGGCGCACGCCACCGCTTTGGGGCATCGGCCTGAGCGAGACGGTGAGCGGCCACAGCCAGTTCCTCCACGACGGCCGTGCCCGCAACCTGCTCGAAGCGGTGCTCTGGCACGGCGGCGAGGCCGAGGCCGCGAAACGCCACGTCCTGACGTTCAATGCCGAGCAGCGCGATGCCCTGCTGGCATTTCTCAATTCACTGTGAACCGCACGAGAGCCCAATCAATGCCTCCCCACAAACTGCTACTGCGCCCCAAGCTCTTGTTCACCACCCTCGCCGCACTGGCGCTGGGCGCCTGTTCGCCGCCCCAGGCCAAAGACCCACAGGCCGACACCAGCGCCGCCATCGCCAATCAGGTGATCTTGCCCAGCTATACCGCCTGGGTCGAAGCCGATAAGCAACTGGCGATCAGCGCCCTCGCCTTCTGTGCGGGTACCGCCGATCTGGCCACCGCGCGCGCGGATTTTCTCCACGCGCAAAAGGCCTGGGCAGCATTGCAGCCCCTGCTGATCGGCCCCCTGGCCGAGGGGAACCGGGCCTGGTCGGTGCAGTTCTGGCCAGACAAGAAGAACCTGGTCGGGCGCCAGGTCGAAGCGTTGATCAGCGCCGACAAGCCCATCGATGCTCGATCCCTGACCAACGCCAGCGTGGTGGTCCAGGGCCTCTCGGCATACGAATACATCCTCTTCGACAGCAAGCCGGAACTGGCCGATGCCACCCGCAAGGCCAGCTACTGCCCGTTGCTGGTGGCCATTGGCGAACGGCAGCAGCACCTAGCCGAGGAGATTCTCGCGGGCTGGACCGGCACCGATGGCGTGCTGACGCAGATGTCGAAATTCCCCAATCAGCGCTACGCCGATTCCCACGAGGCCATCGCTGAAGTCTTGCGGGTCCAGGTGACCGCACTCGACACCCTGAAGAAAAAGCTCGGTACACCCATGGGCCGCCAGAGCAAAGGCGTGCCCCAGCCGTATCAAGCCGAAGCGTGGCGCAGCCAGTCGTCGCTGAAAAGCCTGCAGGCCTCGTTGCTGGCAGCCCAGAGCCTGTGGCAGGGGGTCGACGGCAAGGGCCTGCGCGGCCTGTTGCCGGCGGATCAAAAGGCCCAGGCGCAGAAGATCGATGCCGCCTATGCCGCCGCCCTGCAGGCGCTGGAGGCCAACAGCCGCTCGCTCACCGCGCTGCTGGACGATCCGGCTGGCAAACCGCTGCTCGACGACCTCTACGCGCGTCTCGATAGCGTCCATCGCCTGCACCAGAACGAGCTGGCCAAGGCCCTGAATATCCAGCTCGGCTTCAATGCCAACGACGGTGACTGACATGGCAACCACTCGGAGCTCTACCTTGCGCGACGTCCTGCTCAGCGCTGCAACCATGGGCGGCTGGAACCTGTTCAAAGGGCGCCAGGCACCGCCGTTGCTGCTGTCGGCGCGGGACGACAGCGCCGGGCGCCACTACGCGGTCGGCTATCGGCTGGATGGCCGGCAGGTGTTCGCCACCGAAGTCCGGCAGCGTTGCCACGACGTCATCCAGCATCCCAGCCAGCCCCTCGCGCTGTTCGTCGCCCGCCGCCCGGGAACCGAGAGCTATCTGCTCGATCTGCGCGACGGGCGCCTGCTGCAGACGCTGCACACGCCCCCAGATCGACACTTCTATGGTCATGCCGTGATCCACCGCAGCGGTGAATGGCTTTACGCCACCGAGAACGACACCACCGACCCTGGCCGCGGCCTGCTGGGCGTCTACCGTTTCGACGGGCCCAGCCTGCAGCGCGTTGGCGAAATCGCCACCCATGGCATCGGCCCTCATGAGGTAGCGTGGCTGCCCGATGGCGAAACCCTGGTGGTGGCCAATGGCGGCATTCGCACCGAGGCCGAAAGTCGCGTGGAGATGAACCTGCACGCCATGCAGCCCAGCCTGGTGCTGATGCGCCGCGACGGTACTCTCATCAGCCACGAAGCCCTGCCCCAGGCCATGAACAGCGTGCGCCATCTGGCCATCGCCAATGACGGCACCATCCTCGCGTGTCAGCAGTTCATGGGTGATGCGCAAGAAACCGCCCCGCTGTTGGCGATCAAGCGCCCGGGCGAAGCCTTCAGCGCCTTTGCCGTGGCCGCCGAACAACTGCAGTCCATGGCCCATTACTCCGCCAGCGTCGCGGTGCACGACGACCAGCGGCTGGTGGCACTGACGGCGCCCAGGGCCAACCGCTTTTTCATCTGGGATCTCGACACCGCGGCACTGCGACTGGAGGCGCCACTGCCCGATTGTGCGGGGGTGGCGGCGGTGCGCGACGGCTTCGTCGTGACCTCCGGGCAAGGCCGTTGCCGCTACTACGATTGCCGCCCGCCGACACCGGTGGCGACGCCTCTGGAAATGCCCTCGGGCGGGTGGGACAACCACTTGTACGCCACGGGTTGAAAGGCTCCGTTTCATATCCGGCAACACTGGCTACTGGAAACCCGTGCCCATCCCGCTTAATGTGCACTGTTGTTTTTCAAAGTCTTTCGAAGGAAGCGGATATGCTCCGTCGGCGTTTGCTGATCCTGTTGGCCGTGGTGTTGTTGCTGGTATTGACCCTGGCGGGTTACAAGGGCCTTACCGTTTACCATCAGATCCAGCGGCTCAGTGCTTTCAAGGCCCCCGTCAGCGTGGGTGTCGCCACCGTGGAACAACGCCAGTGGCAGGGCCGCCAGACCGTGGTCCCGCAAAGCGCGATCGCTTACACCCTCTCCGGCGACTCGGTGTATGTGGTGGTCGAAAAATCCGACAGCAACGATCAGCCGATGCACATCGTCGAACGCCGCGCGATCGATACCGGCGAAACCCGTGAAGGGCTGGTGGTAGTCCACGATGGCCTGGCGCCGGGGGATCGCGTGGTCACCGCCGGGCAGGCCGATTTGAGCAATGGCATGGTGGTGAGCATCACACCGGACAAGGCTCTGCAATTCCCCGCGCGCATGGCCGAATGACGAGGTGCAACGGCAGATCCACCCCACGCAAAAAGGCCCCATCCCGGGGCCTTTTGGTTGTTGCATCGACTAGTACATCAACCTGCTGACTTTTTGCCTTGGGCCAAACCGAACATCAGGAGCAGCAAACCGTGATCCGGCCGCTCGGTGCTTTGGGCCCTTGGCGCCTTGGACATTCCCCCGACACCTTCACCGTCCTCGGCACTCAGCACCTGCGAACGCGGCTCCTGCCACGCCGCCATGGCGACTGAAGCGACGGCCAGCGCCGCCACCAGGAACAAACCTCGAGCAATTTCTAGCTTCATGACTGCAACCCTTTGACAACGCTGCCAAACGCCGTCCGATAAAAGTAGATTATTTCCTATCGTGACGCAGCCCTGAGCGACGAATGGTGCCACACCTGCCACGGGTCCCTGATCATGCCGGGCGACGATAGGCGCGGCGAAGTGATGGCGCGGTGATACCCATGTGAAATTTTCGTTGATGCGAAGGTTTCAGTGCGTCGGATTCAGATCGACCTGGAAACGACAGCCCCGAGGCGCAAGCGGGGTCAAGGTGATGCGCCAGCCTTGGTCGGCGCAGATACGTTGCACCAGCGACAGGCCCAGGCCCACTCGCTCGATGGGCAGGGAATTGGCCTGGGACAGCTGCAGGTCGCGCTGCGACTCGATGACACTCGCTCCGGCATCTTCGACCACGAAACTGTGCGTGCGCACCTCCAGGCGAATACTGCCCTGCTCGGTATGGTGCAGCGCGTTGCGCAGCAGGTTGCCCATGACCGCATGCAGAAAGGTCGAGCTGTAGTGGGTTTCGTCGACGTCGATCCGCTCGTAGAGCAATTGCAGCCCCTTGCGCTCGACCGGCACCCGCCACAAGGTCGCCACATCGTCGGCCACCCGTACCAGGCTGGTCTTGGTGCTGACACCCTCATTGCTCTGGGCCCGTGCCAGCATCAGGAAGGTCTGCACCAGTTCGCGCATTTCCTCGCTGACATGGCGAATGCGCAGCACCTGATTGCGCGAGGCCTCATCGAGCATGGGATATTCCAGCAGTAATTCGCACGAACCCGCCAACACCATCAGCGGCGTGCGCAGTTCGTGGCTGACATCGCTGGTGAACAGCCGCTCGCGGGTCAGCGCCTGACGCAGGCGGCCCAGGGCGGCATCGAAGGCCACCGCCAGCTGGCCGACCTCGTCGCCGGCATAGTCAGGCGCCAGTGGCGGCGCCAGCCCCAGCAACTGATCGCGATGACGGACCTGGCGCGACAGGCGAATGACCGGCGCCATGACCCGCCGCGCCAGCAGCCAGCCCAACAATGCCGCCACGGCCAGGCTGAGGATGAAGCCCACGAATACCACGGCGAACAGCAGCCGCTCGCGGTCCTCGAAATCACTTTGATCCTGCAACAGGACATAACGGCGCCCGTCCACGAACGTCACCATCGCGTGATAGGACAGCGGCCCGCGGAACACTTCGTGAAAGCCGGTGGACAGGTGCTTGAGGTCGTGGGGCAGTTCGTATTGACCGCCGCCGCCACTGAAGTAGAACAACTGATTGGGTTCCGGCGTGTGGCTCCAGTCATCGAGGCTCTCGGCGGCCAGCAGGCGCTGCAGATCCCCGCCCAGCTCGGTGGAGATCAACCGCTCCTCCACCAGATGAACCGTCAACACGATGCCAGCTGCAAAGGCCCCCGCTACCAGTGCGCTCATCAAGCCGAAGGCGATGATGATGCGCTGGGAGAGGCTTTGTTTAAACTCCATCCCGCCCCTCGGTCAGGCGATAACCCACGCCATGCACGGTGTGCAGCAGCGGCTTGTCGAAGGGCTTGTCGATCACCTGGCGCAATTGGTGAACATGGCTGCGCAGGCTGTCGCTGTCGGGGCAGTCATCGCCCCACAACGCCTCTTCGAGCACTTCACGGCGCAACACGTGAGGGCTTTTCTGCATCAGCACGGCGAGCAGCTTGAGGCCTACCGGGTTGAGCTTGAGCAAGCGGCCATCGCGGGTGACTTCGAGGGTATCGAGGTCGTAGACCAGATCGCCGACCTGCAGATTGCGCCGTCCACCGCCCTGGGCACGGCGCATGACCGCTTCGATACGCGCCGCCAGTTCCGACAGGGCGAAGGGCTTGAGCAGGTAGTCGTCAGCCCCGGAGCGGAAGCCTTGCAGACGGTCGTCGAGCTGATCGCGGGCGGTCAGCATGATCACCGGGGTGTCGCGGCGGGCGTCTTCACGCAGGCGCTTGCACAGCGTGTAGCCGTCGATGCCCGGCAACATGATATCAAGGACGATCAGGTCGTAATGCTCGGTGGCGGCCAGGTGCAGGCCTGACAGCCCGTCCTGGGCGCAATCCACGGTATAACCCTTGAGCCCGAGGTAATCGGCGAGGTTGGCGAGGATGTCGCGGTTGTCTTCAACCACAAGGATTTTCATGGAACGTTGCCTCCAGGGACGGTCGCGGTGCCATTTTGGCTGGCGCAGCTTAAGGCCAGCATGGGGCTCGGGGCCAGCGCAGATAGATGGGGCCATTGTCGCATTTTTTTAGCGGCTGCACGCGGCGCTGAAAATCGCTCCCAAGCATCCACACGCGCACAAAAAATCCCGCGGTAAGCGGGATTTTTCAGCGTGCCGGTTACTGCTGCGGCGCTTGGTACTGCTGGCCGGGGATCGGCTTGAGGTTGACCTCGACGCGGCGGTTCTGCGCCCGGCCATTGGCATCGGCATTGCTGGCGATCGGCTGATCGGGGCCGGCGCCACGCACCGACAGGCGCGAGGCATCGACGCCCTGGGACGTCAGGTAGGTGCTGACCGCCTGGGCGCGCTGCAACGACAGGTCCATGTTGTGCTGGCGGCTGCCGGTGCTGTCGGTGTAACCGACGATCTCGATGGTGTTCTCGTTGAATTGCTTGAAGGAGTTGGCGAGGTTGCTGAGCGGCGAATAGAAGCTGCTGGCGATCGCCGAGGAGTCGGTGCCGAAGGTGATATTGCCGGGCATGATCAGCTTGATCTGGTCGCCCTGGCGCTGCACTTGCACACCGGTATTGGCCATGCTCTCGCGCAGGGCCTTTTCCTGCCGGTCGGCGTAATAGCCATAACCGGCTGCCGAGGCACCGACCACCGCCGCACCGATCAGCGCGCCCTTGCCACGGTTGTTATGGTCAATGGCCGCACCCGCCACCGCACCCGCCAAGGCGCCGAGGCCACCGTACTTGGCGGTCTTGCTGACACCCCCGCCCTGCTGGGCCTGGCCCTGATTGTCATAGGGATTGCCCTGGGACACGCAGCCCGACAGCATGGCAACGGCAGTGGCGGCGATCAACAAGCGATGCGAGGTGAACATGAAAAACTCCTGGGCAGTAATTCGAAAGGCAGAAGACAAATGCTGCGTAACTCTGCTTGGAGTTTGACCGTTCTGTGAAGAAAAATTCCGTGACAAGATTTTTAACCGGGAATGGTCCACAGACGGGCTGCGATCTCACGTTCACGGGGAAAGACTGCCCTGCGCCACTTTATCCAGGAAAAACCTAAGGTATGGCGGTTAACCAACTTGCCAAATAAACCTACTAGGTTATTCTCATTTATGGAAAAACGTACTCCTCATTGCCGATTATCCGTGATCAAAGCATTGACACGCTCCGGGCGCGTCAGGATCACGGGCACCGCGATGAGAACGGCAGCAGCGCTCGATCTAGACTTTGAAGCAATCCTTAAGATCGTCTCGGCGCTCACCCTTCGGGATTTTTACAAAAGTATGACCACTCACGATGACCATCGGATCTGGCAAGACGTCTATCGCCCACTTACAGCAGTGGGGCCTGTCTACCTGAAACTCACCGTTGTCGACGAACTGATCATCGTATCCTTCAAGGAGTTCCAATCATGAAATGTCCAGTTTGCGCAGGCGCCGAATTGGTCGCTGATACTCGCGACATCGATTACACCTACAAAGGCGAGTCGACCGTCATCCATGCGGTGAGCGGCGATTTTTGCCCGAAGTGCACCGAAGGGATTTTCACGTCCAGCGAAGCGGCCCGAGCAAGCGCCGAGATGGTAGCGTTCAATAAACAGGTAAACGCCCGGATGGTGGATCCGGCCTTCATTGCTGCGGTCAGAAAAAAGCTGGCGCTGGATCAGCGAGAGGCTGCTGAAATCTTCGGTGGCGGGACTAACGCGTTTTCACGCTACGAGACAGGCAAGACCAGGCCGCCACTGGCGCTGGTCAAATTACTGAGGGTGCTGGATCTGCACCCGGACCTTTTGGCCGAAGTTCGCTGATCAAAGACGGATGGCCCGCTCCGAGCGGGCCATCCATACCCATCAACCAAACCGCCCAGTGATGTAATCCTCGGTCTGGGTCTTGTTCGGCTTGGTGAAGATGGTGTCGGTGTCGCCGTGCTCGATCAATTCGCCCATGAACATGAACGCGGTGTAGTCCGAGCAGCGCGCGGCCTGTTGCATGTTGTGGGTGACGATGATCACGGTGAACTGCTCCTTGAGTTCGGTGATCAGCTGCTCGATGCGCCCAGTGGAGATCGGGTCCAGCGCCGAGGTCGGCTCGTCCAGCAGCAATACCTGCGGACGCAAGGCGATGGTGCGAGCGATGCACAGGCGCTGCTGCTGGCCACCCGAGAGGCTCTGGGCGCTTTGCTTGAGCTTGTCCTTGACCTCGTCCCACAGGGCACCGCCGCGCAGGGCCTGTTCGACGCGCTCGTCCATTTCCCGGCGCGAGAGCTTTTCGTGGTGACGCACGGCGTAGGCGATGTTGTCGTAGATCGACATCGGGAACGGCACCGGCTTCTGGAACACCATGCCGACGTTGCTGCGCAGGCGGTTCATCGAGTAGTGCGAGTCAAGGATATTCTCGCCATTGAGCAACACCTGACCGCGTGCCTCTTGCTTGGGGTACATGGCGTAGATGCGGTTGAACACGCGCAACAGGGTCGACTTGCCACAGCCGGACGGGCCGATAATGGCAGTGACGTGCTTTTCCGGGATGTCCATGTTGATCTTTTTCAACGAACGCTGCTCGTTGTAGTAGAACTCCAGATCGCGGACCTGAATCTTGGTTTGCGGAGCCGCAGGAAGAACGTTCATCAGTGAGACCTATTGCGCAAAAGGATTAGGCGAGAGAGCAAGCTGAGCATCAACACGAACAGAGTCAGGACCAAGGCGCCGGCCCAGGCCAGCGAGTGCCAGTCGTCGTAGGGGCTCATGGCGTACTGGAAGACCACCACCGGCACGCTGGCGATCGGCTTGAGCAGGTCGCTGCTCCAGAACTGGTTGCCGAAGGCGGTGAACAGCAGCGGCGCGGTCTCGCCGGTGATGCGCGCCAGGGCCAGCAGGACACCCGTCACCACACCGGCCTTGGCCGCGCGCAGAACGATCTGCAGGGTCAGCTTCCACTGCGGAACACCCAGTGCCAGTGCCGCTTCGCGCATGGTCGAAGGTTGCAGCTGGAGCATTTCGTCGGTGGTGCGCACCACCACCGGGATCACCAGCAGCGCCAGGGCGAGGGAGCCGGCGAACGCGGAGAAACCGATCTGATGATTGCTCAACGCACTCATCGGCAGGATCACCCCGGTGTACACGAACAGCCCCAGCACGATGGACGGCGCCGACAGCAGAATGTCGTTGATGAAACGCACGGTGTTGCCCAGCTTGCTGTGGCGGGCGAACTCGGCCAGCCAGACCCCGGCCGCCAGGCCGATGGGGGTACCGATCGCCAGGGCGATGATGGACATCAAGGCACTGCCGTAGAAGGCGTTGGCCAGGCCACCGGCGCTGCCGGGTGGCGGCGTCATTTCGGTGAACAGGGCCAGGTTCAAGGCGCTGGCGCCCTTGATGATGGTGGTCAGCAGGATCCACACCAGCCACAACAGGCCGAACAGCGTGGCCGCACAGCTGAGGACCATGGCAAGGCGGTTTTTCAGCGCGCGCTTGCGATAGATGCTTTCGTTACTCACAGGCCCTCCTTGCGCGACAGGCGCATCAACATCAATCGCGCCAAGGCCAGCACGACGAAGGTCACGACGAACAACAGGAAGCCCAGGGCGATCAGCGAGGAACGGTGCAGGTCGGTGTAGGACTCGCTGAACTCGTTGGCGATCACCGAGGCGATCGAGCTGCTGGGCATCATCAGCGAAGAAGAGAACTGATGAGCATTGCCCAGCACGAAGGTCACCGCCATGGTTTCCCCCAGCGCCCGGCCAAGGCCCAGGAAAATACCGCCGACCACTGCGGTACGGGTATAGGGCAGGACGATGTCCCAGACCACTTCCCAGGTGGTGCCGCCCAGTGCGTAGGCCGACTCTTTGAGCGCCGACGGCACGGTGCGGAACACCTCGTGCATCACCGAGGTGATGAACGGAATGATCATGATCGCCAGCACGATGCCAGCGGTGAGCATGCCGATGCCCAACGGTGGCCCCTGAAAAAGACCGCCGATAAAGGGCAGCGCGCCGAGGTTGTCGTTGATCCAGGGCGCCATGTACTGCGCCATGAACGGGCCGAAGATGAACAGGCCCCACATGCCGTAGATGATCGATGGAATGCCCGCCAGCAGTTCGATGGCCGAAGCGATCGGCATGCGCAACCATGGCGGCGCTACTTCAGTCAGAAAAATCGCGATGCCGAAGCTGACCGGAACGGCGATCAACAGGGCGAGAAATGAGGTCACCAGGGTCCCGTAGATGGGCACCACGGCGCCGAAATGGCCACCGACGACGTCCCATTCGGTACTGGTCAGAAACCCGAAACCAAAGGTCTTGAATGCTTCGAACCCACCCCAGAGCGTAGAGGCGGCAATGCTGGCCAACAACAGCAGGACCAGCATGGCAGCGCCTTGCATCGTACGGCGAAACCAGACGTCATGACGGTGGTCGCGGGCGGCACGTTGTTCGCCCGGACTGTCGCTCTTGGAGATCGCAGTGGACAGGTATTGAGTGTTTTCGGTCATGTCAGGTCCACTCGCAGAAAAAGCCCGATCCGGATACCCCCTGAGGGGCACCCGGAAAGAGCGTTACAGTCTTGGATTTCAACGAGATCGAATCACTTGTTGAAATCGGTTTTCCAGTAGCCTTCGATCTTCGCCACCAGCGACTTCGGCAGGGCGACATAGTCCAGCGAAGCGGCTTGTTCCTGACCGTTTTCCAGCGACCATTTGAAGAAGTCGAAAGCCGCTTTGCTTTGCTCGGCGTTTTTCGGCGTCTTGTACATGATGATCCAGGTCGTGGCGGTGATCGGCCATGCAGCTTCGCCAGGGGCGTTGGTCATGATCAGGTTGAAGTCTTTGGCGCTTGCCCAGTCGGCAGTGTCGGCAGCGGCGCCGAATGCCTTGGCGCTAGGTTCGACGAACTTGCCAGCAGCGTTTTTCAGCTGGGTGTGGGCCATTTTGTTCTGCAGTGCATAGGCGAATTCAACGTAGCCGATCGAGCCCTTGATCTGCTTCACGTAGGCCGAGACACCTTCGTTACCCTTGCCGCCCACGCCCGCTGGCCACTGCACGGTGGTACCGAACTTGAGCTTGTCGTTCCACTCGGGGCTCACTTTGGACAGGTAGTTGGTGAAGTTGAACGAGGTACCCGAGCCGTCCGAGCGGTGCACGACGGTGATGGCCTGGTCAGGCAGCGTCACGCCGGCGTTCAACGCGACGATGGCAGGGTCGTTCCACTTCTTGATGTCACCCATGAAGATCTTGGCCAGCGTCGGGCCGTCGAGTTTCAGCTTGCCCGGCTCGACGCCTTCGATGTTGACGACGGGCACGATGCCGCCGATGACGCTAGGGAACTGACCCAGGCCGGCGGCCTGCAGATCCTCTGCGGACAGCGGCGCGTCGGAAGCACCGAAATCGACTGTAGCTGCCTTGATCTGTGCGATACCACCACCGGAACCGATGGACTGGTAGTTGATGCGGTTGGGCGATGCCTTGCTGTAGTCCTGGGACCACTTGGACACGACCGGAAATACAAAGCTCGAACCTGCACCCGTTACATCAGTCGCATGTGCCACGCCGGAAAGGCACAGCGAAGCCAGCAAAATCGAGAGACGATTTTTGGTCAGCAGAATCACGGCAACACCTCAGTCAAAGGATTTGTGGATAAGCCCACAGGAGAAGACGTTGCAGATTTAATGCTTTGAATGTGTAAGTTTGATGACAGTCAGGCGGATGGTTTTGTGACAGTGGGCGGGGTGCCACTACGGAGAGGGGTTTGGCGGGTAAAAAAATATTTATGGGACTGTAGGATCAGGGTGTCCGTTGCGGCCCCTTCGCGGGCAAGCCATGCTCCCACCTGAGTACGACACCGCCTCTGTGGGAGCCAAGCTTGCACCCGAGTACGACACCACCTCTCTGGCAGCCAAGCTTGCACCCGAGTACGACACCACCTCTGTAGGAGCCAAGCTTGCTCGCGAAGGGGCCGGGCCTGCTAGCGCACACCCTCCTGACGCAACGCTGCAGGGGTAAACTCGCTGGTGCTGGCCGGCACGCCGAACTGATAGCCGCGGGCCTCCTCGTTCTTCAGGCCCAGGGCCACGTAACGGCCGGCCTGCAGGTCGTAGAGCACTTCGAACGCATACCAGGGCACCTGCACGTTGTAGTAATTCTCGGCATGGGCTTCGGCCACACGCCACAACTGCCCACGGCCATCGTAGTGATCGATGACCGCCGCCTGCCAGGTATCTTCGTCGAAATAGAAATCGCGCTTGGCATACAAATGGCGCTGGCCCGGCTTGACCGTCGCCACCACGTGCCACACCCGGCGCAACTCATAACGCGCCAGATCCTGATTGATATGCCCGGCTTGAAGTATGTCGGCATATTTCAAGGTCGGCGAATCCAGCGCGTAGCTGTTCTCGGGAATGTACAACTCCTGCTTGCCCACCAGCTGCCAGTCGTAGCGATCCGGGGCGCCGTTGAACATGTCCAGGTTGTCCGAGGTGCGCAGGCCGTCGGCGGCGGTGCCCGGGGCATCGTAGGCGGCTTGCGGCGCCCGTCGAACGCGGCGCTGACCGGCGTTGTAGAGCCAGGCCTCGCGCGGCTCGGCGACCTGATCGAGGGTCTCGTGGACCAGCAGCACGCTGCCAGCCAATCGTGCCGGCGCAGTGACTTCCTGCTTGAAATAGAACAGCACATTGCCCGGATTGGCCGGGTCGAAATCCTTCATGCGATCACGGAACACCAGCTGCTCCTGCAACGACACCGGGCTGAACGAGCCGTTCTGCTGCGGCATGGCCTGGATGATCGAGCGCTTGATGCTGCCACCGCGATAACGGGTGATGTGGTTCCAGATCACTTCCAGGCCGTTCTGCGGCAGCGGGAACGGCACCGCGCTGGTGAAGTCCTGCAAGCCATTGCCATCGGCCACCAGCGTGGTTTGCGTGGCGTTGCGGCGGATGGCGGCGAAGATGTCGTCCGGCACCGTGGCACCACGATGAGCGGTGTAGACCGGCATCCGATAGCTGCTGGGGTAACGCTTGAACAGCGCCAGTTGCCCGGGCGACAGCTTGGCCTTGTACTGCTCGACATTCTGCGCGGTGATGATGAACAGCGGCTTTTCATTGGCGTACGGATTGCCCAGAAAGCCGCGCTCGTCCACTGGCGCCGCCGTCTTGGCCATAGGCGTCCAGGGCGGGATGCTGCCATCGGCGTTGCCCGCGCGCTCGGCGCCCATCGGTGTCAGGTTGGCGCCCAGGTGCTTGGCCTCGGCCGCAGACACCTGCGCCAGGACGTCGGTGGCGCACAGGGCCAGGCCCAGGATGGCGAAATGTAAAAGGACTTTGGTAGCGTTCATCGATAGAGCCCCCCGGCGCTAGAAGTTCACACCGAAACTCAGTGAAGCGAAGTCCCGATCATCGACCGTGCTGTATTTGCCATCGAAGAAATTGGTGTACGACAGGCTCGCGGTGTAGGTGTTCTGGTATTCCGCATCGAGCCCGAGGCTGACCGCCTTGCGCCCTTCCTCGAAGTTGCCCCCAGGGCCCGGCGAATAACCATCGACGTCATGGGACCAGGCGATATTGGGCTTGAGGTTGACTCCGGCGATCACATTGTTGAACTCCCAGATCGCCCGCGCCCGGTAGCCCCAGGAGTCGGTGGTGGTGTAGCCGTCGTTCTCGCAATAGCGGCTGACGCCGTTCTGCCCGGCGCCGGCCAGCGTGCCGCTGTTGAGGCGCTGGCAGGTGCCGTTGCCCAGCGGGCCGGGGCCGTAACTGGCGTCGCGGCCGTAACGCAGCTTGGAGGTGCTGTCGAGCCCACCGACGTGGGTCCAGCCGACCTCGCCCACCAGCGTCAGACGGTCGGCGCCCATCACCTGATCGAAGAAATGCGTAAGGCTGGTCTGCAGCTGGGTGATTTCCTTGCGGCGATACCCCTGCTGATCGCTGCCCGGGGTGCCGGTCAATTGCGAGACGCCGGGCACTGCCAGGCCGGAATAGAGAATGTCCGTGGTGTTGATCTGGATCGGCGCGTTGGGCCGGTAGCTCACCTCGCCGTTCCAGGCCGTGCCCGACGGCAAGGTGGTGGCGAAACTCAGGCCATACAGGCGAATGTCCTCGGGGTATTCGAGGTAGTAGTTGGAGTTGGCCGTAACCACCGTCGGCACCAGCGCCTGGGCCGCCGCCGGCGACAACCCGGCCGCCCGCAACGCTGCAGCGCTGGAGTAAGCGCTGGCGGGCGCGGCGTGGCCGCTGAACATCGGCAAGCGGCTGTGGTAATTCATGAAGTAGGCACCGAACTCGGTGTCCAGCGGGTCGTACATATAACGCAGAGCCAGGCCGAACTGGCCGCTGTCGCGGGCATCGCGATCGGCGCCGCGGTGTACGATCACGCCTTCGTCCGGCGAGCCATAGCTGACGCCCTGCGCTGCCAGAGCCGCCGCCGCGGCAGCACGCTGCCCGGCCGGCAGGCGCGCCAAGGTGGAGCTCTGAGTGCCGAGCACGCCGAGGTTGTCGTTGCAGCCGCCGGTGATCACGTCGGACTGCGAGAAGAAGGTGCCGCAGTTGTCGTTGACCGTCGCCTTCCAGCCGATCTGATAAAAGCCCTCGGCGGTGAGGTTGTCGGTCAGGCTCTGGGACAAATAGAACATGTTGACCGGGATCAAGCCTTCCTTGATCTCGGCGCCTGGGCGACGGAACGCGGAAACGTCGATCGGGTTGACGCTGTTGATGCCGCCGCCGATGAAGGTGCTCTCGCCCCAGTTGACCACTTGCTTGCCCAGGCGCACGGTGCCGGGCAGATCGCCAATGGCGAAGTTGTGGTAGACGAAGGCATCGAGGAACTCGGCGCCCGACGACCGCGCGCCTTCTTCACGCCCCGAGTCGCTGATATCGCTGAAGCGCTGGTTTTCATCCTTGAGCTGGAAGTCGTACCAGTACTTGCCGCGCACGAACAGGCCGCTGTCGCCGTATTTCAGCTCCAGGTCGTGCACGCCCTTGAAGATCTTGCTGAAGGCGTCGCCGGCTTTGTAATTCAAGCGGCCATTGTCCGCCGATTGCGACAAGCCGACGCCGCCGTTGTTGGCGCCGATCAGGTGACGATCAGGATTTTGCGTCGACCAACTGGTGCCGATCGACAGCGATGAGTCGAACTGCCCCTCGACATCGCCGACGTTGAACGCGATGCCATAGGCCGGCGCCGCCAACGATGAGGCGAAGCCGATGGCCAATGGCAGCCTGGCCAGCTGCCAGAGTGAAGGTGCTGAGGCCATCGGCCCTCTCCCACGGATAATGTCATTTGGCCAGCGTCAAAGCGATGACAAGCCCGAAAGCGAGATTGTAACAAGGCGCATGCAGGAAGACAGGTCCTCAATGAATAGTTTTCACGGCCATTCGGTCCTCACCTGCTGCGCTCACAATGACGACAGGAACGGACTGTTATCGGCCTGCCACGCCAGGACTTCAACTCGGATTCGCTTCTTGTCGAGCTTGCCCACGCTGGTCTTGGGTATCTCGCTGACCACGGCGATCTGACTGGGGATGGCCCACTTGTTGATCAGCCCCAATTCGACGAACGGTAGCAGGTGCGCCTTGAGCGACTGCGCATCCAGCGCCTGACCGTCCCGGGGCACCAGCAGCGCGAAAGGCCGCTCGCCCCATTGCGCATCGGCCATGCCCACCACCGCGACCTCGCGCACGCCAGGGTGGCGGCTGATCAAGTCTTCGAGTTCCAGGGACGACACCCATTCGCCGCCGGTCTTGATCACGTCCTTGATGCGATCGCGGATGTCGATCACGCCCATGGTGTCCAGCGTGGCAACGTCGCCGGTGTGCATCCAGCCGCCCTCCCAGAGTTCGGCGCCCTTCTGCGGCTCGCGAAAATACCCCATGCTCAACCAGGGCGCGCGCAGCACCAGTTCGCCCTGGGTTTCGCCATCGGCCGGCAGGAACTTGCCGTCGCTGTCGACGATGGCGGCATCGACCAGCGGCACCGGCACGCCCGCCTTGATCCGATAGGTGACGCGCAGTTCGTCGCTGCCGGCCTGCAACTCCTCGTTGAAATGCGCGCAGGAGATCAGCGGGCAGGTTTCCGACATGCCGTAGGCGGCGGTCAGCTGGATGCCGCGGGCCTTGGCCGCCTCGTAAAGCCCGCGATTGAGAGCGCTGCCGCCGATGATGATCTTCCAGCCGCCGAAATCGGTATTTTCGCCGCCCTTGGCGTTGAGCAGCATCTGCAGGATGGTCGGCACGCAGTGAGAAAAACTGACCTGCTCCTTGCGCCACAGATTGACCAGCATGTCGGGCTCGTAGCGCCCTGGGTAGACCTGCTTGATGCCCATCATGGTGGCCACGTACGGGATGCCCCAGGCATGCACGTGGAACATCGGCGTGATCGGCATATAGACGTCATCGGTGCCCATCAGGCGCACGCTGTCGACGCTGCCGGTGATGGTCGCCGCCGTCAGCGTATGCAGCACCAACTGGCGATGGGTGAAATACACGCCCTTGGGATTACCGGTGGTGCCGGTGGTGTAGAAGGTGGTGGCCACCGAGTTTTCATCGAAATCCGGAAAGTCATACTGGCTGCTGGCACCCGCCAGCAGTTGCTCGTACTCACCCACCAGGTTGGGCAAGTCGGCGGTCTTCTCGCTGCCGTCGGTCAGCAGCAGAGTGTTCTTCACCGTGGTCAACTGGCTCGCCAGCGCCTGGTACAGAGGCACGAACTCGCTGTTGACCAGCACCAGTCTGTCCTCGGCGTGGTTCATGGTGTAGAGAATCTGTTCCGGCGACAGGCGCACGTTGATGGTGTGGATCACCGCGCCGATCATCGGAATGGCGAACATGCACTCCAGATAGCGGTGGCTGTCCCATTCCATGACCGCCACGGTGTCGCCCGGCTGCACGCCGGCGGCGACCAGCACGTTGGCGAGGCGCGAGATGCGTTCGGTCAGGGTTGGGTAGCTGTAGCGCACCAGGTCGCGGTAGACGATTTCGCGGGTTTTCTCGTAGCGGCTGCCCGACAACAGCAGCCGCTTGATCAGCAGAGGGAAACTATAGGCACCGTCAGCGGGTGGAATAACGCGAGTCTGCATCTCGGGAGTCCTTTGGCTAAGTGCAAGAGTCTGCTAATGACCCTAGCACCGCACGCCGGATTCGCCCATTCAGTGCATCTCGGTCAGCGCAATCTTCACTCCCAGGGCAATCAGCACGGCGCCCATGGTGCGGTCGAACCAATGCCCCATGCGGGCGAAACCGGCGCGCACGCGCTGCTGGCTGAACAGCAGCGCCACCAGGCAGAACCATGCCGCAGTGGCCGCGGCCAGGTAAACCCCATAACCGGCCTGCACCGCCAGCGGCGTGTGGGGGTTGATCACCACAGTGAACAGCGAAAGGAAAAACAGCGTGGCTTTGGGGTTCAGGCCGTTGGTCATGAACCCGGCCCGGTAAGCCGCGCCCGCCGAACGCTCGACCGGCAGCGCCGCAACGCTGTCATCCCCGGCAACCGCCGGCTTGGCGCGCAACGCCTTGAAGCCGATGTACAGCAGGTAGGCCGCGGCCAGCCACTTGAGCAGATTGAACAGCACGATGGACTGCGAAACGATCAAGCCGATGCCCAGCAGCGAATAGCCGACGTGGAGGAAAATCGCCGAACCGACGCCCAGGGCGGTCCAGATCCCGGCGCGTCGGCCATGGGCCACGCTTTCGCGCACCACCACGGCGAAATCCGGACCGGGGCTGGCCACCGCCAGCAGGTGAATCAGCGCCACGGTCAAAAATTCTGCCCAATACATGCCAGTACCTCACGATTCATTCAGAAACAATTCTTAAAGGATGACAACACGATCGCCCTGTAGCGGGGGGGCTTGCCCCCGAATGCGCTTGATCCAGGACATCTTGGTCGCTGACTTGCCGATTCGGGGGCAAGCCCCCTCGCTACACTTATCCCAGTGATCATAAAGTCTCGATTTCAGACAAGACAGGTACAGTTGATGAGCAATCTTCGCCGCGCGGTTTTTCTCGACTACAGCACACTGGATCTGGGCGATCTCGATTTCGCCCCGCTGCACGCAGCCTTCGACGAGCTGCAACTGCATGCCAGCACCCTCCCCGAGCAGACCATCGCGCACCTGCAAGGCGCCAGCGTGGCCATCACCAACAAGGCGGTGATCGACGCCACCGTGCTCAAGGCCTGCCCGGACCTCAAGCTGATCCTGCTCGCCGCCACCGGCACCAATAACGTCGACCTGGCCGCGGCTCGCGCTCAAGGCGTCAGCGTCTGCAACTGCCAGGGTTACGGCACGCCGTCGGTGGCTCAACACACTCTGATGCTGCTGCTGGCCCTGGCCACCCGGGTCAGCGATTACCAGAAGGCCATCGCCGACGGCGCCTGGCAGCGCTCCAAGCAGTTCTGCCTGCTGGACTTCCCGATCGTCGAGCTCGAAGGCAAGACCCTCGGCCTGCTCGGCCAGGGCGAACTGGGCAGCGCCGTCGCGCGTCTGGCCGAAGCCTTCGGCATGCGCGTGCTGTCCGGGCAGATTCCGGGCCGCCCGGCACGCCCCGACCGCGTGCCGCTCGATGAGCTGCTGGGCCAGGTCGACGCGCTGACCCTGCATTGCCCGCTCAACGAGCACACGCGGCACATGATCGGCGCCCGCGAACTGAACCTGATGAAACCCGGTGCCTTTATCGTCAACACCGCCCGCGGCGGCATCATCGATGAACAGGCTCTGGCCGATGCCTTGCGCAGTGGACAACTGGGCGGTGCCGCTACGGACGTGCTCAGCGTCGAGCCACCGGTCAACGGCAACCCGCTGCTGGCCGATGACATCCCGCGCCTGATCATCACCCCGCACAGCGCCTGGGGCAGCCGCGAGGCCCGCCAGCGCATCGTCGGGCAACTGGCCGACAACGCCAGCGGGTTCTTCGCCGGTGCGCCGCTGCGCCAAGTGAACTGATAGACTGCCGGACTTTTTTCAGGAGCCATTTCATGGACCCGCGCAGTGAAGTGTTGCTTCGTCAGGCCGATTCGTTTCAAGGCCGCTGGCTGATGGCCGGCCTCCCGGCCGACGACCTGCTCGGGCAACTGCCCAAGGCTTGCGGATGGAGCTGGCATGCCGGCGACCATGCCGCGCTGGAGGCGCGCTTCGCCGGGCGCAGCCAGTTCGGTACCGAAGCGCCGAATGCCGAGATCGACGGCGCGGTATTGTTCCTGCCCAAGGCCCGCGACCTCACGCTTTACCTGCTCAACGCCCTGGCCTCGCGCCTGGCCGGCCGCACCTTGTATCTGGTCGGCGAGAAGCGCGGCGGTATCGAGGGCGCGGCCAAGCAACTGCACGCCTTCGGCAAGCCACGCAAGATCGACAGCGCTCGGCACTGCCAGCTCTGGGCGGTGGATATCGAGACGGCCCCTGAACCTGTCGCCCTGGAGAGCCTGGCGCAGCGATACGAGCTGGAGCTTGCCGACGGGCCGTTGACCGTCATCAGCCTGCCCGGGGTGTTCAGCCACGGCCGACTGGATCGCGGCACCGCGCTGCTGCTCGACTTCCTCGATGGTCTGCCGACCGGCCACGTGCTCGATTTCGGCTGCGGCGCCGGGGTCCTGGGGGCGATGATCAAACGTCGCTACCCCGCATCCCAGCTGACCCTGCTGGACGTCGACGCCTTCGCCGTGGCCAGCAGCCGCTTGACCCTGGCCGCCAATGGCCTGGAAGCAGAAGTGATCATCGGTGATGGCATCGACGCTGCCCCGCAGCCGCTGGCCGCGATCCTCAGCAACCCGCCGTTTCATACCGGGGTGCATACCGATTATCGGGCGTCGGAAACCATGCTGAAAAAATCCCGCGAGCATCTGCAAAAAGGCGGCGAATTGCGGATCGTCGCCAACGCTTTCCTGCGCTATCAGCCGCTCATGCAAGAGCATGTCGGGCCCTGCAAGACGCTGCACGAGGGTGGCGGCTTCAAGATCTACAGCGCCATTCGCGGTTAACGGACTGGCCGCGAATGGCGTGGGTTGGCGTCAGGACTTTTTCGCTTGCTGATACAGCGGCATCACCTTGGGGATCGCCGCCTGCAACGAACTGATGCGATTGGCCGATGCCGGGTGGGTGCTCATGAACTCTGGTGGTGCGGCGCCATTGGCAGCAGCGCCCATCTTGTTCCATAGGGTGATCGCCGCGTTCGGGTCATAGCCGGCTCGCGCCGATAGTTCCAGGCCGATGAGGTCCGCCTCGTTTTCATTGCTGCGGCTATTGGGCAGGGTCAGGCTGTACTGCACCACGGTGTCGGCCAGCTGCAAGCTGTTCTCGCCCAAGCCGAGAAATGCACCCGCGCCCTGGCGCGCCATCTGCACACCGTAGGCTTTGGACATGGCTTCGCGGCCGTGTTCGCGCAGGGCATGGGCGATTTCGTGCCCCATCACTGCCGCCAGTTCGTCGTCGGTCAGCTTGAGCTGATCGATCAAGCCGCTGTAGACGATGATCTTGCCGCCAGGCCCGCAGTTGGCGTTGAGCTCGTCACTCTTGATGACGTTGACTTCCCACTGCCACTGCGCCGCATCGGCACGCAGTTTCGGCGCCTGGGCGATCAGGCGGTTGGCGATCGCCTGCACGCGCTTGGCGTCGGCGGTGTCTTTTTCCAATACGCCCTTGCTGCTGGCCTCGCCGACGGTTTCCTTATAGGACTGGGCGTACATCTGGTTGACCTGATCGGTCGACAGCATGCTGAACATGTACTGTTTGCGCTCGACGCCTACGGCGTCGCCACTGGTGGTGTTGACCGCCTGGCAACCCGCCAGGGCGATGGCGGCCGACAATGTAACTAAAGCCTTACGCATGACACTCTCCCGAAAAGTGACGGATATCCTAGGGCGCCTTGCCCATGGATGCCAGTTCTCAGCGGCAAAAGTATCAACACCAATACAATCGTCAGTCTCACCACCCTGTAGCGAGGGGGCTTGCCCCCGAAAGGATAGTGCAGCGACATCACTGTGCCTGACAGTACGCCATCGGGGGCAAGCCCCCTCGCTACAGGGTCCGTCACGCGGGCGTCAGACACTCCGGCGCATTGAGCTTGGGATCGTTGATCAGATTGGCGAGCGGCCGTTCGCGCAGCGGCTGCTGCGGGCTGGCGAGCAGCGAATGGAGCACCGCCAGCGGCGTTTCAGGATCGAGCCAGGCGGCCTGCCCCGCCGCGTCGAGCAGCAACGGCCGACGCTGGCTGGCGGCCGCCTGGGTCACCACGGCGGTGCTGAGCCAGGTATGCCCCTGCACCGGATAGGCCTCCCACACCGCCGCGAAAAACAGAGAAGAGCCCTCCCCCGGGGTCAACCAGAACGGCTGCTTGCGCAGCGAACCGCGCCATTCATAAAAGCCATTGGCCGGGATCAGGCAGCGGCGCAGGCGAAAGGCATCGCGAAACATCGGCTGCTCGGCCAGGGTTTCGGCGCGGGCATGGGCCGGGGTGCGGGACAGATCGGTGAGCCAGGGCGGCGTCAGGCCCCAGCGCGCGCGCACCAGTTCCCGGCCTTCGCCTGCCGCACGCTGGATCAACACGTTGTCGCCTGGCGAAATGTTCCACTGCGCCTGCTGATCGGCGGGGAACCCCGGCAGTGCCGCGAACGACGGCGACCAGCGGAAAAGGGCAAAACGTCCACACATGGCTAGATACGACTCTTGGCAAAGGGTGCCATCGACGCGGGCAGGCTCAACACAGCAGCTCGCCCGCATAGTTCTCGGGCTCATCGCCCGGGACCGGCAGGGCGCTAGTGTACTCGGCGATGAGCTGGCGTGCGTACTCGGCCTGGTCATTGTCGACCGTCATGCCCAACAAGCCCATGGCGGGCAGCTCGCCCATGCCGCCCACCAGATCACGCCCGGCCAGGTGCGCCGTGATGCCCTCGCTGGCAAGCATCGACAGCAGCATCTCGGCTTCCATCAGGTTGGCCGGTTCGTAGATGCGTTGCATCATTCGTTCTCGCTATAGACTTCAAGCAGCCATTCCTGGCCATCGGTCTGCAGCACGAAATTGATCGGCCGGCAGCACACCGGGCAATCCTCGATGTATTGCTGGTCGCCACCGGAAAGGTCCAGTACCGCCTCGGCCGGCTCGCCGCAATAAGGGCATTCGTAGGGTTCGGTTTCGAGCATCGGGGCCTCGCTGATCAGTTATGCGTATAATCGGCGGTCTGTTGCAGGGTCAGTCGTAGTACCGAGAGCGTATCGCCCGGTGTTCGGACCCCGCCTAATTACATTAGCCGTTTCCAACAAGAGAGCATGATGGGCGAATTCGATGCCATCCGACCGTACGACGATAGCGAAGTCGCAGCCGTTCTGAAGCGTCTGCTCAGTGACCAGGCGTTTCTCGATATCCTCGTTCATTTCCGCTTCCCCAAATTTGCCGGTGCCCTGGGTTGGCTGCTCAAGCCCATGATCGCCAAGAAGCTGCGCCGTGAGTTCGCCGGCATCGACAGTGTCGCTACCTTGCAGGACAAGGTCGAGTTCTACGTCGACCATACCATTGACCGCGCCACGGACGGTGTGACCTACACCGGCGTCGAGCAGTTCAAGTCCGGCAGCGCCTATCTGTTTTTCGCCAATCACCGCGACATCGTCATGGACCCGGCCTTCGTCAACTATGCCGTCTACCATGCCGGCCTGCCGACCCCGCGCATCGCCATTGGCGACAACCTCCTGCAAAAGCCTTTCGTCAGTGACCTGATGCGCTTGAACAAGAGCTTCATCGTGCACCGCTCGATCAGCGGGCGCCGGGAAAAGCTCGCGGCTTACCAGTTGCTGTCGGCCTACATCAATCACTCGATCCGCAACGACATCGCCTCGATCTGGATCGCTCAGGCCGAAGGCCGCGCCAAGGACGGTGACGACCGTACCGAGTCGGCCATCCTGAAGATGTTCCACATGAGCCGCAAGGACGAGCCGTTCGGTGAAGTCATCCAGTCGCTGAACCTGACGCCGGTGTCGATCAGCTACGAGTACGACCCCTGCGATCAGGCCAAGGCCCGCGAGCTGTATATCCGCGCCACCACCGGCAGCTACACCAAGGCGCCGGGCGAAGATGACATCAGCATCGCCCTGGGCATCACCGGCTACAAGGGCCGCGTGCATGTGAACTTCGCCGCGCCGCTCACCGAGGCGATCGACGACACCAAGCTGCTGGCGAGCGAGATCGATCGGCAGATTCTGGGTGGCTATCGCTTGTTCCCAGTGCACTACCTGGCCTACGCGCAGTGGGCCGATGCCGATCCGGCGCTGCAGGTGCCCGCCGCCAGCACGCTGTTCCCCGCCGATGAGCTGGCGCGCGCCCAGGCCGAATGGCAACGGCGCCTGGATGCCTGCCCGGCCGAGCAACGGCCGTATCTGGTGCTGCAATACGCCACTCCGGTGCGCAATCAGTATCGGGTCAAGGCGGGCATTGCCCTCTAGGCAACTGTAGCAAGAGGGCTCGCCCCCGAAGGACAAGTCAGCCACCTAAACGGGTGTGTTAGTGAGTTTTTCGGGGGCGAGCCCCCTCGCTACAGGGTGCGCTAAATCCTCCTGTCACACGCTCGTCATTCAAACAAGCCATGCTGCTGCACCGAATCGAACCGGACTGCCACGGAGCTTGTCATGCTGCACGCCCAAAACCAGGATCGCCTCTACCTGATCGCCCCCAGCGACGAGCAAGAAGCGCTGATCGACGCCCTCGCCTTCAACGTGCAAGACCGCAACTGGCTGGTCTACTGCGCCTTGGGCGGCCATCAGCACGTGAACTGGCCGGAGCTCGATGCGGGCACCGGCATCAGCCTGCTGGATTTCTATGTCGAGGCAGCCTGATTCCCGTTTCAGGCACGCACTAAAAAGCCCGCCCCATCGGTGAGATGGCGGCGGGCTTTTTACGCTTTTTATGCCAGGACCGTTACTGCGACAGCTTCTGGCCGATGGTCGGGTCCTGGAACAGGCGGGTCAGGGCATCGCTCAACACGTCGCCGACCAGCTTGGTGTTGGTTTCCTGATTCGGCGCCATGCCGAAACGCTGGTTCAGCGAAGCCGCGTAACGGCCACTGTAGCTGCCGCCCGAGTTGCGCACATCGGCGCGGAAATTGGCGCTGATGGTCGCTTCGGTCACGTACATGCCTTCTTTGGGCGACTGGTACTTGAGGTCGGTCAGGGTCACGGTCAGCTCCGGGCCGCTGCTGCTCGGAGTGAAGCCCAGCAGACGCACCGCAGCTTCGGTCTGAGCCTGCAGCTTGGGCACGATGTCATTGGCGTTGACGGTCACGGAGCTGGTCTCGGGATACAACCCGCCGCGCGTGCCGAGGGTCGGTGAAGCGCGGCCATCGACGACACGCACGATCACTGGCTGGCCGTGGCCGACCGCGGCCAATTGCGCGGTCACGCGAGGTTGCGGGCTGAGTTGCTGCGGGCTGTTGGCACAACCGGCCAGCGTCAGGGTGGTCACTGCGATCAAACCGAACAACAGGCGTTGCAACATGCTCAAGTCTCCAGGGTTAGGCACTAGCGGCGCAGTATAGCGGGCGCAACCGCCGTGCGGTACAGCCTCGATTCGTGGACCTGCGGCGGCGCCAGCGGTTCCTGTCACAGGGCTGTAACCCGCGCATGCCGTGGGTCTGGCTGGACGACCATAAGGCTATGCAATAAAAGTCCATAAATCAGGACAAATGCGCCGCGTTCGCCGTTATAATCTCCCCCCGATTATAAGGACGTCTCCTGATCGGGCCTCGCAGCACCGCCAATGCTCAGCATTTGCCCCCTCGCACCGCCCACAGAGAGCCGCCCACAGAGGTCAAGCATTACGGTGTGCCTGCCTGTTCGGTACTCTTGTCTTGACCCCAGGGTTGCGCCACGCGCTGCACGGCGAACCTTTTTTTGAGGTTCACGACTCCAAAAGAGCGTGAAAAACACGGGTTTTCACAACTTCACAAGAGTGTGGCGAGCAAAATGAACAATATTGCATCAGCAAATGCACCGTTACTCCGCCCTGCGTGCCCCGGCTCGATCCAGGCGCATCCACAGACCCAAATGAACCGGCACGGCAGCTCCTGTTCACAACAAGAGTGACGCATCGGGTGTCGATCCGGCCGTCTCGACCAATGGTCGAATTGCGTCCCGCGCTCTGGCGTGAGTTCATGCTCACCTCAGGCCGGACAGCAAACGCCCGCCGACACTGCAAGGATTTTGCTACGAATCGGACATGGGCTGTCCAGAATCAGGATCCCATGTTGTCAATTTGGTGCTGAAGATTTTGGAGACGCGTTAATGGCGCAGAATGAAGCAGTCGATGCGGTACTGGTAGGCGCGGGCATCATGAGTGCCACCCTGGCCGTACTGCTCAAAGAGCTTGATCCAACCCTGCGACTGGAAGTCGTCGAGCTGATGGATTCGGGAGCCGCCGAGAGTTCCAACCCCTGGAACAACGCCGGTACCGGCCACGCCGGCCTGTGCGAGCTGAACTACACGCCGCAGGCCGCCGATGGTTCGATCGACATCAAAAAAGCCGTACACATCAACACTCAGTTCGAGGTGTCCAAGCAGTTCTGGGCCTACCTCACGCAAAAGAGCACCTTTGGCTCGGCCAAGTCGTTCATCAGCCCTGTCCCGCACCTGAGCTACGTCGAAGGCGACAAGGGCGTGGCCTACCTGAAAAAACGCTTCGAGGCGCTCAAGCCGCATCACGCCTTCGCCAGCATGCAGTACACCGAAGACAAGACGCTGATGAACGAGTGGATGCCGTTGATGATGCCCGGCCGTCCAGCCGACCAGCACATCGCCGCCACCCGCGTGCAAAAGGGCACCGACGTCAACTTCGGCGCCCTGACCAACAAGCTGCTCGGCCATCTGGCCAGCGCCGCCGACGCGCAGGTCAAATACTCCAAGCGCGTCACCGGCCTGCGCCGTAACGGCAGCGGCTGGACTGTCGAGATCAAAGACGTCAACAGCGGCAGCACCCGCCAACTGAATGCGCGTTTTGTCTTCCTCGGGGCAGGCGGTGCGGCCTTGCCACTGCTGCAAGCCTCGGGTATCGAAGAAGGCAAGGGCTTCGGCGGCTTCCCGGTCAGCGGCCAGTGGCTGCGTTGCGACAATCCGGAAATCGTCAAGCAGCATCAGGCCAAGGTCTACAGCCAGGCCGCAGTGGGCTCGCCACCGATGTCGGTGCCGCACCTGGACACCCGTGTGGTCGACGGCAAGAAGTCCCTGCTGTTCGGGCCTTACGCCGGCTTCACCACCAAGTTCCTCAAGCACGGCTCGATCCTCGACCTGCCCAAGTCGGTCCGGGCCGGCAACCTCGGGCCGATGCTGGCCGTGGCCCGCGACAACATGGACCTGACCAAGTACCTGATCAGCGAAGTGATGCAGTCCATGGAGCAACGCCTCGAATCGCTGCGGCGCTTCTATCCGGGCGCGCGGGCTGAAGACTGGCGCCTGGAAGTGGCCGGTCAGCGTGTGCAGATCATCAAGAAGGACGCCAAGAAAGGCGGTGTGCTGCAGTTCGGTACCGAGCTGGTGTCCGCAGCCGATGGCAGCCTGGCGGCGTTGCTGGGGGCCTCTCCGGGCGCCTCGGTCACGGTGTCGATCATGCTTGAGCTGATCGAGCGTTGCTTCCCCGAGCAGTACAGGTCCGAAGCCTGGACCACCAAGCTCAAGGAAATCTTCCCGGCACGGGAAAAGGCCCTGGAAAGCGATGCCGAACTGTACAACCGGGTCAGCGCGCAGAGTGATGCGCGTCTGGAACTGGTCGAGTCGACGCCAGCGCCGCTCGCTTCATCGCTGTAACCCTGTAGCGAGGGGGCTTGCCCCCGATAGCGGTTGACCAGTCACAGAGATGTCGCTGACACCCTTATCGGGGGCAAGCCC